>JAUYEG010000088.1 GCA_030691505.1 Bacillota bacterium | reverse complement strand
CAGTGGAGGAGGCCGACGCGGAGTTCTGCGGAGAGTGCGGCGCCGGGCTCTCCTAACACGGCTCAGGCCTCAGGAGCCAGCTTGGTGAAACCGCATGTTGTCCGCCAACACGATAGAGGGTGGAACTTTTGACAGTCCTGGTCACAGGAGCCGAGGGAGTCCTGGGAAGTAGCCTCACAAGGGAACTCGTTGAAAACGGCTTTACCGTCAGAGCGATGCTGGATCCGCAAAGCGACGCGGCCGAGCTTGACGGGTTGCCCTATGAGAGGGTGCCCGGCGACATCCTGGACCCGGAGTCAACGCTTAACGCGCTCCAGGGGATGCAGGCCGTCTTTCACTGCGAACGTGCCGGGGATTTCTGGCCGCCTCGAGCAGACCGGATAGACACTATAAACCTCGGCGGTACCCGCAACCTCCTCGTCGCAATGTCCAGGGCTGGCGCTGAGACCCTCGTTCACGTCGGCTCCGCCTTTTCCTTTGGATTCGGGACGCCGGACGAGCCGGGCACCGAGGAGACCCCCTACATGGCAGACCGGTTCCACCTTCCCTGCTTCGACTCCATGCGCCGCGCCCAGGAGCTGGTACAGATATATACGGATGAGGGCAAGATAAGGGGGATAATCGTAAACCCGACCTTTGTGCTTTGGCCATACTGCACGCTACCGGGCTCCGTGGAGAGCCTGTTCTCATATGTGAGCAAGGCCCCGCGCCGCTACCCTTCGGGCGGTACAAACGTAGTCGGAGCAGGTGACGTCGCCAGAGCGATGGTCAAAGTGCTCGGCCGCGGAAGGCCGGGGCGCTGCTATATCCTGGGCGGACATAACGTCCGTTACGAGGAGCTGTTCGAAAAGATCGCATCGGCTCTCGGGGTGCCACCTGCGACAAAGCAGTGGCCTGACAAGACCTTGATCGCCCGCGGTCTCCTTGGCGCGTTTTCCGGGAAGCTGACGGGACGGAAACCGCCGGTGACCAGGGAGGTCGCGCAGGTCTTGGCGACATGCATGTGTTACGACCCGGCAAGGGCGATAAGCGAGCTGGATCTCCCTGTGACCCCGTTAGATACGATAGTCGAAGACGCCTGCCGCTTGTTCTTGGACAAGTGCAGGTAGTGCATCCACCCGGCGCCGGGATACTAGGTCGCACGAGATAAATCCGATATCAACCCTGGCAGGTATTCTGCCTTGTGTTAACATTTACCATGAAGCTCCTTGACCGACAGGGTCAGACCCTTTAGCGAAAGGACGTCTTAGATGAGCAGAACAATCAAACTGGCGCTGGTCATCATGCTTGCCCTCTTGATGGCCGGGTCCGGGACCCTTTTCTTAATCGCCATGACCCATCCAAGCACCGCGTACGACCCTAGCAAGATCAAGCTGGACGTGAACCTCCACACAAGAAACGAGATACTGACCTGCGCCTACAAGGTCTACGGGGACCAGAACCAGAACCAGTGGGTCGCCAAGACCATCATCAAGAACACCGGCAAGAT
>JAUYEG010000152.1 GCA_030691505.1 Bacillota bacterium | reverse complement strand
CGCGAGATCGATTGGGGATTCTGCGAATGGGACTAGAGGCCAAGGAACTCTAGGGGATTGGCCACCTCGATCTGATCTCGCGTGGACAGCGAAGCTAAAAGAAATGGCGCGCCTAGCAGGACTCGAACCTGCGCTCCCGGCTCCGGAGGCCGGTGCTCTATCCTCTGAGCTATAGGCGCGTCTTTTCGCACATCAATTATAAGCTGGGCGCAATCCGCAAAGCAAACGAAGCGCCCGATTTACCTTGCGAGCTACTGGACCGCCTGGACCGACTTGACCTCCGGAATCTGGTTCTTCAGCACGGCTTCGATACCGTTCTTGAGCGTCATCGTCGAAAACGGGCAGCCGCCGCACGCGCCGGTCAGCCTGACCTTGACGACACCGTCAGCCGTGACATCGACTAGATCCACGCCACCGCCGTCGGCCTCAAGCCGGGGGCGGATTGTGCCCAGCACCTTCTCGACCTTTTCCTTCAATCGTCTGCCTCCTTGCGCCAGCGCCGCACGGCGCGGCGAGCACGTTTTTCACAGTATACACCGCGCGGCCCGGACAATCAGCGTGCTATCGCGCGCTGTCAGCTTGCTAGAGCACGACTTCGCCGACACCCGCGTAACGTATGCCGGCCTGCGGCAGGCCGGCATACGCCGCGGCGGCCGCCGCCGCGGCATCCGCCGCTGGTGTGAGTACGATGTGCTTGCGCCATGCTTCATCCTCGGCCGGGAAGTCGGTGCGGTAGTGGACGCCCCGGCTCTCCGGGCGGTGACCCGCGGCCCGTGCGACCAGCGCGCCGACCGCGAGCATGCTCACACACTCGACGGCGAGCAACCTGTCGCGGGCGGTCGCCGAAACGAGGTCCGGCAACACCATCGATAGTTGACCCAACTGCTCCTGGCACTCCCTGATCCCTTCGTCGGTGCGGACCAGCCCGAGCCCCCGCCCGATGGCGGCCTGAATGCGCCCGCGCAGCCCTTCGCCCGAAGGGGCCGGCACGGCCCGCTCGGCCGCGTTGGCCTTCCAGGCCGCAGCCAACTCCGCGATGCTGCCGCACGCGTGCGCGGCGGAGGCGTCCGCAGCCGCGCCCGCGCGACCTGCGCCGCCGCCGGCGGCAAACGCCCCCGCCCTATCCCCGGTAAGCTGGGACATCACGGTGACGGCGGTCAGCGCGTTGCCGCCCATGCGATTGGCTCCGTCGAAACCGCCCACGACCTCGCCGCATGCAAACAGGCCGGGCACCGATGTGACCCCGTCCGGCGTCGCCACCGCACCGCCGCAGAAGTAGTGCACCAGGGGCTCGACCCTCACCGGACGCGGCCCGCCGATGGTCTGGAACCTGGCCGCAGCCAACTCATCTATCTGTCCCAACATCTCCGCCGGCGCGAGGTCGTAGCGCAGGAACACCTCTCGCCCCGCCTGGTACTCGCTCGCGATCGCGATTGCCGAGCGGTCGCGGGCGAACAGGTTGGCCTCCCGGCCGCCGCGCAGCCCCCACGCGGCCAGCAGCTTATCGTAGAAACGCTCGCCCGCCGAGTTTTCCAGCGGCACGTGGTCCACGATCGGCAGCCCGATCATCCAGATCGGGAAGCCCTCGTCGGCGTACCCGAGCGGGTACCACTGCACGAACTCGAAGTCGTAGAGCTCGACCCCTGCCGCAAAGAGCAGCCTGTAGCCGTCGCCAGTGGTCCGCGCGGGGTTGTCGCTGCGCGGAAACGCCGCGCCGCCGCCACCCGTGGCCACGATGACGGCAGCCGCGGGCTCGCGCCCGACCTCGCCTTTGGCGGGATCGTAGTACTCGACGCCTGCCGCCCGCCCAAGGCCCCCGTCAGACCTCAGTATCGCCGTAACCACCGGGCCGACCCGGGTCTCGACCCCGGCGGCGATCGCCCGGTCGCGCAGCGGCAACGTCAGCCCCGTGCCGCTCAGCTTGCCGCCCATCGAGTAGCGCCCGACGGACAGGCCGCCGCGCCGCGTGTCGTAGCGGACACCCCACTGGCGCAGCCGCTCGAAAGCCGCCGCCGCCCCGCCGCTGACGGCCGCGGACAGCGCCGGTTCGCTCAGGCCGCGGCCGACCTGGCGGGTCATGGCCATATGTTCCTCGACCGATAGGCCGTCCACCGGCGCCGTGAACCCGCCGCCGGCGTACGCCGTGCAACTGGCCATGCCTAGCGGGGCCTTGGACAGCAGCAGTACGTCCGCTCCGGCCTCGCGCGCCGCGATCGCCGCGCACAGCCCGGCCCCGCCGGACCCGACCACGATGACCCGTCCCCGACCGCCGGCCGCTGAGGTCACAGCGCTATACCTCGATTGGGCCCTGGAGCACCTTGACGGCGAGGGCCACGCAGGCTTCGACGTCGCCGAGGTCAAGCAGCTCAACCGGGCTGTGGATGTACCGCGTCGGTATCGAGATGCAGCCTGCGGGAACCCCGCTCCGCGTCAGCTGGATGGCCGCGGTGTCCGTGCCCCCGGCCGGCAGCACCTCAAGCTGGTAGGGAATCGCATTGTCCTTGGCCGTCTTGACCAGCAGGTTCTTGACCGCCGGGGGCACGACCAGGGATGCGTCCTTGGCCTTGATGCACGCGCCCTTGCCCAGCTCCATGTTGAGTATGCTGCGCGCCCGCGGTGTGTCGCCGACGCCCGTGACGTCAAACGCCAGGCCGAAGTGGGGGTCAACAGCGAAGGCCGACGTCCGCGCCCCGCGCAGCCCGACCTCCTCCTGCACCGTGAAGACGGCGTGGATGTCGTGCGGGGATTCGCCGAGGCGGCGCAGGGTTTCGGCGATGACGACGCACCCTATCCGGTCGTCCATCGCCTTGGCGGCGACGCGCGTACCCATCTCCGACACGCCGCGCTGGTACACGGCCATGTCGCCGACCTCCACGTGCTCGCGGGCCTCGGCCGCGCTCCGCGCGCCGATGTCGATAAACATCTTGTCGAGCTTGAGGTCCTTGATCTCGTCAACCCGCTCGTTGCCGATAGACCCCTCGGTGCCGTTGCCAAACACGACCCGCTGCCCCATCAGAACGTGGGCGGAGAGGCCGCCGACCTCGGCGAAACGCAGGAATCCCTGCTCATCGATGTGGGTGACGATGAGCCCGATCTCGTCCATATGCGCGGCCAGCATCACCCGGCGGCGGAGCACCGGTTCGCCCCGCCCCTGGCGGAAAGCGATCAGGTTGCCGAGCGCGTCGGTCGAGACGCGGTCGCACAGCGGCTCCACCGCGCGGCGAATGACCTCGCGGATCTGGTCCTCGTTGCCCGACGGCCCGTAGGCCTGGGTGAAATCCCGAATGAGGTCTTTCATACTTTCAACTCCCCTCTGCCGATGCTCTCCAGGAAGGCACGCAGGAGCTTCACTGCGTTCTCGAAGTCACTCTGGCTTGCCACGGCCACCGGCCCGTGAATGTACCTGCAGGGCACCGAAACGGCGCATGCTTTGGCGCCGGAGCCGGCCAGGCTCATCCGCGCGGCGTCGTTGCCGCCGCGGGTCGCGCGCCGGTACTGGTAAGGGATCTCATGCCGGCGGGCCACTGCAACCAGATGGTGAACCAGCCCGGGATGATGGATTGTCCCGGCGTCCATGATGCTGATGGCCGGACCCGACCCGATCCTGGTCGTCTCGGCATCCTCCTCGGTCCCCGGGATATCGGCGCAGACCGTGCCCTCGAGGCACACCCCGATGTCGGGGCGCACCGCGTACGACGCCACCGCCGCGCCGCGGGTGCCGACTTCCTCCTGCACGGTGAACACGCCGACGACGGGCACCTGATACGAGCCCTTAAGAACCTCGACGAGCACGGCGCAGCCGATGCGGTCGTCGAGCGCCCGGCCCTTGTGCAGGCCGTTGCCGAAAGCCCCGAACGACGTGGCGAAGGTCACCTGGTCGCCCGGCTGGACCAGCTTGAGCGCCTCTTCCTTGCTGCCCGCGCCGATGTCGATGACGAGTTTCTTGGGATCAAACGGCTTTGTCCGGTCGTCGGCCGACTGCAGGTGCACGGCCTTGGTCCCGATGACCCCGGGCACAGCCTTGGGGCCGATCTGAACGACCTTTGACGGCATGACGCCGGCATCAATGCCGCCCACGGTGCGGAAATGGACCATCCCGTCCTTGTCGACGGCTGTGACCAGAAAACCGACCTCATCCATGTGCGCCGCGAACATCACGGTGGGCCCGCGGGCGGCCGCCGGCTTGCGGGCGAACAGGTTGCCGAGCGTATCCGACTGAAGCTCGGAGACATGCCCCTCAAGCTCGCGGCGCAGGTACGTGCGGACTTCGTGCTCCTGGCCGGATACGCCGCGCAGTTCGCTGATAGATCTTAATTCCACCGCAATCCCTCCACAAGCGCCCGGTCGACGCGGCCGCAAAACTCGGCCAGCAGCCGGCCGGTTTGGACGACGTCGCTCATCGCGGCGGTTTCGACAGAGGTGTGCATGTACCGGAGCGGTATGGACAGCAGCGCTGTCGGAATCCCCGCGCGGGCGATGTTGATCGCCCATGCGTCGGTCCCGGTGGCGCCCGGCGACACCTCATGCTGGATCGGGATCCCGCAGTCGGCCGCGACCGCCAGCAGCAGGTCGCGTAGCTTGGGATGGATGTTGGCGCCGACCGCGACCGCCGGCCCCTTGCCGAGCTCGCTGGCGCCGGGTTCGTCCAGGCCGGGGCCGGCATGGCACACGTCGATCGCCACGGCCAGGTCGGGGTGCAGGCCGTATGCGCTCGTCGTGGCGCCCCTCAGGCCGACCTCCTCCTGTGTTGTGGCGACCGCGTAGATGTCCGCCGCGTGACGCAGGCTCTGCAGGCGGCGGAGGCACTCGAGCAGGGCCGCGACGCCGGCCCGGTCGTCGAGCGACTTGCCCGCCACCAGCCCGCCGTGCAGTTCCGTGAACGCGCGGTTTAAGGTCACGACATCGCCAACCTGCACGGTCTCGCGCGCCTCGCCTGCCGGCAGGCCGATGTCAATGAACAGGTCTTCGAGCTTCGGGGCTTTCTTGCGCTCCTCGTCGGTCAAGATGTGCGGGGGTTTCATGCCGATTATCCCCGGCAGGGACCGCCGGCCGTGCACGACGACCTCCTGCGCGACGAGGACACGGGGATCAAACCCGCCTACCTGGGCCACCCGCAGGAAGCCCCGCTCGTCGATCTTCGTGACCATCAGGCCGATCTCGTCCTGATGAGCCGCGAGCATAACGCTTACGCGCGGCTCTTCCCCGCACCCGCGACGGACCGCCACGCAGTTGCCCAGCGCGTCCGTGCTAAATTCGCCGGCATACGGGGCGAGCGCCTCGCGGATCAGGTCATGAAGGCCGTGCTCGTAGCCGGAAACCCCTACCCCCTCGCTCAGGCGGCGTAGGAACTCCTTGGTTTCCAAACGCTTCCCCCCTCTGTGGAAAGTACCAGGATGCCACCGGTGCCACTTCGGCTCATTCGAACGCAGTTCCTGCGGTCGGCCGTGGCACCGCCCTGGCTTAGCAATTCCCGCCGGCGCCCCGGGCAGAAAGGAAATGCAGCTCGTGGGCGAAATGTCTAGACAAAGCAAGCAGTAAGCAAAGCCGCAAATCGGGAGGCCTGCCGCGTGCGTCGACCATCCCTCCCGGCACAGCCGGGGCTGTACCGCCCACAGCCGGGACCCCTGCGCATTGGAGCTACGTTTGTTCTGATCCTGGCCCTGCTCGCCGGGGCGGGGTTCGGCGCCCAGCGGACCCTGCTCACGCTATGGGACCGCGTTGTGGGCTATGACAGCCCGTACCGCCAACAGCTGCCCATGCCCGGGGCGGGCGGCCTTGAACAACTTACCCCGGCCGTGGTCATGGTCGTGATCGACGGCCTCAGGATCGACGCGACCAGCGGGATGCCAACCCTGCAGGCCCTGATGGCCAGCGGCACCGTTGCGGCGGCCCGGACCGAGTTGCCGTCGCTGTCGCTCCCCGGGGCCGCGGCATTGGGCACCGGCGCCTCGCCGACCGTGCACGGTGTGACGACCAACTGGTACGAGGGGCCGATCGGTCTAGACAGCATCTTCGCCGCCGTGAGGCGGGCCGGGCTGCCCACGACGTTCATCGGCTGGAGTGGCTGGGAGCAGCTGTACGGAAAGGACATGACGAGGGCGCTGGTTCCGGACGCGGACAAGGACGCCCACGGAGAGCATGACCGCGCGGTTCGCGAGCTTGCCCTCGGGCACCTCTCGGCCGGTCCGATCAGCGGGCTCACGGTCGTGTACTTCTCAGAAACCGACGACATCGCGCATACACATGGCGGCGCAAGCCAGGAGTACCTCGCGTATGCCGCGCAGGTCGACTCATACCTCGCGGAAATCGTTGCATCCCTTGACCTGGGCCAGGTCACGTTGCTGGTTACGGCCGACCACGGTCACGTGGACGCCGGCGGTCACGGGGGCGGCGAGCCCGAGGTGGTGTGGGTGCCGGCGGTTGCGGCCGGACGGGGGATCCGCGCCGTGTGGTCCAAGGCCGACGGCGCCGGCCCTCCGGGGCGCGTCTCCCCGGTGCCCGCCCCCGGCAGCGAGTGGCCCACGATAAGCCAGCTGGACATCGCCCCGACGATCGCCGCCCTTTTGGAGGCGCCGGTACCCACGCATTCCGAGGGCAAGTACGTGCCGCAGTGGTTCGGCGCGGCCGACACAACCTGGCACGCGACACGCATGATCGCCACCGCGGCCGCGCGCAGCCACCTTTCCACACTGCTCACCGGCCTGGGGCGCGGCGAGGGCGAACCGCCGGCGCTCGGTGAGGCGCGGGATAAACTGGCCGCCGGCGATGCCCCGGGGGCACTCGAGACGGCCAAGGGCTTCATGGACTCCGAAGCGGCGGAGCGCGCCAGGCTGGCCGCAAGCCAGCAGGCAGCTAGACGGGCGGCCCGCCTGCCCTGGGCAGTTGCCGCGGCCGTCGCGCCCTTGCTCCTGCTGCTGGTGCTCGCACGGCCCGTCAGGCCGTGGGCCCCGGTTCTGGCGGCAGGGCTGTATGTGCTGGCTTTCTACCTAGTATACACCAGGGTGCACGGGCTCGGCTTCTCGTTTTCGGCGTTTAACGAGGAGGCTCAGATCAAGCGGTTCTTGCTGGTACGGCTGCTTGAGGGAGGCGGCCTGATGCTGGCAGCCGCCCTGCTATCCGGGCTCATGTCCCGGGATTGCGACCGTGGGACCAGGGTGACCGCGGGACTTGGTGCGGTGTGGGGGGCTGCGCTGGTCGTCTACGCGCTGTTGCTCAACGTCGTCTGGTTTTACTACCAGCAGGGGTTCGTGTACACCGATGCGCTGCCGGACATGGGGGCAAGCTTCAGGAGCCTGGTGTTTCTGCTGACGGCTGCCGGGGCCGGGTACGCCGCGGTGCCGTCCGTGCTCGTGACGCTGGGACTGGCCGGGGCGGGCCTCCGCCGCCGGCGCAGCCCTCTAGCCGGGAGGTATAGATGACGACCCGACAGCTCCACCTGGAGCAGCCCTACCTGCGGGATTTCGCCGCAAAGGTGCGCGAGGCGCGCGAGCTTACTTCTGACGAGCAGGCCGAACGGGCGCACGGCGCTACGGCGGCGGTGGTCCTCGACGCCAGTGCCTTTTACCCCGGCGGAGGCGGGCAGCCGTCCGACACCGGCAGGGTCGCCGGCCTGCAGGTCACGGCCGTGCACGAGGACCCGGCCAGGCCCGGTACGGTGCTGCACTTTCTGGCCGGCGATCCGCCGCGCGACGATGTCGAAGTATGGTGCGAAGTCGACTGGGCACGGCGCTATGACCTGATGCAGCAGCACACCGGACAGCATTTGATCTCGGCGCTGGCCCTGGAGCGGTTTGACGCGCCGACGACCGGTTTCCACCTCGGCGAGGACTCGGCAACCGTTGACCTTGCGTTTCCTGCGGCTGCGGCTGCGGTGGCGACGAGCGAGCCCCCGGACCGGCTGCAGGCAGCTCTGGACGAGCTTGAGCGGCTTGTTGCAGCGGAGGTCTTCGCCAACCGGCCGGTGCGCGTGCACCTCACCCCGCCCGGGCAGGCCCCGGAGGGCGCCGATCCACAGCTTGAATTGCGCATCCGCAAGCGCGGCCCCGCCCCCAAGGGGACCGGCCTGTGGCGGGTCGTGGAGATCGCCGGGGTGGACCTGTCGCCGTGCGGCGGCACGCACGTGGCGGCGACCGGCGAAATCGGGCCGGTGAGCTTCGAGCGGTGGGAGAAGATCCGCGACAGCGTCAGGATAGAGTTCGCTTGCGGCTGGCGTGCCCTGGCTGCCCACGGGCGGCGCAGCCGGGATATCAAGCGGCTGGCGCGCGAGCTTTCAGTGCACGAGCGCGAGGCTGTGGAACAGGCGCTACGGACCCTGGCCGACGCGTCAGCGCTGCGCCGGCGGCTCTCCGAGATGGCTGAGACCCTGATTGGTTACGAGGCGGCGGACCTGGCCCGCACGGGGGACGACCTGCCGGGCGGGAGGCTCGTGGTCAAGGAACTGCCCGAGCGGCCGGCGGCCGACCTCAATCTGCTGGCGGGCATGGTGGCAGCGCAGCGCCGGTGCGTTGCGCTGCTCGCCTCGGGCGGCGCAACTCCCCGCCTGTTTTTCGCACGGGCGGCGGATGTGGATCTGGATCTGCGCCCGGTCCTGGCCGCGGCGATCGCCGAAATGGGCGGCCGCGGTGGCGGGACCCCAGCGCAGGTGCAGGGCGGCGGCGGCGACCCGGCAGCCCTGGAACGGGCGATGACGGCAGCGGCCCGCCTGGCTCGGGAGAGGCTGGCCGGCTAGTTCGTTCTCCCCTAGCCGTCAGACGTTCGCCGCCTGCGGCTCCTCGCCCCGGAGCACGCACAGCCCGATCGTGCCCGGGCCGAGGGCTCCGGTGACTGTCGCTCCGGCATGAACGACAAGGGACTCCACGATGGGCATAGCCTCGCGGGCCCGCAGCATCAGCGCCTCCCCCTCGGCCTCCGCTCCGACGTGGATAACGGCCGCCCGCACCTGCTTGCACCGCCCGCAATGAGCCATCGCCGCGGCTAGCAGCGCGCGCAACGCGGGGGCCCTGCCACGAGCCAGCCGGTACGGGGCCACAACCCCGGCGCGCACCGAGAGGACCGGCGCGACCGAAAGTGTCTGCCCCAGCCACGCTTGGGCCTTACCGAGGCGCCCCGCGCGGTGCAGAAACGTCAGGTCCGGAACCAGCAGGAAGAAGGCGCCGCGCCTGGTGGCGCTTTTCGCCTGGCGCATGACCTCGTCGGGCGGTACGCCCGCTGCCGCGCTCCGCGCCGCCTCCAGCACGATCCACCCCGCACCCATGGACCCGGTCCGGCTGTCGACGACCGTGATCTCCAGTTCCGGACAGAGTTCGCGCGCGAGCAGCGCCGAGTTGACCGTGCCGGAAAGCTCCGCTGTGACGTGGATGGAGATGATGCTGGAAGGTTGGCCGGAGACCGCAGTCTCTTCCTCAGCCAGGCTCCGGTAGGTTTGCACGAAATCCCACGGCGCCGGCTGGCTGAACCGAGGGTACTCGCCACGCCCGAGCCGTGCGAGCATTTCTGACGGGCTGATGTCCGCGCCGTCGCGGTAGGTTTCCTGCCCGAACGTGACGTAGACGGGCACCGTGCGCACGTTCCAGCGTTCCCGCAAGGCCGCCGGAAGGTCGCACGCGCTGTCGCTGACGATCTTGACGGACCTGACGGACCCGACGGAGGACACGCGCACCTCCCCCTCTCCGGTGGGAATCGGGTGCGGTACATGCCTATGCCGCGGTCTTGGGGCGCAGTCGTCCACCGTCAGAATCGCCCTAATGGAACGGGCTCGGTTTCCATCAGGTGAACGCCTCTGGGGTGGTGACGTCTTCCAAGTGAACACTCCGCTGCCCGGGCGTTCTCCTGGCGAGAACCGCCGGAGGCGGCAAAGATAGACTCATCAGAACCTATTTCTATAACCCGTTGCATATATAAGCGCGCGGCTATATACTCTGCTTCGGTAAGCCGTCATGGACACTGCAGGGTAATATCACCCGAGTCCTTTGGAGGTCTTCGTGGATGAGCGGGCGGAGCAAATTCGTGCTGATCATAGGAGTCTTTCTTGCAGCCTTCTACCTGCCGCTTGAGAATCCCCGTGTGCGTTCGTCCATCCTTGAGGCGTTTTACATGCTTCAGGACTACGCGCGGCTGCATGTCCTGACCTGCCTTGTGCCGGCCTTCTTTATCGCGGGCGCGGTGGTCGTCTTCGTCTCGTCGCAGGCGGTGATGCGCTATCTGGGGCCTCAGGCCAAGCGCTGGCTGGCATACGGGGTGGCTTCAGTCTCGGGCTCGATCCTCGCCGTTTGCTCGTGCACGGTGCTGCCGCTTTTCAGCGGGATCTACAAGCGGGGCGCCGGTCTCGGACCGGCCAGCGCCTTTCTCTACTCCGGACCCGCGATCAACATCCTGGCGATGATCCTCACCGCGCGCATCCTGGGATGGCAGCTGGGATTGGCCCGGGCCGGCGGCGCGATACTGTTTTCGATAGTAATCGGTCTATCGATGGCCACGATCTTCAGGCGCGAGGAGGCCGAGCGGAGCAAGGGCTTTGACCTGGGTCAGATGCAGGCGGGACGCCGCTCGCTCGGGCAGACCGGGTTTTACTTCGCGACACTGGTGCTGATCCTGGTCTTCGCCGCTTGGGCGCGGCCCAAGGAGACAGCGGGGGTTTGGTTCTCGGTCTTCCAGGTCAAATGGGTGATCGTCGGCGCGCTGCTGCTATTCCTGGCTTACATGCTGAAGCGCTGGTTTGAGCGCCGCGAGCTCAGCGAGTGGACCGGGGCGACCTGGGATTTCGCGCTGCAGATTCTGCCGCTGCTGTTTGGCGGGGTGCTCGTGGCGGGAGTGCTGATGGGCAGGCCGGGAACAGACGCCGGCCTCATCCCTGACGCTCTCGTGACCCAGGCAGTCGGAGGAAACTCGCTGCTGTCAAACCTGGTCGCGTCGGTGGCGGGAGCGTTCATGTACTTCGCCACCCTGACTGAGGTGCCCATCTTACAGGGGCTGCTGGGGTCAGGCATGGGCCAGGGGCCGGCGCTGGCACTGCTGCTGGCCGGGCCGGCGCTCAGCCTGCCGAACATGCTCGTGATCAACAGCGTCCTCGGTCCGAAGAAGACCGTGACATACGTGAGCCTGGTGGTCCTGATGGCAACGGTGAGCGGCTGGCTCTTTGGGCTGTGGGTCGGCTAGGAAAAGGGGCTGACACCTGGTGTGCGCTGACGGAAAGATGCGGCCGGACGGGTGGATAGGCGACGAGACGGCTCCGGGTACTCTCGCCTGCGTTGCTCACGCCCTGTCAAGCCCGACACGACTTAAGATTCTCAAGCTCGTGCAGGCGGAGGAGCTCTGCGTATGCGAGCTGGCCGCGTTGTTGGGGGTAAGCCAGCCTGCCACATCGCAGCACCTGGCCAAGCTGCGCCAGGCAGGGCTGGTGACCGAGCGGCGGGCCGGCACCATGGCACTCTACCGCGAGGCGGGGATGCGCGCGCGTGTCGTCGGCGCACTGCAGGAGTGGCTGGATGTGCCGATCAGCTCGTGTCCAGGTCTGAGCGAGTACACCCAGCGTCTCGGAGAGGCGCGTGCCCAGCGCGGGGGCTGTTTGCCGGAGCCCCGGTGATACTTGCGACTCCCCTCATTCCAGAGGGGGAGTCGCCATGTCAGTAGGATACAAGGAGGTTTCGGATGAGCAGCTCTGATGCAGCGCATGGAGCCGGAGCCCCCTCCGGACCCGTGCTGACCAAGGCCAGGACTCTTGGTTTTTTCGAGCGATACCTGACTGTGTGGGTGCTGCTGTGCATGGCGGCGGGAATCGGCTTGGGCGCGCTGTTCCCGGGAGCCGCCGAGAAGCTTAACGCCCTGAGCATAGCACAGGTCAACATCCCGGTCGCCGTGTTCTTGTTCGCAATGATGTACCCGATCATGGTTCAAATTGATTTCAGCGAGGTAGTCGAGGCCGTGCGGTCGCCACGCCCGGTCCTGCTGACGCTGGTCGTCAACTGGGCGATCAAGCCGTTCACGATGCTCTTTTTCTCCTGGCTGTTCATGCGGCAGATCTGGCGCCCGTTCATTGCTGAGGAAATGGCCATCTCCTACCAGGCGGGCATGATCCTGCTCGGCATCGCGCCTTGCACGGCGATGGTCCTCGTGTGGAGCTACCTGGCCAAGGGGTTTTTGGGCCATACCCTGGTGATGGTGGCCGTCAACTCGCTGTCAATGCTGGTCCTCTATGCTCCGCTCGGCAGCTGGCTGCTTGGGGCGTCGGACGTCAGTGTGCCGTTTATGACTCTTTTCCTGACGATTATGTTCTACGTCGGGGTCGCGCTTGTGGCCGGCTACCTGACGCGGACAAACCTCGTCCGCACGCGCGGCATCGAATGGTACGAATCCGTTTTCCTGAAACACACCGGCAAGGTCTCGATGACCGCCCTGCTCGCAACGCTTGTCTTTCTGTTCATGCTGCAGGGCCGGGTCATCCTGGATCAGCCCGGCGTGATCGCGATGATTGCCCTGCCGCTGGCCATCCAGACTCTGTTCATCTTCGTGCTGGGCTATGCGGCCGCCCGGATGCTGCGTCTGACCTATGAGGATGCCGCGCCTTCAGCGATGATCGGCGCCAGTAACCACTTCGAGGTGGCCATTGCCACGGCAAGTACGCTGTTCGGTCTCGGATCCGGGGCCGCGCTGGCCACCGTCGTGGGCGTGCTGATTGAGGTGCCCCTGATGTTGCTCCTGGTGCAGATCTGCCTGAAGACGACTCATCTCTTTCCTCGGCGCGGTCGCGGAAACGAAGCTCGAACTGATTAACGGGGGGATCACGGTGAAGAAGGTTGAAGTACTCGGGCCGGGATGTGTGAAGTGCCAGCGTCTGGCGGCAAACGTGAAACAGGCCGCCGAGGAATCCGGCATCGATGTCGACATGGTCAAGGTCGAGGACATGATGGACATTCTCGCCAAGGGCTGCCAGCGTACTCCGGGGATCATCGTCGACGGTGATCTCAAGCTGCAGGGGCGCATAGCAACAGTGGATGAGATCAAGCAGTGGATCGCCGGCTAGGCCGGGATTGGCAACCGTGATCCCGGGCGTCCGGCTGATCTACATCGACGGCACAAGCAGGGGTCTTGTCGATCTTGAGCAGACATACCGGGAAACGGCCCAGCTGGGTATAGCGGACCCAGACTCGCTCGGCGAGGCTCTGGTGGCGCGGGCAGCGGAGCGTAACTACGTCCCGGCGGCTGTCCGGGTCAAGTACGCCAAGGCCCTGCTGGTTGACTACAGGCTCTGGCGCGGCGAGATCACCGCGGATGAGGCCAGGCGGGCGGGGGGCGCCCTGGAGGTGCGCGTGTTGGGCGCGGGCTGCCCCCAATGCGACCGGCTAGAGAACATGACGCTCGAAATCCTCGCCGAGTTGGGCGAGGCTGCGGATGTGGTCCACGTGCGCGATCCGCAGGCCATCGCGGACTTCGGGCTGGTCGCGGTTCCCGCGCTGGTGATCAACGGCCGTGTGGTCTCGAGCGGCCACGTGCCGGGCAGGGCCGCCCTGACAGGCCGGATCAGGAGGGCTTTGGATGAAACCAGATAGACGGTTCACGCGCCGCGATTTGGTCATTATCGCTCTGCTGCTCCTATGCGCGGTCGGGATTGCCGGCTACCGGTACTGGCAGAGAAGTATGCAGGCGGCTAATCCACTCAACCTTGGCGGACTCCCCGGCGTAGTAGTGTTCAGCTCTTCCGACTGCGCCCCGTGTATCGCGCAGAAAGAGATACTTGAAGCTCTGGCCCCACGTTACCAGGGACGGGCTAAACTCGTCCGGGCGGATGTGTACCAGCATCTTGAACTTGCCCTTGGCTTGGGCGTGCAATCGATCCCGACCCTGTTCTTCATCGACGCGGACGGAAACATCGTTGCGGGTTGGGCCGGGCTGATGCCCGCAGAGGAAATCATGGCCCAGCTAGAGAGCATGGGAGTCCCGAGATGATTGCCCTTGGCGCCCTGTTCGAGCTGTCGGCCGGCGGCGGAGCGGCTCCGCTTGTCGTCGCCTTTCTCGGTGGCCTGATATCGTCGCTCAACCCGTGTGTTATGGGATCCCTGTTCCTTCTGATAGGATTCATGGCCAATTCCGGGTCTGCGGGTGGCAAAAGGCGGCTTTGGGTCTGGGCTGTTGCCTTCGCGCTGGGAACACTGGCCGCGTTCACACTTGTCGGACTCGTCGCAGCCCAGGCCGGAACCTGGCTCGGGTTGATCAGCAGAAGATGGTACGTCCTGATGGCGGCGATTACAGCTTGGATGGGCCTTCAGACCCTGCACGTCCTGCCCGGCCCGGCGTGGGCGACGCCCGGCCCATCCAGCTCAAGACGCGGCGCGTGGGCCGCACTGCTCCTCGGCGGCGTGGCGGGCGTTATCTTGTCGCCATGCGCGACGCCCGTCCTGGTGGCCGTCCTGAACCTCGCCGTGACCGCGGGCCGGGGTCGAGCGGTGGGTCTGCTATTTGCCTACGGGCTGGGGCGCGCTGTGCCACTGGTGCTGATCGGCGTGTCGAGCGATGTGGCTCAAGGGTTGCTTACCCGGCCCGGCACCCGGCGGTTCGCCGAGGGGGGACGGGTTGTCCTCGGCGTGGGGATCCTGGCCCTGGCAGGCTACTTTCTGTACCTGGGCGTCTAGTGCTACGCCCAATGGTTCGACAAGGCGGTCGTGCCCTATACAGGTCCCTTCATGCGCTTGCGGACCAGTTCCTGCTCTTTCAGCAGTAGGTGCTGGTGTGGCGTGAGGCGGACCGGTCCGTCGAAAAGCACCTCGATGAAGTAGCTGCACTCGCTGGACGGACCGGATACGGGCATGCGCCCGAGCTTCGCGCACACGGCTCCGCCCGTGTGGCGGTCGAGCAGACCGCATCTGGCGCAGAGGTCCATTACCCCATCCCCCTCTCATAGGCACTGCCCCTTCGTTCTAGCTGGAGGTGCCACGGGTCAGCCGCATGTCCAGCGATTTCTCCATACATGGGACACGCCTGTGCAGCTTCGGCTCGATCACCTGCAGCACGAATTGCAGGGCCTCGTTGGGATCCTTGTCTAGGCATATCCGCTGGATAGCAACCTGCTCCAGCTCGTCAAAGACAATGAGGACCTTGCCCACCTTGCCACCACACCCCTCACCGTGACGCGATGTCATGCAACGCCCCGGCCAGCCTTTCCACGTCTGACGTTGTGCTGAGGTAACTGAAACTGGCACGTACCGTGCCCTGATCGATGGTGCCCAGGCTCCGGTGAGCCTGCGGCGCACAGTGCAGCCCCGCCCGGACCATGATCCCATACATCTCGTCCAGGGCATAGGCCAGGTCGGCCGGTGATATCCCGGACAGGTTGAAAGAGATCACACCGACCTGGCGGTCGGGATCCTTTGGTCCGTAAACCAGCAGTCCCGGGATTTTGCTCAGTCTGCCGAGCGCCTCGCGGGTCAGTGCCCGCTCGTGCTCAGCCACACGACGGATGCCCTCGGCCAGTAGGAACTCGGCCGCGGCCCCCAGGCCGGCGATCCCGGGACCGTTGAGCGTGCCGGCCTCGTACCGATCCGGAAGCTCGTCGGGCTGCCTTTCGAGGACCGACTCGCTGCCCGTGCCGCCTTCCTTGAGTGGGCGGAGGACGATGCCGTCGCGGATGTAGAGCCCGCCGGTTCCCTGCGGACCAAGCAGGCCCTTGTGGCCGGTGAAGGCCAGCAGATCCACACCGAGAGCCTGGACGTCCAGCTCGTAGGCACCTGCGGTCTGTGCGGCGTCAAGCAAGAGCGAAATACCCCGCAAGCGGGCGGCGGAGGCCACGGCCTCCACCGGCATGAGCGTGCCCGTGACGTTGGACGCGTGGACCATCACGATTAGACGGGTAGCCGGCCGCAGCAGGGACAGCAGGTCGTCGGGGTCCAGCGTCCCGTCCCGGCCGCACGGCGCCACGGCAACCTCAATGACACCCTCGGACTCAAGCGCCTTGAGGCAGCGCCACACGGCGTTATGTTCCATTGCTGTGGTCACGACGTGATCGCCCGGCCGCACGGCGCCCTTGATGGCAAGGTTGAGCGACTCGGTAACGTTGCTCGTGAACACCAAGCGATCAGCCCGGGGGATGTTCAGGAGCCGTGCCAACGCGGCCCTCGCCCGGGCCACTACCTCATCTGCTGCTCTGGCCCGACTGTATGTCCCGCGGCCGGGGCTCGTGCCGATCTCGCGCATGTACCGCTCGACCGCAAGATAGACGGTCGAGGGCTTGGGAAAAGAGGTGGCTGCGTTGTCAAGGTATACGGACATGGGCGTGAACACCCCAGGTGGTCCAGGATGGCGAAGCGGGCTCTCCTGTACCCAAGCACGCCTCGGTATTGCAGTCTTGATGGGTCCTATATTACCATATAAGCATCTTCGTATATAGGGAGACTGGCCTCATGTCAGCGATTGCCTGTGCAGCGGTGCTCAAGGCTCTCAGCCACCCAACCCGGATCGCGATAGTCTCTCTGCTCAGCGAGGGGGACCTGTGTGTCTGTGAGATCCTCGAGAAGCTCGGTACCACGCAGCCCGCGCTTTCGAAGCATCTGTCCGTCCTTAGGGCGGAGCGCCTTGTAGCCCATTCGAGACAGGGCAACCGCATCGTCTATAGGCTTGCTAGCCCTCAGGTCTCGGTTATCGTACGGGCCTCATGCCAGGTAGCCAAGGAGCTCTTGGACTGGGAGTTGGCCTCCTGGGAGCGGGACGCGTAACGGGTGGGAGGAAGTGCAGCACAGGAGGAGAGGGTGGGTTCGTGGCACAAGCGGGTGAGTGGAATGAGCAGATGGTCACACACCAGAACGCGATCTTTGTCTGCTTCGGGGGTTTGTCGAACACGGGCTACATCACAGCCCTGGCCGGTATGGAGGCGGTCCGGCAACTCGGCCTCAAGAAGGCGAGCATGTTCTGTCTGGCCGGTCTCCCGGCGGGCATCAAGTCGGTGGCGGGCAAGACCAGTGCCGCAAGACGAGTAATCACTGTTGACGGCTGCCCGATGAACTGCGCCCGCAAGGTGGTCGAAAAGGCGGGGTTCACCGTGGACAAAGCTATCACCCTGGCGACCGACCTTGGCGTCAAGAAGATCCCGCTGCACATTGATCTGGACGGTGAGCCCAAAGAACCCATGAGCTACGTGGATCCCGAGGACGTGAAGAGGGCGACCAAAGCCATAGTCGACGCTGTCGAGGGGGCGTGAAGAGCCCCTGTGCCGGAGAGAACGCTGCCCGTGAGAGGACACCTTCCTCTCACGGGCAACCTGGTTCTTGGGCGGTAAGAGCGGGCGCTAGTGGATCTGCGTGCCCATCACGCGGGCCCCACCGGCAGACCGCATGGATAGCGTGGCGGGCTCGGTGATCAGGCAGTCACCGTCGGTCAAGGCCACCGGATCACCGTTCACAGTCACCTCGACAGCCCCCTCGATCACGGTGAAGATGACATGGGAGCTCATCTCGCAGGGAGGAATCACGCCCCCCGGCGGCAGCATGATAAGCAGGGCCTTGAACTTGGCGCTCTCGTGGAGCACCTTCCTCGGCGGACCGTCTGGCGGGCCCGGGTCAAGTGCTCTCAGTCTGTGGATGTTCACGTTTCATTCTCCTTTGGCATTTGGTCTGGAATCGATTGGGAACCGTTTCGGTGGTGCGCCGCCGCCGGCCTGCGCCTCGGCCGGCGGCGTCCATCCAGCCAGCAGCCTGGCTGCGATAGGGCCAAGCAGAGCCAAGGCCGCGAGAGTCAGCGTAAGCCGGGCAAGCGCGAAGCGCAGCCCGAGAAACCTCGCCTCCATCATCACCTGGGGCACCTTGACGGCCGCCCAAGTGCCCAGAAAAATAACAAGGTTGGAGGGACTCGCACCCTTTCGGCCTAGACTGGCCGCGATGGGGAAGGCCACGTAGAGCGGACCGGTCGGCGCGGTCCCTAACCCCACCGCCAGCAGAACTCCCTTGGGCCCGGAGCCCTGGCCCATCAGCCGTTGGACGAGCGCCTTGGGCACCCAGACCTCAAACAAGCCCATGATCAGGGCGATCCCCGGCATAATCGCCAGCACTTCCCCCAGGTAGGCCAGGGCGGATGCCGCGGCCTTCGAACAGGCCGCCGGGTTGGTCAGCGCCAAGACGACGTACACGCCAAGAAGAAGGACCATGGGCAGGAAGGAACGCACCGTGAGCGGAGGCCCGGTCCGTGCGGGTCGCCGCGTTGCCGGTCCCTCCCCAACGGTAGATGGGTTTGATGCAGCGTTCATCGCAGGACCACCGCCATTGCGCCCGCGATCATCACTGCGGCTCCCAACGAGAGGAGGTTCCTGACCACTGCGAACCGTAGGCCGAGCTCGCGGGCCTCAAGGGGTGCCGTGAGGGTGCCGACCATCGTTAGGGTGGTGATGAACATCGCGACGGTCGCTGTCATAGCGCCGGCGCGCAGCAGGGACGCCGCGAGAGGAAACGCAACCAGGCTGGGTAGCAAGGTGATAGACCCGATCACCCCGGCAAGCGCCGTGGCCAGCCAGCCGGAATCCGTTCCAAGGTGCTTCTGGATTACCTCCGGCCCTAATGTGCCGAGAATGAGTCCGACCAGAGCCACCACCGCGAGCAGGCTCGGCAGCATGTTGAGACCAGCCTTGAGGGCAATGCGCAGCGATCTGACGGCTTTGTCGCGGTCCCGGAACGCTGTGGTCATCAGGCCAACCAGCGCCAGACCGTAGATGATGGTCGTGATGCTCACTTCGCAGCCTCCAGACCTATCCGCAGCAGGGCGAGGAGCTCAGATAAACCGTCATCGAGCGCTACTCGTCTCCCGCCCGGATCCGGTACACCCAGAAGGTACGCTTCGAGGAGGCCCTGCACCGCCCCGGTGATCAGGGCGGCCACCGTGTCGGGGTTGGCCGGCCTCAGCTCTCCGGCGGCTGCGCCCGCTGCAAGTACGCTGCGGACGAAGACAGCCAGGACCCTGCCGCGGCCCCTGGCTTCGCCAACGCACGGGTGCGGCAGCAGGCCCTCCTGGAGCACGATGCGAGCTGCGGAGTCGTCTTCGGCCACCGCGCAAAGGTGCATGCCAAGCCCCTGCGCCAGCCGTTCCATCGCCGTGAGGTCCCGTTTCTCAAGCTCGCTGAAAAACGCAGCGCGCTTGCCGTGCTCCACCGCGAAAATGTGCCGCAAGAGGTCGTCTTTGCCGTGAAAGTAGTTGTACACGGTGCCAACCGCGACGCCGGCCTCCGTCGCGATCATGTCAATTGTGCTGCGCCCGAAGCCTTGACTGGCGATCACCCTGGCCGCAGCGCGGCGGATCAGTTCCTTCTTGTCCCCTTCGCCGGTTGCCGTCACCGCTTGTTTCACCCCTAATACTGAATGAGCGCTCATTCACTTACTTAAATACCTTATACCATGGCTCCCGTGGGGAACGCAAGGGCCGGATGCTTCGAATCGAGGGAATTGTCGTTGGTCTGAGGAGTATAGGCGCCCTACATCCGCTAGACTCCGTCGGCCAGGACCCTCAGCCCCGCTGC
>JAUYEG010000121.1 GCA_030691505.1 Bacillota bacterium | reverse complement strand
CGGCCGGGACCGCAGTCGCCCCGGGCCGTATGGCCCCGGCGGCGGCGGCTTCGCCTGGCGGGCGGGTAGGCGGCCGGGATAATATCACCGGCCTGCCGATGGGAGCGGCGGTTGAGCGCACCTTTCCTTACGAGTTGCCGCCTCTCGGACTTCTGCGGCGTCCGCCGCGGCAGCGTCCGGGGCGGGCGACTCAGGATGCGGAAAGCCGCGCACAGCTGCTGGAGGATACTTTCGCCTCGTTCGGGGTCGGCGTAAAGGTGATGGAGATCAACCCCGGGCCCACGGTGACCCGGTTTGAGGTCCGCCCCGCTCCGGGGGTCAAGGTGTCGCGGATCGAGGCTCTTGCCGACGACGTGGCGCTGAGCCTTGCCGCGGCCGACGTCCGGATTGCGCCGATCCCCGGCAAAGGTCTGGTCGGCGTCGAGGTGCCCAACAGCGAGGTTTCGACGGTGCTTCTCCGCGAGGTCCTCGAATCCGCCGAGTTCGCCAGGTCCGAATCCCGGCTGTCAGTAGCTATCGGCAAGGATATCGCCGGGCAAGTCATCGTGGCCGATTTGCAGCGAATGGTACACATGCTTATCGCCGGCGCCACGGGCTCCGGCAAGAGCGTGTGCCTCAACTCGCTGATTGCCAGCCTCCTTTTCAAGGCCACTCCCTCTGAGGTCAAGCTGCTGCTTATTGACCCCAAGGTGGTTGAGCTGCAGGTCTTTGACGGAATACCCCATCTGCTCGCGCCGGTGATCACCGACCCCAAGAAGGCATCGCTCGTGCTGCGGTGGGCGGTAAAGGAGATGGAGGACCGCTACTACCGTTTCTCGGAGGTCGGGGCGCGCAACATCGTGGACTATAACCGGTTGCTTTCAGCCAACCGCGCGGAGACGCTCGCGGACCTGCTGGCTGAGCCCGAAGACCGCAGGGCGGGATCAGAACCGGGGACCGGCGACGGATGGGGCGGCGCGCCGGAGGCTGGCATGCGCCTGCCGCACATCGTCATCGTCATTGACGAACTCGCGGATTTGATGATGGTGGCCCCGGTGGAGGTCGAGACCTCGATCTGGCGCCTGGCGCAGATGGCCAGGGCGGCGGGTATTCATCTTGTGGTGGCGACACAACGCCCGTCCGTCAACGTAATCACCGGAGTGATCAAGGCCAACATCCAGTCGCGCATCGCCTTCGCGGTCGCTTCGCAGGTTGATTCGCGCGTGATCCTGGACATGGGCGGGGCGGAGAAGCTGCTCGGGCGCGGCGACATGCTCTTTTACCCCGTCGGGGCGGGCAAGCCGCTCCGGGCCCAGGGCGCGCTGATCACGGACCGCGAGGTAGAGGATCTGGTGCGCCACGTAAAGCGGCAGGCCGACCCGAGCTATATGGACAGCTTCCCGGTACCGGAGGGCGATTCGGGCCAGGACGGCCGGGAACTCGATACTCGATTCGCCGACGCCCTGCGGGTCGTTTTCGACTCGGGCCAGGCTTCCACGTCCATGCTCCAGCGGCGGCTGCGAGTCGGCTATACGCGCGCCGCGCGGATGGTGGACATGATGGAGGAGATGGGCGTGGTGGGCAAGTCCGACGGAGTGAAACCCCGCGACGTACTAATGACTATGGCGCAATATGTCGAACGCTTCGGTCCCCTCGACGGGGATCGGCAGGGGCCGCGGTAACCGCGCCCCGGCCAGGAAATAATCCAAAGGGCGGACCTTCGTGTCCGTCAACGGAGGGGGGGAATGGCCTCTTGCGGCCACGAGGAGTATCCTTCTTCACCATAGCCCTGATCGCCATCGGCGCGCTGGGGCTTCTGGCCCTGTTCGGGTCGACGTTCTATACCGATTGGCTATGGTTCAGCCACCTCGGATTTGACTCGGTTTTCGGACTCGGCATCGTATCCCGCATAGTCGTCGGGCTGGTCACCGGCCTTGCGCTGACCCTGTTCCTGTGGATCAACCTGTCGGTTGCGCTGGCCGGGCGGATCAGCACGCTGCCGGGGATCATCGAGCTGCCCATCGGCCCGCTGGTCGCGCCGCGCCGCATCCGCCGTTATCTCCTTATCGGGAGCATTCTCGTCGGCGCGTTCATCGGCCTCAACATGTCGGCCAACTGGCTGGGAATACTGCAGTACCTGCGCCAGACTCCTTTTGCCGACGCCGACCCGATCTTCGGCCGAAACGTCGGGTTTTACGTCTTCAGCCTGCCGGTCACGTCCCTGCTGTTCCAGTACGTGATGGCAGGCCTGGTGCTGGCGGGCATCGGCGTGCTCATGATCTACGTCTTGACCGGTGACCTCAACTTTGACGTGCGGCGCGTGCGGCTGACCTCGCGGGCGCGCGCGCACGTTTCGCTGCTGGTGGCCGGGATATTCGCCGCCAAGGCTCTCGGATACCGGATCACCCTCTACCGGCTGCTGTACTCGCCGCGCGGCCAGGTCTTCGGCGCCGCCTACACCGATGTCAACGCCGAGGCCGTCGCCCTGCGCATGCTCTTTTGGATAGCTCTCGGCCTGGCCGCGGTCTTGCTGGCCAATGTGCGTGTGCGGCGCACCAATCTAATCATTGCCGGCGTCGGCCTGCTGATCGTGGTGTCCTTCGTGCTCGGCACCCTCTACCCGACGTTCGTCCAGCAGTTCACCGTCGAGCCGGACGAGCTCAACAAGGAAAGCCCGTACATCGCGCACAACATCGAGTTTACCCGGCGGGCGTGGAACCTGGAGAGCATCGCCGAGGCGGACTACCAGATCAGCGGGCAACTGACGGCCGCCGACCTGCAGCGCAACCAGGGGACCGTGACCAATATCAGGCTTTGGGACTACCGGCCCCTACAGACGACCTACGCGCAGCTTCAGGAGCTCCGGCTCTACTACAGGTTCAACGACGTGGACATAGACCGCTACGACTTCGCCGGCGACTACCGGCAGGTTTCCTTGTCAGCGCGGGAGCTGGACGTTACACGTTTGCCCGAACGGACCTGGATGAACCAGTACCTGATCTACACCCACGGCTTCGGGGTCGTGATGAGCCCGGTCAACAGTGCGACCGCCGAGGGACGTCCGGAGCTCTGGATCCGCGACATCCCTCCGGTGCTGAGCGGGGCCGCACGGACCGCGGGGCTTGAGATCGCCCAGCCGCGCATCTACTTTGGCGAGCTGACCAACACCTACGCGATCGCCAACACGCGGCAGCCCGAGTTCGACTACCCGGCAGGGGACGTCAACGCGACCAACCACTACGACGGGCGGGGCGGCGTGAGGCTTTCCTCGCCGCTCGTTAAGCTGGCCTTCTCGCTGCGGTTCCGGGACTATCAGATCTTCCTGGCCAATGTGATCACGCCCGAGTCGCGCCTTCTGATGTACCGCAACATCACACAGCGGGCCAGGAGGATCGCGCCTTTCCTCAACTATGACCGCGACCCGTATCTGGTGGTGGCGGACGGGCACCCGTACTGGATTATCGACGCGTACACGATGACGGGGGCCTATCCCTATTCCGAGCCGCTGCCCCGTCTCGGGGCCAACTACGTGCGCAACTCGGTCAAGGTGGTCGTGGACGCCTTTCACGGGGATATAACCTTCTACCTGTTCGATCCCGGCGACCCGCTGGCCGCGACCTATGCCTCGATTTTCCCGAAGCTGTTCACGCCGGCGGAGCAGATGCCGGCAGCGATCCGGGCGCACGTCCGCTATCCCCTCGACTACTACACCTGGCAGGCTGAGCTGCTTCTGACCTACCACATGCGGGACCCGGTCCCGTTCTACAACAAGGAGGACGTCTGGACGGTCCCGGTGGAGCGGTACAAAGGGCAAACGCAGCCGGTCGAACCCTACTACATGATCATGCGCCTGCCGGGCGAGGCGGAGCCCGAGTTCGTGCTGCTCCTGCCATTCGTCCCGCGTGGGAAGAGCAACATGGTCGGCTGGCTGGCAGCCCGCTCGGATGGCGACAATTACGGTAAACGAGCCATGTTCCTCTTCCCCAAGAAGGAAGTGATCTTTGGACCCGCCCAGATCGAGGCGTTCATAGACCAGGACACGGAAATCTCCCGCGACCTGACGCTCTGGGGCCAGCGCGGCTCAGAGGTCATTCGCGGCAACCTGCTGGTCATCCCGATCGACGGCTCGATCCTGTACGTCGAGCCCCTCTACCTGCAGGCTGAGGCTACAAGCGTACCCGAGCTCAAGCGCGTGGTCGTTGTGTACCGCGAGAAGGTCGTTATGGCCGAAACGCTTGATGCCGCCCTGCAGCGGATCTTTGGCCAGGGCGGCGGAACTCAGCCTCCTCCAGGGGAGGAGCAGACGGTTGCCCAGCTTGCGGCCGAGGCCCGCCGCCTGTTCACGGCCGCCGAGGAGGCCGTGCGCCGCGGCGACTGGGCTGAGTACGGACGGCTTCAAGGCGAACTGAGCCGGGTAATCGAGCAGCTGTTGGACCGGACCGGGCAGCAGTAGGCCGGGGCTGGCCGGATCGGATCCCGATGCTGAAACCGTGCCCCTCCTGTGGCTGCCCAGCGCCATGGGAGGGGCAAAGTCCATGTACGGACAAAACTCAGGTTGCCCTACGAAAGGTGTAGACGACGGACCCGCCAACGGATGTCCGGCAAGGAGGTTGCGTTGATGGCGCAAGATACTCGGCCGACGATCAGGATCAGAGATGCCGGCGAGCATGTTGGCGCACCCGTGCGCATAGGGGGCTGGGTTTACAACCGCCGCTCCGGCGGCAAGGTGGTGTTCTTGATCCTCCGCGACGGCTCGGGTCTCTTGCAGTGTGTGGGATCGGCCAAGGACATGCCGGCGGAGGCCTGGGACGCGCTCGGGTCGCTGCCGCAGGAGTCATCCCTCTGGGTATGCGGCACAGTCCGCCGGGACGCCCGCGCCCCGGGCGGCTACGAGCTGGCGCTGGAGGACCTTTCGGTGATCCAGGCGGCGCAGCCGGACTATCCTCTGGCGCTCAAGGAGCACGGACCGGAGTTTTTGATGGACAACCGGCACCTGTGGCTGCGCAGCCCGCGCCAGGCGGCGGTCATGAGGGTACGGGCCGAGGTCGTCCGGGCCTGCCGCGACCACCTCGACAGCGAGGGGTTCCTGCTGATGGACGCTCCCGTCCTGACTCCGGCCGCCTGCGAGGGCACGACGACGCTCTTTGGCACCGACTATTTCGGACAACAGGCGTTCCTGACCCAAAGCGGCCAGCTATACAATGAGGCCGCCGCGATGGCCCTGGGCAGGGTCTACTGCTTCGGTCCGGCCTTCAGGGCGGAGAAATCCAAGACGCGGCGCCATCTTATCGAGTTCTGGATGCTCGAGCCCGAGATGGCTTTCGTCGAGCAGGAAGAGAACATGCAGGTCCAGGAGCGGCTGATCACCGCCATCGTCGAAAGAGTGCTTGAACGCCAGCGCGGCGAACTTGAACTGCTCGAGCGGGACGTCGAGCCACTGCTCCGGGTCAAGCCTCCGTTCCCGCGGATAACCTACGACAGCGCGCTCGAGATCCTGCAAGGCAAGGATCTCGCCCTTCCCTGGGGCGAGGACCTGGGGGCGCCGCACGAGGTGGTCCTAGCGGAGGAGTTTGGCCGCCCGGTTTTTGTCACCCATTACCCGGCAGCCTGCAAGGCCTTTTACATGCAGCCGGATCCTGCCCGCCCCGAGGTTGTGCTGTGCGCGGATCTGTTGGCTCCGGAAGGTTACGGCGAGATCATCGGCGGCAGTCAACGCATTCACGACCCCGAGCTGATGGAACGCAAGGTCAGGGAAATTGGATTGCCCACGGAAGCATACCGTTGGTATATGGACCTGAGGCGCTACGGTACGGTGCCCCATTCCGGTTTTGGAATGGGCATCGAGCGCGTGGTGTCCTGGCTCTGCGGGCTGGCGCATGTTCGCGAGGCCATACCGTTTCCGCGCCTTCTCAACCGCATCTACCCTTGAGCGGCCGGGGTGAGCTACTCGATAACTAGAGAGCGGCGGCGGCCGTTTCCTGGTATCCGGCCCGGTTACGTTGGCTGGCAAGTATGGTACGATGAACCTGTCCACCCGGTTTACCTGGGCAGATAATCGGCGGCGGGCCCCTCGGGCGGCCGCGCTGCCTGGTGGTGAGGTGAGCGGCGATGCGGGGCGTAGACGGACACGAGCAGATTACCGCGGCCCTACGTGACCTCGGCCGGGAGTTGCAGGCGCGGCGCGTGGAAACCGGACGCACCCTTGCCGACGCCGAGGCCGCGCTAAAGATCCACCATCGTTACCTTGCCGCTCTCGAGGCCGGAGATGCCGGCACATTCCCCGGTCTCGTGTATCAGCTGGGCTTCCTGCGAGCTTACGGGGATTTCCTTGGGCTTCCCGGCGAGCAACTGGTAGTACGGTGCCGGGCGGCCATGCAGCCCGCGCCGCCGCAGGCGTTGGGCGATGGGGACGTAAGGCCGGGGCCCGTCAAGACGCCTGAGGCAGCGCGACCTGTCCTTAAACCGTCCCCGGCTCCGATCAAGGTCCAGCCGGCGGTTGCCCTTGGCCAGGAACTCCGGGCCGACCCGGTGGCACCGCCCACCGGGCGGGTCGTTCAGCGCCGCCGCCGGCCCGCCGCGGGCGGCCGATCCGCGAGCCGCGGCGCGCTGCGGCTGGTCGTGGTCCTCTTGTTGGTGGCCGCGGTTGTGGCGTTGGGCTACACGGTCGCACGCGCGCCCGGTCCCCAGGACGGACAGGCGGGCACCGATCCGCCGGCCGGGGATACCCCACCGGTGACGCCGCCTGGAGACGACCCGCAGGTTCCTCCGCCCTTCGGGAAAGACAGCATCAAGGTGCTGAGCGAAACGCCCCAGGAAATACGCTTCGAGGTCGCCGCCGATTCTCTCCAGGTGACCGTCAGGCTGGCTGATCGGGTATGGATCCGTGTCCTGGCAGACGGCGAGGAACTCGTGGCCGACATCAGGCAACCCGGCGTCGAGTTGGTATTCGCCGCGGCGAATCAGTTATTGCTGCGCACCGGCCGGGCCAGCAAGACCAGTTGCAGCGTCTTTGGCGTGGACCTTGGCCCCGCCGGCCCTCAAGACGACGCCCGCACGGTTGTATTCGTGCGGCAGAGGTGACGCGGTAGCCGTGCGCGTATAGCCCGGGCCAGCCCCCGCCACCCTAAGCCGGGGGATGCCGGTTGAGGTTTCACTGGGGCGGGCTTGTCGCCAAAGCCATCTGTACTGTCCTGCCGCTGTTACTCTTCTGCGCTGCGCTGACGGCGCCGTCATGCGCGAGCGCCGCTTCCGATAGTCTCGGCCCCCCTCCCCGGATCAACGTCGGGGCCGCTGCGCTGCTGGACCCCGTCACGGGCGGGCTGCTGTACGGCATCAATGCCTTCCGGACGATGGCCCCGGCAAGCACCACGAAAATCATGACCTGCCTGCTGGTGCTGGAGCACTGCCGGCTCAGCGAGGTGGTCGAGGTCAGCCCGGGCGCCGCCGGCACCGGAGGGGCGCACGTCGGTCTGCGGGCCGGCCAGCGTATCCTGGTCGAAGACTTGCTCTTCGGGCTGATGCTCAAATCCGGCAACGATGCCGCCGTGGCCCTGGCCGAACACGTCGCCGGCAGCGTAGAGGACTTCGCGGAGATGATGAACCGGCGCGCGCGGGAAATCGGCGCTCTTGCGACGACGTACCGCAATCCGCACGGGCTCACCGCGCCCGGGCACGTCACCACGGCCTACGATTTGGCCCTCATTGCCCGGACGGCAATGGACAACCCGGTCTTTCGCAGGCTCGTTTCCAGCCGTGAGCGCGAGATCGGCAGCCTGGACCCGGCTTGGACCAGGATCATCAGCAGCACCAACCGGCTGCTCTGGGTGTACGAAGGTGCCGAGGGGATCAAGACCGGCACCACCGATCTGGCGGGGAAGTGCCTGGTGGCCAGCGCGACGCGCGGCGGGCGCCGGCTGATCGCCGTCGTCATGCGCGCGTCCGACCGTTTTGGCGACACCGCGCGCCTGCTTGACTATGGATTTGATAGCAGCGGGCTATGCTTATTGGGTCTGGCGGGCGAAGCGGCACGCACGGTTGGGGCCAGGGACCCGCTCTCGCCCGAGGTCTTCCTCGGCCAGCCGCCGCGCGAGGTGCCGCTGTTGCTCACGCTGCGCGAGGCGCTTGCGTTCAACCGCCCGGCGGACCAGTCGCCACAAGTGGAGCTTGCGTTTTCCACAGACAAGAGCCCCGTGCTTCTGCCGCTGGCCGCCGGCCAGATCGTCGGCACCGTCACGGCCTTCGCCGATGGCAGGCCCGCCGCCGTTAGCAGCCTGATCTCTCCGGCACCGGTACCCCGCGGGCTGGATGTCGCGCGTCTCCTGGGTTGGTTCGCTCGCCTCGCGCGGCTATATCTCGGGCAGGGTATGCGCTAGGCCGGGAAGAACTCGGACCGCGGAGGGATGGGACGTGGTGGGTGCTCAGGACATCCTGCTTGCGGACGACGATCCCGATGCGCGGGAGCTATTTGGCATGCTTCTCCAGGCCCAGGGCCACAGAGTGCGGGCGGTGGCCGATGGCGCATCCTGCCTGCGCGAGTTCGAGTCGGCTCCGCCGGACCTGGTGATCCTCGATCTCAAGATGCCGCCCGGTATCTGGGGCGGTCTCGAAACCCTGCGCCGCCTGCGCGACATCGACGCGTCCGTGCCCGTTGTGGTGGTTTCCAACAAGGCCGACGTCCGGCGGGCCGTGGACTCCGTGCGGGCGGGGGCGTACGATTTCATCGACAAATCCGCCGCCGCCGAGGAACTGCCTGTTACCGTGGCCAATGCGCTGCGCCTGCATCAGGTTGAGCGCCGCGCCAGGCTGCTTGAGGAAGAGAACCGGATGTACCGCGAGAGCCAGGCGCTGGAGTTCGCCGGCTGCCGCCTGGTGGCCGGCAGCGAGCCGATGCGCGGCCTGCTCCGGCTGCTCCGGCGCGTCGCGCCGACCGATGCCACGGTGCTAGTCCGGGGCGAGACCGGCACCGGCAAGGAACTGGTCGCCGGCGCGGTGCACTACCTCAGTCCCCGGCGGGACCGTCCGTTGATCCGGGTCAACTGCGCGGCGCTGCCCGAGTCGCTGCTTGAGGACGAGCTATTTGGCCACGAAAAGGGGGCTTTCACCGGCGCCCACGCGAGACGCGAGGGGCGCTTCGAGCTGGCCGACGGGGGCACGATCTTCCTCGACGAGGTCGGCGACATGAGCCTGGCGACTCAGGCCAAGGTGCTGCGCGTTTTGGAGCAGAGGGAGTTCGAGCGCGTCGGCGGAACCCGCACCATCAAGGTCGACGTCCGGATAGCGGCCGCCACCAACAAGGACCTCGAGGACATGATAGCCAACGGGCAGTTCCGCGAGGACCTCTACTACCGGCTTCGGGATGTTGTTCTGCTGCTTCCGCCGTTGCGGGACCGCCGCGAGGACATCCCTGAGCTCGTCGCCGCGCTTTTTGAGGAGTTCGGCGACAGCTACGCGGGCAGGCGTCTTTCGCCCGACGCCCTGGCTGTCCTGATGCGATACGACTGGCCGGGCAACGTGCGGGAGCTCAAGTCGGTGCTCAAGAACGCCTGCATCATGTCCGAGACGGCCGAGGTCGCCGTCCGCGATCTGCCGCGGGAACTGGCGCTCGGGCGGCCACGGCACGGTTCTTGCGAGGGGACCGCTCTCGGGCCGTCCTGATCGCGCGGGGCGGCGGGGGGGAATCGCAATCAAGGACCGGCTCAGCGACCTCATTACCAATCTGGAATTGGGCTCGCCCCGGCCGGCCGCCGAGGCGCTTTTCGCGCTGCTGTCGAGGGGCCGCGCGGCAAGCGACATACTGCAGGGCCTCATTGCCCGGCCCGGCATGCGCGACAAAGTGCGCGATCTGCTGGCGTCCCAACCCGGGCGCGCGGTTTCCGCCTACGCATCCGCCTCTCCTGCCGCCCGCGCCCTTCTGGAACCTCTCCTGCTTGGGCTTCCCCGGTCACGGTTGCTCGCCGGACTTCGGGAATGGCAGGATACCGCCTCGCTTCCGCCTCCGCCCGGCCTGCTTGAGCTGACGTCACGGGCCATGGACAAGCTGCCACAGGCAAGCTCGCAGCGGGCCGCCGCGCAGATGCTTCTGGGAATCATGCACCACCGGACGCAGTCCGCGCCAAAGGCCGTGGAACTCCTGGGGCAATCGCTGGCCGGCGGAGGCGCCCTGCCCGAGGAATGGGCCGTGATGGGCGCCGAGCAGCTCTTCGCGGCCGCCGGAGCCGCGGGCGACCGGGGGGCCGCCATGGTTGCCGTTTCGGTGCTGGCACGGCTCGGCCGTACCGGCGCCGCAGAGTCCCGGCTTGCCGAGCTGCTGCTCGAATGGCCGCCCGGCGTTGCCGGAGAAGAAAGGCTTGCATCGGCGCTGTCGCTGCTCGCGGTGCAGGAGGGTGCCGCGGTAGCGCAGCTGCTGGACGGATCATGGAAGGCCGCTCGGGCCCGGCTCCAGGCTGCCCGGCGGGCCCGCCAGGGTTACTTCGCGGGGGAGTTGCAGTCCCTGAGCGGCGCGGCATCGGGACTCGCCGCGGAGCTCGAGTACGGGACGGCGGCGGCGATCGAGATCGACCCCCGGCTGTCGCACCTTGCCGGCCGCGCCGCGCAGCGGGTCGCCGAGTTGCTCAGCGAGCTGGTGGCCTACCAGCCCCTGCGTCCGGAGGCGCTCGATCTGCGGCAGGCCCTACTGCAGGTGGTCCTGGCGTGCCGCGAGGAGGCTGCCGCATCGGGGCTCGGTCTGCGTGCCGCCGGGAACGGGCCAGAGGGCGGCCCCGCGCCTCCGCCGGCCGGGGTTTGGCTTGACCCCGCGCTCGTCAAGGGGGCGTTGCGCCAGGTTGTCCTGCGCCTTGCCCGGGTTGCCGCTGAGACCGGTTTCACCCGGCCTGCCGGCCCGGAGGCGCCCCGGATGCAGGCGGTGCTCTACGCCGCTGCCACTTCGCCGGCCGGGGGCGATGCCGGCGCGAGCGTCGCGGCGAGCGCCGGCGCCGTCTTCACTTTCACGCTGGCCGTCAGTCCGGCCGCCGGTGCCGTTCTGGACATCGCCGCCCGGCTTCGCGAGCTCATCTCCGCCAGCACGGTGCCTGACATAGCCGCACGTGCCGGAGGCACGTACACGGTGCGGAGCGGGGAGGGCGGCGCCAGCTGCGAAGTCAAGCTCCAGTTCGCGGCGGCGGCCGGGCCCCCCACGCTCTGCGCAGAGGGGGTCCCCACGGGCCTTCTGGCTGCTGGTGTGCTGGAAGAGATCCATCCCGACCTGCCGGCAAGGCTGGACGACGAGGGTGCCGCACGCGCGGCGGCGCGCAGTATGCTCCAGGCGGTCGCCGCCGGCCGCGAACGGGAGGTCGTGGCCTGGGGCGGAGAGCTCGCGGTAATACTGCATGAACTCAAGAACAGCCTCGCGTTTGTCGGCAGCTGGCTGCACGAGAGCGAGCTTTACGACTGGGAGACCGTTCGCCAGCGGTGCCTGGAAAACCTGACCGACATCCGGTTCTGGCTGGACGAGGCCGGCGTGATGCTCAGCCGCGAGGACGGCGCGGCGCAGCCGTACGTCGACCTGGGCGAAATCGTCCGCAGGGTGCTCCGCGGCCTTGCCGCCGGTATGAGCCGCAAGCGGGTGCGGCTGGAACTGGGAGTGGGCGAAAACCTGCCAAAGGTGCCCGCCCAGCCGCTGCTGGCGGCTTCGGTGGTGCGCAACCTGGCCCGCAACGCCGTTGAGGTGACGCCGGAGGGCGAAATGCTGAGCGTGAGCGTCGTGCATCTCCCGCAGGCGGCACGCGTGGCAGTTAGCTTCGGCGACCGCGGCCCGGGGTTTCCGCCCGAAATCCTCGCGGGGCAGGACGCCGGTTTTTCACAGAGCGGGCTGTCGCGGCCTCACCTTGGGCTGCTCTCTGCCCGCCGCATTCTCGCCGAACAGGGTGGGGAGCTGCTACTCGGCAACGACGCGCACGGGGGGCGGGCGGAGGCCCGTTTCACGACCGGGGAGGCCGCTTCGCGGCTTGCTGAGGCCGTCGGCGATTTCAGCCGCCTGTCGCCGGAAACGCGTCAGGCCCTGCGTGCCGCCGCGGCGCTCGTGCCCGCCGGCGAGGCCGAGCTGGCGCGGCACCTGTGGCGCAGGGCGATCGAGATCGAGGCGGGCCGCCTCACACGGTCGTACCAGCATCACCGGGCTCTGCCCGTGGCCATCGGCCTGGCCGCGGGAAAGGGTGGCCGCCCGGCGCTGGCCCCCCGCGCCCAGGCCGCTCTGGGCCGCATCTTCGGGCCGGACGAACTGCCGCGCGCCGAAAACGCCGCCCGCTGGGTATTGGGCGAGGTGCTGGCCAATCGCCTGCGCCCGGCGGACCTCAGCCCGCGCCAGTCGGCGCTCTTGCTATGGCTCCTGACGCAGCCGGCGGCGTCCGCATCCGGTGGCGCCCCGCAGCGGGATGCGGCCATAACTGCCGAGGCTGACAAGGCTGCCGGGGCCGTGCGGCTTCTTTTCGCGGCGGGCGAAGCGCTGGAGGGCGGGATCAGTGACCCGCCGGAGCTCGAACGCGCTGTTCTGGACGCCCTCCGGGCCCTGTCTTCATTGGGGGCGGCCGGCGCCCTCGAGTAGGGTCCGCAGGGTGACCAGGGTAAGGCCCTTTCCGCGCAATGCCTGGATAATCTCCGGCAAGGCCTGGTCCGTCTGCTTACAGGTGTCCGAGGCGTGCAACAGGATTACGTCCCCGGGTTTGACCCTGGTTACAACCCGGTCGATGATCTTCTGAACGCCGGGGTTAAGCCAGTCGAGCGAGTCGAGGGACCATTCGACGACGGTGTAGTTGAGCTCGGCGGCCGTCTGGAGGACGAGGTCATCGTAGTCCCCGTTGGGCGGCCTGATAAACCGCGGCTCCTGTCCGGTCAGGTCGCGGATGATGTCGTGGGTGCGCTGGATCGAATCCCGTATCTCCTCGCGGCTGTACGCGCTCATGTCCTTGTGCAGGTAGCCGTGGCTTGCCAGCTCATGCCCGTCCTCTGCCAGACGGCGGACGAAATCCGTGTGTTTGGAGGCATAAGGGCCCGAAAGGAAGATCGTGCAGGGCACGCATTGGGCCTTGAGGATATCGGCCACCTTGGGCGGCATGACCTCGCCCCAACTGATGTCAAACGTGACCGCGACCTCCGGCCGGCTGGTTGCCACCCCGCGGAGGGGCTCCAGCTTAGCGGACGCATCCCGGGCCTGCCAGTTGGAAACCACCGCAAGGCCGAGCACGGCCAGGCCGCAGCAGCAAAGGAGCACGGCCAGAGCCCTGCGGGCGCGCGCCTTGAGCACGATGACCAGGCGTATGACCCCCCGGGGAGCATTGTGGCGTGTCCGGACGTCCGGGGTACCCCGGATTCCCTATGCTCCGCTGGAGGCGTTCATGCGGCAGGGCCGCGCAATCGGGAGGATAGCCGCCGGATGCGGTGGGAAAGCGCGTCTTTCTCGGCCGGTCCACCGGGCAGCCTTGCCGCCGCTTCCGAGTACCCGAGCGCGAGGGCGTAGTCGCGGGTGACGTGCTCGTGGTGTTTGGCTAGCTCGATGAGCGCCGGGCGGGCGCATGCGGGGCCGGCGCGGCCCGGCCCGCGGGCGAGTTGTTCCCAGCACCGCAGCGCCTCGTCCCGTTCTCCGCGCCGCTTGTGGAGCAGGGATAGGGCCAGCAGGGCCCGCGCGGCGTCGTCGGCAGCCAGGCCGGCTGCCAACGCCTCACGGTAACACTGCATGCTTTCGTTCTGGGCTTCGGGCCGGTCCGCGCAGCCCGCGGCCCTGGCCGCGCGCTCCAGGGAGCGCCCGAGGGCCACCAGATCGGCGGGGTCGTCCTCCAGGGCGCTGAGGGGCCGGCGGCGCAATTGCCCGAGCCGCCCGGCCAGCGTGACCAGCGATAGGACGTCGAGCAGGTTATGTTCAAAGACGGGCGCCAGGTACCGTCCGTCGCCGGTACGCAGGTAGTCCTGGTACACCTGGGGCACGAGGGAACCGGGGATGTCATCGTGGCGGCTCACGCCGAGCACCCGGTATTCGAGGTTGGCCAGGCGGCATGATTCGAGCCGCGGCCTCCACACCCGACGGGCGCCGAAGAGCAGGTCAACGTGCCCGGTGGGAAACGGGAACCGCTGCCGGGCCAGCGTGTAACGTGTCTCAAGCAGCGGCAGGTCAAAGGCCTTGCCGTTGAAGCTCACCACGGTTTCGCGTTCGGAGGCCCTTGCCGAAACCTCAGCGAGAACAGCCGCCTCCTCGTGCGGGCCGCGCATCAGGTACTGGTGGATCACGAATGCCGGCCCCTCGAAAAAGCCCAGCCCGATCAGGAACGGAATCGTCCCGGTCCCTCCGGCCAGCCCCGTCGTCTCCACGTCCACGAACACCGCCCGGTCGAGGCATGCGCAGCCCGCGCCGGTCGGGAAAGACAGCCAGTCGAGCTCATCGCCGCGAAGCTCAAGGGCGAGCGCGAGAGGCCAGCGACCATGCCGGTGGGAGGATGGCAGCACGCTGTCGCTCAGAAAGCAGCTTCCCCGGGCGGTATCCAGCACGGTGCCGTGGACCGCGCTTTCGATGGGCCAGCTCTCAGCCTGCTGTTGCGGCGGCGGCGGCTGGGGGACGGGCGGGCGCCCGGCACGCTTCTCGGCCGCCTCAACTAGCCGCCTGAGCTGCGCAAGCTTGGCCGCCAGTGCGTCGGCCACGCCATCCACGTCATCCACGTCATCCACGCCATCCACGCCATCCGCGTCATCCGGCACGCAGGGCCTCTTTAAGCAGACGGACGGTCGCTGCCTTGCCCCCCGCGCCGACCTCCGCCTGTGGTCCGACGCAGGACGGGCATCCGGCGCCGCAGGGACAGCCGCTGACCATGGCCAGCCCGGCCTTGAGGATGTCGCGGCGGATCTCGAATGCCTTCTCGGCCAGCCCGATGCCCCCTGGATAGCTATCATAGACGAACACGGTGGGCCTGCCGGTGTGCGGCGACTTGACCTGTACCGCCGTATGAAGGTCACGCACGTCGCTTAGCAGATGCAGAGCGGCCACATGGTGGATGATGGACGCAAACCCGACCAGACCGCCCTGCAGATCGGATTCACGCAAGCCGCCCTGGTCTTGCGGGAACGTAAGCCACCACGCCGAGGTGTGCATCTCCTGCTCGGGCAGATGGATCTGCCCCCAGCCGATATTCTCATGGGTGTGAAACTTGATCTTCTTGAAGATCGTCGCCATCGACCGGACCTCGACCTCGCCGAGGCCGGCCGTCGCACACGACCCGGCCACCGAGGGCTCGGCAGCCAGCTCGTCCAGCACCGTCAGCTTAACCGCAAGCTCCGCGTCGGTGTAGTAGTCGACATCCACCCGTTTGACGTGGGCCTTTTGCTCTTCCCAGTCAAGGCGGTCTACGTGGTACTGGGTCGCGCCGTGTAGGTAGATCGCGTCCTCGTGCAGCAGCGTCGGCACCGCAAAGCGGTCCAGCTCGCCTATGACCCTTGCCTTGGGCTCCGACGTGTCGACGATCACGAAGTTGTCCGTTGCCGCCGACCGCAGGCTGACTGCCTCCGCGGGAAAGGCATCGGCCATCCAGTACCACCGGTTGCCCGATTTGTGCAGGATCCGCTGCTCGGCCAGGTAGTCAAGGTGCGCTGCGGTCTCCGCGGCCGCCGCGCCGAACCCCTCGCCCTCCGCAAACGGCAGCTCGAAGGCCGCGCACTTGAGGTGGTTGACGGCAATGAGCGGGTTTTGCGGGTTGACCAGGGCATGCTCCGGCGAGCGGCCGAAAAAATACTCCGGGTGGTTGACCATGAACTGGTTGAGCGGGCTTGAGTCCGCAACCAGCACCGCGATCGACTCCCCGCTCCGCCGGCCGGCACGCCCCGCCTGCTGCCAGCTCGAGGCGATGCTCCCGGGGTAGCCGGCGATCACGCACGCGTCGAGTTGCCCGATGTCCACACCAAGCTCCAGCGCGTTGGTTGCGACGACGCCGAGGATCTCTCCGGTGCGCAGGCCGCGCTCGATCTCGCGTCGCTCGTGCGGAAGATAGCCGCCCCGGTAGCCGCTGATGCGGCTGCGTTTGCCGGGCTCGGCCGGCCGGACCTCGCGCATGTAGCTGAGCAGCACCTCGGTGGCAAGGCGGGACCGGGCGAAAACGATGGTCGGTATGTTGCGCGCAAGGAACGCCGCCGCCAGCGCCCGGGCCTCGAGAAGGTAGCTGCGCCGGATGCCCAGGCCGGCGTTGACGACCGGGGGGTTGTAGAGAAGAAAGTGCTTGGTACCGGAGGGCGCGCCATTTTCAGCAACGACGTCGACTTCCTCGCCCGTGAGGCTGCCGGCCAGCTCACCGGGGTTGGCGATCGTCGCCGAGGACAGGATGAACTGCGGCCTGGAACCGTAGAACGCGGCCACCCGTTTGAGCCGGCGGAGCACGTTGGCCACGTGCGAGCCGAAGACGCCGCGATACTGGTGCATCTCATCGATTACCACGTACCGCAGGTTCTCGAACAGCCTGACCCATTTGGTGTGGTGAGGGAGGATGCCCGTGTGAAGCATGTCGGGATTGGTGACCACGATGTGACCGGCGTTGCGGATCGCCCGCCGCGCGGAGGCAGGCGTGTCGCCGTCGTAGGTGTGGGTCTTGATGTCCGCGCCCGCTGCCCCGACGAGTCCGTGCAGCTCCGCAAGCTGGTCCTGCGAGAGCGCCTTGGTGGGGAAAAGGTACAGCGCCCGCGATTCCGGCCGGGCCAGCATACCGGCCAGCACGGGCAAGTTGTAGCACAGGGTTTTGCCGCTGGCGGTGGGGGTGACCACGGCGACATGCCGCCCGGCCGCGACCAGGTCCGCGGTCAGACGCTGGTGGCTGTAGAGCTCGGCGATGCCGCGGCTCGCGAGCGCGTCGCGCAACCGGTCCGGCAGCCACTCGGGGAACGGAAGGAACCGCGCGGGGCGCGCCTCGAGGGTCTGCCAGGCGGTGATCCGGTCGGCCGACTTGGTGCGCAACTCGTCAAGTACCTGGGCTAATGCCGACAAGACGGCACCCCTTCCCACAGGTTCAGCGACATGGTATCACGAACATACGTTTTGGGTCAACGCGCCCCATCTCCGGGGCGGCAGAGGGAATGCCGCGCTCAGGCTCGAAATCTTGCACCCTTGTACAAAGATGCCGTGCCGGCCGCCGCGGCGGTTACGGTTACGGGCTGATGTGCAGCATGGCGCGTGGAGGAATGGTTTTCGTGGACAACGATGCGCACGGGCCTGTTGACATACTGGCCATCGGACCGCACCCCGACGACGTCGAGATCGGCGCGGCGGCCACGTTGGCCAAGGCCTGTGCGAGCGGCAAGCGTGTCGTGATCTGCGACCTGACCGCGGGTGAGATGGGGACCAACGGCGATCCCGGGCTGCGGGCGGCCGAAGCGGCCGAGGCGGCGCGCCGGCTCGGTGTCGAGATGCGGCTGTGCCTGGGTCTTCCGGACACCGCGCTGGGCCTTGACGGCGGACATGCCGCGATGGTCGCGGCGGTCGTGCGCAGGCTCCGTCCGGGTCTGCTTCTGGCGCCATGGGGTGAGGGCGACCGCCACCCCGATCACCGCGCCTGCCTCGAATTGACGCGGCGGGCGGTTTTCCTGGCCGGCCTGGCCAGGTTCGACCCGCCTCCGGTTCCGTCACTTGGCGGCGCGGCGGAGTCGCGGCCGTACCGCGCGCCGCGCCTTTTCTACTACCTGATCAACAGCCCGGCGCGCCCGGACGTGCTGGTTGATGTCAGCGGGCACTACGAAGCCAAACGGCGGGCGCTCGGAGCTTTCGTGAGCCAGTTCGGCCCGGCGGCGGCCGGCGCGCGCACCGCGGAGACCGCGCTCAACGACGGCGTGTACTTGCCCGGCGTCGAGGGACGGGACGCGGCCTTTGGCCGGCACGCGGGGGTTTCATTTGCCGAGGGATTCGTCGCGGAGCGGTACCCCTGCCTCGAGAGCCTGCTTGATGTGATTTCGTGCCGGTAAGCGGCCGCACAGAGTGAGGGATCGGCGCATGCGGATTGGGATCACCTGCTACCCCTCCATCGGAGGAAGCGGGGTGGTGGCCACCGAACTCGGCAAGCAACTGGCCGAACGCGGCCACCAAGTCCATTTCATCACATATGACACGCCTTTCCGTCTCCACCAGCACCAGCAGGGCGTGACCTTCCATGAGGTCGAGGTGCCCAACTACCCCCTGTTCCGCTACCCGCCGTATCTTCTTGCCCTGACGAACAAGATGATTGAGGTCAGCCGTTTCTGCCGGCTCGACCTTCTGCACGTGCACTACGCGATTCCCCATGCCACCAGCGCCGTGCTGGCCCGCAGCGTCCTGCGGGAACGCAGCGTCAAGGTCGTGACGACGCTCCACGGTACCGATGTGAGCCTTCTTGGCACCGACCCCGGGTTTTACGACCTCGTGGCATGGTCGATCAACGCAAGCGACGGGGTCACCGCCGTGTCGGCCGCGCTGGCCGAGGACACGCGGGTCAAGTTGCCCGTGACGCGCGATATCGAGGTCATCCACAACTTCGTTGACCCCGCCGTGTATGCGCGCCGCCCGTCGCCTGCCCTGCGCGCCGCATTGGCTCCCGCTGGGGAGGCGCTCGTCGTCCATGTCTCCAATTTCAGGGGTGTCAAACGGCCCGTCGATGTCGTGCGGGGCTTCGCCGCGATCAACGGGCGGCTTCCGTGCCGGCTGGCGCTGGTCGGCGAGGGCCCCGAGATGCCCCGCGTGCGCGCCGCCGCCGCCGAGCTTGGGGTCCTCGACAGGATAAGCTTCATGGGTCATCAGGAGTGTGTCGCGGAGATTCTCTCCTCGGCGGACCTCTTCTTGCTGCCGTCGGCCCAGGAGAGCTTCGGTCTGGCCGCCCTGGAGTCAATAGCCTGCGGTACGCCCGTGCTTGCCTACCGCATCGGGGGGCTTCCCGAGGTGATCGAGGACGGGCAGGGGGGATTCCTCCTGCCGGACAATGACCTCGATGGTCTGGTCGCCCGCGGGATCGAGCTTCTTTCCTGCCCCTCGCTGTGGGGAGAGGTCGGGGCGGCCGGGGCGGACCGCGCTCGCAGGCTGTTCGGTGCGTCCCGCATCGTGTCGATGTATGAGGCATACTACGCCCGGGTCCTGCAAGGGGACCAGGGTAAGGAGGCGTAGCCCCGTGCCCGAGATCTCACCGGCCACCCAGGCTGCCATCGAGCATCTGCGCCCGCTGATGCCCGAGTTTACCGCCGAGCGAGGGCTCAGCGACGGCGGCAAGGTCTGCAATTACCTTCCCGTCGCGCTGGGCCTGAGGCCGCTGTCGCTGACCTACCTGCCGGCCGAGTTGCCGGGCGGGGGACGGCTCGGCGAGGCGATCGACAGGCATTTCGCGGACAACTACACGCCGCAGGCATCCGGCGGGGGAGGGGTGTTCGCACGCCTGCGCGGCAGGCGGGGCGGCGACCCCGCGCTGCAGGAACGCGAGGCTGAGCTGGCCGCCAAGCGCAAAGTGCTAAACGAAGCTTACGACGCCATTGTGGCCACCAGTCCCGCCTATCTGGCCCACCTTGCCTGGCTGGAACGGTTCGGGCTTAACCAGGTGCAGCTCAAGCGGCGTCCCACCCTCCGGGAGATGTTCATCTACGACGACCGCTCGATCCGCCAGAAGCTGCTGGACCTGGAAAACGTCGGTGCCGCCGCGCGCAACCGGCAGACCACGGGCAAACAGCAAGACCCCGATCAGGCGGTCATGGAGTACGTTTACGCGGACGAGTTTGACCGCGAGTACCTTCATGGGCTGGGCCGCCTGCTCGGGTACCCCGAGTGCTGCGTGGAGCGCTACACGGCGGACCGGCTGCGCGGCCAGAACGTCGAGCAGCGGGCCTGGGAACAGGTGCGCGAGATGCACGAACAAGGCAAATCGGTAGACGTCCACGCATACTTCGTGAAGGATTTCTTCCCCTGCGTGCCCGACTGCCCGCAGGCTGTCGCCCTTGGCGGGCGATACGCGACCGCCTACGCCGCGCTGGGCGAGGAGATCCACGAAGTCTACACCGGAGCCCTGTATCAGGCGTTCGAGCTGGTGCAGAACTACCCCCGGCTGATCCTGCAGCACCGGCAACGGCTGTCGCAGGGGCCGCAACCCCGTTGAGGGTCTGCCTCATCTCGCTCGGTTGCCCCAAGAACCTGGTTGACGGTGAGACGCTTCTCGGCCAGTTGGCCATGGCCGGCCACGAGATCGCCGCGGAGCCGGAGTTGGCCGAGGCCGTCGTGGTCAATACATGCGCTTTCATCCAGGCAGCGCAGCAGGAATCGATGCAGGTAATCCGGGAGATCGCCGCCAGGCGCCGCGGCGGCGGGCTGCGGCTGCTTGTCGTCGCGGGCTGTCTGGCCCAGCGTAGGGGCCATACGCTGCTCGAGGATATCCCCGAAGTCGACGGCGTGCTCGGCACGGGCGCCGTGGGCGATGCGGCGGCCGCTCTGGCTCGCATGGAGCAGGGCGAGCGCGTTTCGCTGGCGAGCACCCCGCCCGGTTTCCTGCCCCAAGAGGCGCCTGTACGCCTTGCGAGCACGCCGCCTTGGCGCGCCTACATCAAGGTCACCGAGGGCTGCAGCAACCGCTGCGCGTACTGCCTGATTCCCGGTCTTCGCGGGCCCGCCCGCAGCCGCGAGCCCGCGATGGTCGCGGCCGAGGCCCGGCTGCTGGCGGCCGCCGGCGTGCGCGAGCTGACCCTCGTCGGGCAGGATCTCACCCGGTACGGCCTGGACCTGCCCGACAAGCCGGGGCTCGGCGATCTTATCCCCTTGCTCGCGGGCGTGGACAATCTGCGTTGGATCAGGCTCCACTACCTGCACCCGGCGCGGCTGACCCGGGAGTTGCTCGCGGCGATGGCCGCCGAGCCCCGCATCTGCCGCTACCTTGACGTGCCCATGCAGCACGGGGACGACCGCGTGCTGGCCGGCATGAACCGCGGCACGACCCGTGAGGAGCTTGTTGCCCTCGTGGCGGACGCCCGCGCGGCCCTGCCGGGGGTGTCCCTGCGGACCTCGCTGATCGTGGGTTTTCCTGGCGAAACCGAAGCGGCCTACGGCCGCCTGCTCACGTTCATGCGCGAAATCCGGGCTGACTACGCGGGCGTCTTCGCCTATTCGCGGCAGCCGGGGACGCCGGCGGCGCTGCTGCCGGGCCAGGTTCCCGGCCACGTCAAGGTCAGGCGGCGCGCGCGGGCCCTCGCGCTGCAGCGGCGGCTTTCTGCTGCTCAAAACGAGCTGTGGGTTGGCCGGCAGCTCGAGACGCTCATCGAAAGCGGTCCGCACAGGCTGGCCCTCCCCGACGGCGGCGAGGTCACCGTCGTCAGCGGCCGGTCGCACCGTGAGGCACCGGATGTGGACGGCCAGGTCCACGTTTTCCGCATGGACGGGCCACGTGCGCCCCTGCCGTCCCCGGGGAGCTTCGTGCAGGCGCGCGTCGTGGCTGCGGGCCCGTATGACCTCTACTGCGAGGAGGTCGACGAACAGGACGAAGCTCGGGGCGCCCCAGCCAGGTTTCCCGGCCTGTAGCCATCTCACCAGGCATCCATCTGTTTTACTCCGCGATCCGCCTGCCTACGCTGCCCGCCGACAACTGAGGAAGTCATTACATAACGAATACCATTAGCGAAGATAGCAGGGCGATGATATATTTATGTCATCAATGTTATCAGCCGCTCAACGAAACCGCAGGCTACGTGCCGGCACCCGCCTCCGCAGGTACCGGAATACGGGAGGTGCGCGAGGCTGAACCTCAAGGACCTTTCATACCGCCATGTCGTCGTCGCGCTTTGCATCACCCTGGTCTTGCTCGTCGGGGGCAGCGCGGCGTACCAGTACGCCACGGTCCAGCGTCCGCTGGGGCTCCTGCTCGGACGGCACGCCGAGGTTGCCGGCTATTCGCTGTCACGCCCGCGCGGCGCGCCGCCCACGGTTGAGGTGCAGCTGCGCGACGTGGCGGATCTCCGCGGGACCTACGAAGAGCTGTCGTCCGGGCTTCAGCAGGTGCTTGGCCGCCACAATCTGGTGATCACCGACAAGCGCACGCCGGACCTTACCGCCTTCTATTCCCAGGCGCAGTTTGCGCTGCAGGAGGCCGCTCAGAACGGTAATTTCGTTTCCATGCAGGCGCAGCTCAGCGGGCTGGCCGCCCAGCAGGGGATACAACTGCGGGTGGGCATCAGTTCGGAGCACCTGTTCGTGCAGGCGAGCTCCGAGCAAGGGGCGCTGTATGAGGTAGTCAGCCGGCTGGGGAACGGGGGGACGAGCCGGCAATGAAAATCGAACATGGCATCGGTGCCGGTCTCGGCCTGCTGGTCTTCCTGGGCACCCAGGGCTACAACGTCGTGCCTGTCCTCTTCCTGATCGGCCTCGCGCTGCTGTTGCTGCAGGCTCCGATGGCCGGACGGCTGGGCGGCCGCAAGATAACCGTGCGCCCGCAGTCCCGCTTCCTCGTCTCATTCGGGGAGATCGGCGGCCATGTGGCGGCCAAACAGGAACTGGTCGAGGCGCTCGATTTCGTCAACCTGCGGGACGAGGCCTCGGCGCTGGGCATCAGGCCACTCCGCGGTGTGCTTCTTTCCGGTCCGCCGGGCACTGGCAAAACCATGCTGGCCAAAGCCGCCGCCAGTCATACCGATTCGGTCTTCCTCGCCACCTCGGGCAGCGAGTTCATTGAGGTGTACGCCGGAGTCGGAGCCCAGAGGGTACGCCAGTTGTTCGCCGATGCCCGCGCAACGGCGAAGAGGGAAAAGAGGCGCACAGCGGTCATTTTCATCGATGAAATCGAGGTCCTGGCGCCTGAGCGAGGGACCCACCGCGGGCATCTCGAATACGACCAAACCCTCAACCAGCTGCTCGTTGAAATGGACGGCCTTAAGACCGAGGACGACATCCAGCTGCTGATCATCGCGGCCACGAACCGCTACGACCTGCTCGACCCGGCGCTGTTGCGCCCGGGGCGGTTTGACCGCATCGTGCAGGTCGGAATGCCCGACCGGGAGGACCGGCTGCAGATCCTGAGTCTCCATGTGCAGAACAAGCCATTGGCAGATGACGTGGAGCTCGACGAGGTGGCCAGGGCAACCTTTGGATTCTCCGGCGCGCACCTTGAGAGCGTCGCCAACGAGGCCGCCATTCTGGCGTTGCGCGAGGGATGCGGCAGCATCACGAGCCGGCATTTCTCCGAGGCCACAGACAAGGTCATCATGGGCGAGCGCCTCGGCCGCAGGCCGAGCGATGAAGAGCTGCGCCGCATCGCTTCCCACGAGGGCGGTCATGCCCTGGTCGCCGAGGCCATCTGCCCTGGCACGGTGGCGTCGGTGACCGTCGCCTCGCGCGGCATGGCCTTGGGCTACGTCCGTCAGATCCCGCGCACCGACCAGCTGCTGCAGACGCAGGAGCAACTGGAAGAGAACATCGACATAGCTCTCAGCGGTCCGCTCGCGGAGAAGATGCTCTGCGGCTCGCGCAGCACGGGAGCGGCGCAGGACTTCAAAGTGGCCGCGGAGGGGGCGCGCAATATGGTGCTGGCCGGGATGACCGGCCTCGGCGTCGTGCTCGCCGATACTGTTCCGGCCGGTCTGATGCACAGAGCTATCCGCGACGTGCTTGCCGGGCGCGAACGGCGTGTGCGCGAGACCCTTGAATCCGGGCGCGGCGCGCTGGTCAGGCTGCGTGACCTGCTCCTCGAGCGGGAAACGTTGAGCGGCGATGAACTGCGCCGGCTGCTTATGGACTTCCCGTGCGGCGGAGCGGTGCTGGAAGGCCGGCCGGACCGGGACGATGCCGCGGCGGGCCCGGCGGTGGACGTCTAGGCCCAGCCAGGTATTGGCCTTGTCGGGGAGAATCACTCTAGGGCCGGCAAGGTGATGCGGCCCCAGGGGTGAGGGCAATGATCGCAGAGTTGATCTTCGCAGGAACCGAGCTGCTCCTCGGGCAGATACTCAACACCAACGCCCAATTCCTGTCCCTTCGGTTGGCTGAGGTGGGCGTTGACGTCTACCATCAGACCGTCGTCGGAGACAACTCCGGGCGCATCGAGGAATGCTTCCGGCTGGCCCTTACCAGAGCGGACGTGATTATCGCCTCGGGCGGCCTCGGGCCCACGACGGACGACATGACGCGCGAGGCGCTCGCCCAGGTCCTTTGCCGCGAGCTCGTCGTCGACCAGCCTTCCCTGGAGCATATCCGCAGCTTCTTCGCCCAGCGCGGGCGGGTCATGACCAGCAACAACGCAAAACAGGCGATGATTCCCGCGGGCGGGCGCGCGATCGCCAACCGGCTCGGAACCGCGCCCGGCGTTGCCGTGGAGCATGAGGGCAAGCTGATCTTTCTCCTGCCTGGCCCGCCGTTTGAGATGGAGCCGATGGTGCGCGAGGACGTGCTTCCTTCGCTGGCCTCCCGGCAGCCCCAGGGCCGCGTGATCGTGTCCCGGGTGCTCCGCTTCTGCGACATCGGCGAATCTGAGCTCGAAACCCGTCTGGCCGACCTGATTGCCGCGCAGTCCCTGACCACGGTTGCGCCGCTCGCCTCCCTGGGCGAGGTCTCGTTGCGACTGACCGCCAAGGCCGCCGGCCGCGCCCAGGCCATGGAGATGATCGCGCCGCTAGAGGCCGAGGTCAGGGCGCGAGTTGGGCAGTACATCTATGGCATCGACAGCGATACGCTTGCGGGCGCGGTTGTCGGGCTGCTGGCCCGCCGGGGATTCAGTCTGGCCGTTGCTGAATCGTGCACGGGCGGACTGCTCAGCCACCTGCTCACGGAGGTCCCCGGGGTTTCCGCGCATCTGCGTCTGGCCGTGGTGAGCTACAGCAACGAAGCTAAGCGCGATTTGCTTGGGGTGCCTGAAGCACTCATCGCCCGCCACGGAGCGGTGAGCGCACCCGTGTGCGCGGCTATGGCGCGCGGCGTGCTTGAGCGGGCCAGTGCCGACCTGGGCGTCGCCATCACCGGGCTGGCCGGCCCGGGTGGAGGGACTCCGGCCACGCCGGTCGGTCTGGTCCATATCGGGCTGTGCGGCACCGACGGCGAAAGGCCCGTGCGGAGCCACCGCTTCACCGGTAACCGCTGGATGGTCAAGCGGCGCGCCGCTCAGCAGGCGCTGGTGGCCCTGCGCGGCGAATTGATGGCTGCCGCGGAGGGGTCCGCGCGGGATGCCTGAGGCTATCCGGGCTTTTGTAGCGGCGGAGTTGCCCCAACCCCTGAGGTTCGCTCTCGCCGTCCATCTCGCCGGGTACCGGAGGCTTCATCCGGGGCTGCGGTGGGTTGCCGAGGCAAACCTGCACCTGACAATGAAGTTCCTCGGCAACGTCGAGGTGGATCGCGTTTCCGAAATGGTGAGGGCGACCGGGCGCGCCTGTCAATCCCACCCGCCGTTCGAGATCCGGCTGCGCGGATGGGGGATCTTTCCGCCGCGCGGGGCGCCGCGCGTCCTCTGGCTCGGCGTTGACTCGGGGCTTGCGGAGCTCGAGCGCCTGGCGCGCGACGTCGACAGGCAACTGGCCAAACGGGGGATTCCGGCTGAAACCAGACCGCCAAGCCCCCACCTTACCGTGGCCCGGTGGCCGCGGGAGATGAGCGGGGGCGCCGGGGGAGCGCATCTTCGCCCCACCGGCCTCCCGGAGCTCGATCTTGACCGTTTCCGGCTTTCCAGTCTGGCGTTCATGCGCAGCGAGCTTCGTCCCGGCGGACCGGTATACGAACGTCTGGCGGAGATTCCCTTGGGCCCCGGGCCGCACGCAGGGCCCGGGGCATAGGAACAACCGGACACGCCCTTTTGCGCATTGCCCGTTCGCATGGCTGATGCTATACTCGTCTAGGAAAATAATGGGAGCAGGTGACCCGCGTGGACCGTCAAAAGGCACTGGACACCGCGCTGGCGCAAATCGAGCGTCAGTTTGGCAAGGGTTCGATCATGAAGCTAGGCGAGGTGTCCGGCAGGATGCAGGTGGACGTTATCTCAACCGGCTGTCTGCCGCTGGACATCGCCCTTGGGGTCGGCGGCCTGCCGCGCGGCCGCGCCGTCGAGATCTACGGGCCCGAGGCCTCGGGCAAGACGACCGTCGCGCTGCACGTGGTCGCTGAGGCCCAGAAGGCGGGAGGAGTCGCGGCCTTCATCGACGCGGAGCACGCACTGGATGCCCAGTACGCCCGAAACCTCGGGGTCGACATCGACAACCTGCTGATTTCGCAGCCCGACACCGGCGAGCAGGCCCTCGAGATCGCGGAGGCCCTCGTCCGCAGCGGCGCCGTGGATGTCGTGGTCATTGACTCGGTCGCGGCCCTCGTGCCGCGGGCGGAGATCGAGGGGGAGATGGGCGACTCCCATGTCGGTTTGCAGGCCAGGCTGATGTCGCAGGCCCTGCGCAAGCTGACAGGCGCGATAAGCAAGTCGCATTCGATGGTCGTTTTCCTCAATCAGTTGCGTGAGAAGGTGGGGGTTATCTTCGGCAACCCCGAGGTTACCCCGGGCGGCCGGGCGCTCAAGTTCTACGCCTCCATACGTATCGAGGTCCGGAGGATCGAGAGCATCAAGCAGGGTACGGACGTCGTCGGCATGCGCGTCCGGGCCAAGGTGGTCAAGAACAAGGTGGCCCCTCCGTTCCGGCAGGCCGAGTTTGACCTCGTGTACGGCGTGGGCATCTCGCGCGAGACCGCGCTGGTGGATGTTGCCACCGATCTTGGCATAGTCACCAAGACCGGCTCCTGGTACTCCTACGGAGACGTGCGCATCGGACAGGGACGTGAAAACGTGCGTGAGTTTTTGCGGCAAAACCCGGAAACGGCCGCAGAGATGGAAGCCAAGATCCGCGGCGCCCTCAATCTTGGCGCTATCCGTGCGGCGAGTGCTCAGGATGCCGGCGAGGAGGTCTAGATCGGGCACCGGGGAGCGCGAAAACCTGGAGCCCCCCGACGGGGCCGACCTGGGCCCGAATCCGCTGGACCCGGCCCAAGCTTCGCGCGAGGCGATGACGCGGGCTCTTCGCCTCCTGTCGGCGCGCCCTCAGACCGAACGCGAACTTACGGACAAACTCTCGCGCGCGGGCTTCGGGACCGGCACAATCGAGGGCGTACTGGTGCGCCTGCGAGAGCTGCGCTACGTGGACGACGCGGCATTCGCACACCAGTGGGTGGAGGAGCGGAGCAGGCTCCGTCCCATCGGCCGGCGAGCTCTGGCGTCTGAGCTGGTACGTAAGGGAATAGCGCCTGAACACATCGAGACGGCGCTGGCGATCTACGACCAGGGGGCGGAGTTGGCCGCGGCACAGGCGCTGGCTGCCAGGGCCAACGCCCGGTATGCCGGGCTGTCCGCGGACGCGCGGCAACGGAAGTGTTACGCCTACCTCGTCGGGCGCGGTTTCGAACACGAGGTGGCACGGGCCGCGGCATGCAGCGGCGGTCCGGGCAGGCCCGAAAATTGACCAGGGACCGGTCGTACGCCTCCAAGCTTGGATTTCTTGACAGGCCGGTCAACCCTTCAATAGAATGACTGCGAGAAGCTGGCTCGACCAGCGCTCACCAAAGGTGCTAGCAAATTGACTTTCTATATACCGTTCCAGTGTGGTGTCCCGGGTTGGGGTCGGCTCGCGTCGGTGTTTGGGCGCGTTTGTTTTGTTGCGCTTTCCGGGTCTACAGCCTTCGAAGCCGCGTCTCGTGACGCGGCTTTTTGCGTTGTGGGCAGACGACGGGGCTTGATCGTCTGAACTCTATCCCACCTGGGCACCGCCTTGAGATAGGGGGTGTCCCATTTGAACTGGCTGGTTTCAGCAGCGGCGGCGGCAGTGGCGCTGGTGGTCGGTATCGGGGTCGGCTTCCAGTGGCGCAAGCTTGCCGCGGAAGCCCGAGTCGGGTCGGCTGAAGCGCAGGCGGCGCGAATCATTGGGGAGGCCAACCGCGACGGCGAGGCACGCAAACGAGAGTCCCTTGTCGCTATCAAGGAAGAAACGTTGCGGATGCGCAACGAGGTCGAGCGGGAGGCCAAGGAACGCAGGAACGAACTGCTGCGCACAGAGCGCAGGCTCACGCAGAAGGAAGAGAGCCTTGACCGCAAGAGCGAATCCCTTGAGAAGCGGGAGGAGGGCCTTCGGCGTCGGGACCAAGACCTTGTTCAGCTGGAAAAGGCCGCCGCCGATCTGCATACGCAACAAGTCGCTGAGCTGGAGCGGGTATCCGGCTTGACCAGCGCCGACGCCAAGGAATTGCTGCTTTGTAACGTGGAGCAGGAGATCCGCGTTGAAGCGGCCCAGTTGGCGCGGGACATAGAACAGGCCGCCCGCGAAAACGCCGACCGCAAAGCGCGTGAGGTGATCGCCCTGGCGATCCAGCGCAGCGCCGCCGATCATGCCGCCGAGGCGACGGTTTCCGTGGTCGCTCTGCCCAACGACGAGATGAAGGGCAGGATCATCGGCCGCGAGGGCCGCAACATCCGCACTCTGGAGACTCTGACCGGAATTGACCTTATCATCGACGACACGCCGGAAGCCGTGATCCTGTCGGGGTTCGACCCGATCCGGCGCGAGGTCGCGCGCATATCGCTCGAGCGGCTGATAGCGGACGGACGCATTCATCCCGCGCGTATCGAGGAGACCGTGGAGAAGGCGCAGAAAGAAGTCGAGGCAAGAATCCAGGCCGAGGGCGAGCAGGCGACGTTCGACGCCGGGGTTCACAACCTGCATCCTGAGCTTATCAAGCTCCTCGGCCGGCTCAAGTTCCGTTCGAGCTACGGGCAGAACGTGCTCAAGCACTCGCTCGAAGTGGCGCATCTGGCGGCGGTGATGGCGTCCGAACTGGGGGCCAACGTGCAGATCGCCCGCCGGGCGGGGTTGATCCACGACATCGGCAAGGCGGTCGACCACGAGGTCGAGGGTACCCATGTAGCCATCGGCGTGGACCTCGCCCGCAAGTTCAGGGAGGGTCCCGAGGTTATCGAGGCCGTGGCCGCTCATCACGGTGACGCGGAATTCGGTTCGGTGGAGGCGGTACTCGTTGCGGCCGCTGACGCCATATCGGCGTCTCGGCCCGGAGCCAGGCGCGAAACGCTCGAATCATATATCAAGCGACTTGAGAAGCTCGAGGCCATCGCCGACACGTTCGAGGGAGTAGACAAGGCATACGCCATCCAGGCCGGCCGCGAGGTGAGGATCATCGTCAAGCCTGACCGCGTCGACGATTTGTCATCCGTACGCCTCGCGCGCGATATTGTCAAGAAAATTGAGAGCGAGCTGGACTACCCGGGACAGATCAAGGTGACCGTGATCCGCGAAACGAGGGCCGTGGAATACGCGAAGTAGCCGGGGTATAATCCATGCGGGACGCGGCCCGTCAGGGACGCGGCGCGGACCCCCAGGAGGCAAGCCTTGACCACAGCCAAGAACATCCAGGACAGAGGCGGTTCCGGAGGCGCGGGCCTGCTCGTATCCATACTGCTTCGCTTCCCGGAGGTCGGCTCCGTAACGTTCGACCCGCAGAGCCATGCCCTGTGTTTCACCCTACTGCTCAGACAGCGGATGGCTCTGGGCAGTTTCCGCACGCTTCAGAATCTGGTGCTGGAGAGCGTCGAGGCATTCTCGTTTCTGCAGGGCATCGAGCCGCGTCTCGTTGACGTCACCCGGACCTCGCTTCAGGGGCTGACGGCGATCGAGATCAGCCGCGATGCGGAAACCCTCACGCGTGAGGAGATCTCGCTTCTCATCGGTTTGATGCGCTCGAATTTCGGCGACGTCCTGGTTGTAGAATCCGACTCCGGACTGATGGAGGAGGATCTGATCGTGCAGGAGCAGCTCATCGACGAGGCGTTGGATGACCTGCGCGAAACGCAGCAGCAACATAACCTGATAGCCTACCGCGAGGGCGGTAGGGTCCTCGTATTTAACAAGTGAGAGTCCTATTCTTCGGGGACGTTGTCGGCCGCCCGGGCCGGCAGGCCCTGGCTGCTTGGATTCCCCAATTGCGGGCGCGATACGCGCCCGATTTCCTGCTTGCCAACGCCGAGAACGCCGCCGGCGGCATGGGTCTGGTTCCCGAGGTCGCCGAGGAGCTCTTTGACCTTGGATTGCACGGGATGACCCTGGGCAACCACACGTTCGCCAAGCGTGAGATTCTCGGGTACCTTGAGCACGAGCACAGGGTCCTTCGTCCATTCAACCTGCCGGGTGAGCCCCCGGGGGTCGGCTCTGTGATCCTGCATAGCGACAGCGGCCTGGCCCTGGGCCTGATCTCCTTGCACGGGCGCGTCTTCTTCCCGAGCGACCCGGACGATCCATTCCGCACGGGCCTGGCGGAGGCCGGGCGCCTGCGCCAGACCGTCAAAGCCGTGATAGTCGACTTTCATGCCGAGGCGACCTCCGAGAAGGCAGCGCTGGGCTGGCACCTCGATGGCAAGGTGAGTGCCGTCGTCGGAACCCACACCCACGTCCAGACGGCCGACGAGCGGGTGCTTCCCGGCGGCACAGCCTATATCACCGACCTCGGCATGACCGGTCCATTTGATTCCGTGATCGGCGTACAGGTTGAGTTGGCCCTGCAGCGGTTTCTTTCTCAACTTCCGGTCCGCTTTGCCCCCGCGCCCGGGCCGGCGCAGGCTGCCGGCGTCTTCATCGAAATCGCCGACGAGGACGGCCGCGCGCTTGCCATTGAGCGTTTCCTGCTGCGCGGGTCGCCGCCTGCCCAGTAGGCCCGCAGGCATCTCTGGCCCAGTCCTCGCACAATCGGACCTCACAAATGGACCAGGCCTGGCAGGACCATAGGCCTGCGTCGCAGAATCTACAGAGAACCTCAACCCCGTGGCCAACGAGGAGGCGAGCGGCGATCGAAGTACTTAAGGTTTCTTCCAAAAGCAGCCCCAACGCAGTTGCTGGAGCGCTTGCCGCGGTTCTGCGCGAGCGCGGCACCGCCGAGTTACAGGCGATCGGCGCAGGGGCGGTCAACCAGACGATCAAGGCCATCGCCATCGCCAGGGGGTTCGTCGCCCCGGGCGGGATGGACTTGATCTGCGTTCCGGCCTTCACCGACATCATGATTGACGGTGAGGAACGGACCGCGATCAAGTTCATAGTCGAGCCCCGTTAGTGCACTAGGCATAGTCTCAGGCACCAAGCAGGGCTCGCCGGTCTTTCCCGGCGAGTTTTGCTTTCTACGCGATACCCAAGGAAACGCCCCCGCCTGGACAGAAGTAGCCCTTACACACGCCCCCGTCCGGGGGGCCAGAGGCGGAGGGATGGACTTGGAAGCGATCCCCGGCGAGACCATGGACGAGAGGGCCCGGGCTTTACATAACGCGTCGACAGTGGTGGACACGCACTGCGACACGATCCTCTCCATGATGCGCGGCGAGCGTAGGTTGGGGGAACGATCGGACAAGGGGCATCTCGACCTGCCCCGCCTGCGTGAGGGCGGGGTGGCGGCGCAGTTCTTTGCCGTGTACATCGAGCCCCAGTTCAAACCGGACCGGGGATTGCAGCGGGCGCTGGAGGTTATCGACGTCCTGCTGCGCGAACTGGAAGCCTTTCCCGACCAGACCGAGCTCGCCCTGAGCGTTGCGGACATCCGCCGGATCCAGTCGAGCGGCAGGGTCGCCGCGGTGCTGGCCATCGAGGGCGGAGAGGGCATCGGCGGCAGCCTCGCCAACCTGCGTGTGCTATACCGCCTGGGATTGCGTTCGCTCGGGTTGGTGTGGAACCAGCGCAATCTGATCGCCGACGGCATCGCCGAACGGCGCACCGGCGGCGGGCTCACCACTTTCGGCGTGGAAGTTGTCCAGCAGTGCAATGAGCTCGGGATTGTCGTTGACGTCTCCCATCTGACCGATCCGGGCTTCTGGCACGTGGCGGAGACGTGCAAGGGGCCGTTTATGGCTAGCCACTCCAATGCGCGCGCAGTCTGCGACCATCCGCGCAACCTGATGGACGACCAGATCAAGGCCCTGGCCGCGGCCGGCGGAGCGATGGGGCTCAACTTCGCGCCCGCGTTCGTCGCGCCAAAGGATGCCACGCTCGCCGACCTGCTTGACCACCTTGACCACATCGTCTCCCTCGTGGGCCCGGACCACGTCGGCCTGGGCTCCGACTTTGACGGCATCGGCGCCACGCCCAAGGGCCTTGAGGACGCAACCGCGTTCCCGCGCCTGACCCAGGCTTTGGTCGACCGCGGATACAGCGACGATGATATCCGCAAGTTTCTCGGTGAAAACCACCTGCGGGTGCTCAAGGAGGTCTGGCGCGGGTGAGCGCGCTGGGACCCGTCGCGGCTGGCCAAGCATTGGACCGCCGCCGGGCCTGATGGACGGGCAAAGAGCAGATCTGCACGTGCATACGCGGGCCTCGGACGGGCTGTGGAGCCCTGCGGAGGTGGTCCGTGAGGCCGCGCGGATCGGCCTGGCCGCCGTTGCCGTGGCCGATCACGACACGCTTGCCGGGGTGGACGAAGCATGCCGCGAGGCCGAAAGACTCAAGGGACCCCGGGTGATACCGGCGGTCGAGATCAACACCGACCATGGCTCGACGGAGGCGCACGTCCTGTGCTATTTCCCTGACCTCGCGGACCAGGCTTTTCGCAGTTTTCTGGCCACGCAGGTCGAGTCCCGCCTCGAACGCGCCCGGCGCATGGTGGACCTGCTGGGCACGCTGGGCCTGCGTATCACCTGGTCGCGGGTACTGGAGCTGGCTGCCGGGGGCCCAATCGGCCGCCCGCACGTCGCCGCCGCCCTGATCGAGCGCGGCTACGTCACCGGACTTCAGGAGGCCATGGACAAATGGCTGGGGCGCGGGCGGCCGGGGTACGTGCCGCGCCGCAAGCTGACCCCCCACGCGGCCGTGGCGGAGATAGTGCGGGCCGGCGGCGCCGCCGTCCTGGCCCATCCAGGCCTCGTGGGGTGCGATGGGCTGATCGATGAGCTGATGCCTTGCGGGCTGGTCGGCCTGGAGGCGCACCACCCGGCGCACGCGCCGGCGGCGCGCCAGCGATACGAGGCGCTGGCCAGGAAAAAGCATCTGGTTGTCACCGGCGGCTCCGATTTTCACGGTCCGGGCGTGACCGAGGGCGCCGTCCTGGGCGAGGTTTCGGTGCCGGTGGCCGCCGTACAGGAGTTGCTGGCCCGGCTGCCCCGGCCCCGGCCGGGCGCGTCCGGGTCCATGCGGAGTTCCGGGGCGCAGGGCGGAGTAGTTCAGTCCAGCGGGGGTAGGTGACGGCCGTGTTAGGTCGGGATCGGGCGTTGGAGCTGTGCCTCGAGGCGCTGCGGGCCAGCTCTGCGGACCAGACGGAAGTGGTGCTGATCGCCCAGGACCAGTATCTTACCAGGTTTGCTACCAACTATATCCATCAGAACGTGGGCGAGCGCACCATGCGCCTTGCCGTGCGGGCCGTGGCCGGGGACAGGACCGGGAGCGCAGCGACCAGTGCTCTGGGCCTCGATGACATTCAGGGGGCGGCAGCCCGGGCTCTTGACATCGCCCGCCTGCAGCCGCCCAATCCGCGGTTCCGCTCGCTGCCCGGCCCGGGCTCGCGTCCCGTGATGGAGAGCGTCCCGGGCATGTTCGACGAGCAAACCGCTGCCTATTCCGCGGCGGAGAGGGCAGGGGCCGTTGCCGTTCTGGTTGACCTGGCCCGCGGGGCTGGGCTTTCGGCGGCGGGGAGCTTTGCCACGGGCGTGCGCGAGCTCGCGGTGGTCAACTCGCTCGGGATTGCGGCGTACGCGGCGGGCACGACGGCCGGCATGACGGCGGTGATCTCCGGCGTTTCCGGATCAGGCTACGCCGATCAGACATCCGCCGCGGTGGGCTCGATCAAGCCGCTTGAGGTCTCGGAGACCGCCGTGGGAAAGGCGATCCTCGCTCAAGACCCGGTTTCGCTTGAGCCGGCGGAGTATACGGTCATCCTTGAGCCCGCGGCGGTCGCGGACCTGCTTATGTTCCTCGCGTTTCTCGGTTTCAGCGCGCAGGCGGCGCAAGAGGGGCGCAGCTTCATGTGCGGCCGCCTCGGGTCGCCCGTGATGGGCGAGAATATCACCATTTGGGACGATGGGCTGGACGGGGCCGGGCTGCCCATGCCGTTTGACTTCGAGGGCGTGCCAAAGGAAAAAGTCGTTCTCATCGACCGCGGCGTGGCGGCGGGTTTCGTGCACGACTCGGCTACCGCCGCGCAGGAGGGCCGTCTCAGCACCGGCCATGCCCTGCCTGCCCCTAACACATACGGACCCATGCCGGTCAACCTGTTCATGGCCGGGGGGGACAGCACCCTGGATGAGATGATTTCGTCGACAGAGCGGGGCATTCTCGTCACCCGCTTTCACTACACAAACCCGGTCCACCCGGCGCGGGTGGTTGTCACCGGGATGACCCGCGACGGCACTTACCTGATCGAGGACGGCAAAGTCGCGCGGCCGGCGCGCAACCTGCGGTTTACCGACAGCGTGCCGCGGGCGCTGTCGGAGGTCGCCGCTCTCAGCCGCGAGCGCAAACTGCAGGGGGGCTTCATCGGCGGGATACTCGTGCCGGCTATCAAGATACGGCGTTTCGCGTTCACCGGCGCGACGGAGTTCTAGCCGCCGGTCTCTGGATACGGAAGGAGGTCCTCGCGTTGGCGCTAGACATCAACTGCGACATGGGCGAGAGCTTCGGCAACTACCGCTACGGCGCCGATGACGAAATAGTGGCCTATATCACGTCGGCCAACGTGGCATGCGGTTTCCACGCCGGCGATCCTTCGGTCATGGACCGCACGGTGGCCCTGGCCAAGCGCTGCGGTGTGGCCGTCGGCGCCCATCCGTCGTTTCCCGACATTCTGGGCTTCGGGCGCCGTGAGCTCAACGCGACCCCCGACGAGGTGCGGGACTACGTGACGTATCAGGTCGGCGCGCTTGCCGCGTTCGCCGCCGCGTACGGCCTGCGGCTGCAGCACGTTAAAGGGCATGGCGCCGTCTACAACATGGCGGCGACGGACGACCGCCTGGCGCGGGCGATGGCCGAGGGGGTGGCCCGCGTGGATCCCGGCCTGACCTATGTCGGCCTGGCGGGCTCGGCCCTGCTGCGGGCGGCGGCCGAGCTCGGCCTCAGAACGGCGAGCGAGGTCTTTGCGGACAGGGCCTACACCCCGGAGGGCACCCTCGTCTCGCGGCGCATCGCCGGGTCGGTGATCCATGACCCCGAGCTGGTCGTGCGCCGGGTGGTGCAGATGGCCACCCGCGGCACGGTCGCAACGGTCACCGGCGAGACCATTCCGGTGCAGGCCGATACCGTTTGCGTGCACGGGGATACCCCCGGCGCCGCCCGTCTGGCTGAGGGCATCCGGCGCGCCCTTGAGGCGGCCGGCGTCGAGGTCCGTCCCATGGGCCGCGGACGGGGCTAGACGGGCGCGGGGACGTCCGGTGTACGCCCAACCGCGTTTTCTGGCCGCAGGCGAGACGGGGCTCGTGGTCGAGTTCTCCGACCGGGTCGAGGAGGCCGCCAACGAGGCCGTGCATTTCCTCGATGCACACGTGCGGCGCTGGCTGAGCGACCCGCGCGCCCGCGGCTTGGATGGCAGCGTCCCAACCTATCGCTCGCTGCTCCTGAGGTTTGACCCGGGGCTGCTGCCGCGCGGGCGGCTTGAGGGCATGGTCCGCCAGGCGCTGGCTGGCGCCGTCGAGGGCGTGGAGGGCGCTGGAGGCGGGCACAAGCCTTGTTCCCGCCACCTGTCGCTGCCGGTGTGCTACGAGGGCGAGTACGCGCCCGACCTTCAGGAAGTCGCCGCCATGACCGGCCTATCCAATCGGGAAGTCGTCCGTCTGCACACAGGGACCGAGTACCTGGTGCACATGATGGGCTTTCAGATCGGCTATCCCTACATGGCATCGCTAGTACCGCAGCTGCGGCTGCCGAGGCTTGCACGGCCGCGCCTGAAGACGCCGTGCGGCGCCGTCGCGATAGCTGAAGAGCTCACCGGCGTCTACAGCCTGCCCAGTCCCGGCGGATGGCGCGTAATCGGAAACACGCCCGTGCGTATGTGGGATCTCGACTGGGATCCGCCCTCATTGCTGCGTGCCGGCGACAGGGTTTCTTTCTACGCGATCGGCCCCGACGAGCACCGGGCCATGGAGCAATCCGGCTGGGTTCCCCCGGAGGCCCGCGTCACGCCGCGAGCCGGCGCCGGTGATGCGGGCAGGTCCAGCGTGCAGCCCGTTCTTGGCGTCGAGCGCCCCGGTCCGCTGGCAACGGTGCAGGACCTCGGCCGCAGCGGGTACGAGCGGTACGGCTGCGGCCCCGGCGGCGCTATGGATCGCTTTGCGCTGCGCGTGGGTAACCGGCTGCTCGGCAACCCGGAGGGGGCCGCCGCTGTCGAGGTTACGGCCGGCGGCGCGGAATTCGCTTTTCTGTCGTCCGGGGCCGCGGTGTGGACCGGTGGGACCGGGGACCTCCGGCTCGACGAAAAGCAGGTACCCGGCTGGACCGTGTTTGCCTTCCGGCCGGGACAGAGACTGGTGGTTGGCATTCTCAGACACGGCTTCCGGGGCTACCTCTGCATTGGCGGCGGAGTTGCCGTACGTCCGGTGCTTGGCAGCCGCAGCACCAACCTGGGGGCGGGCTTTGGCGGACATTACGGACGGAAACTGCAAACGGGCGATATGCTGCCTGCTTCCCCAATGGGCCCGGAGGCCCGGACCATGTCCACGCGTGTCGCGGATCCGGAAGTGGTTCGCGAGGTGTACCTCAGGATGGGCGTCGGCCCGCCCACCCTGAGGGTTGTGCCGGGGCCGCAGGACGGCCGTTTTGGCCCGGAGGCGCGTGATGCCCTGTACGGGCCGGTATTCCGGGTGGGCAACGAGTCAAACCGCATGGGGTACAGGCTGGCCGGCCCTGAGGTCCGGCCGACCGGCGGAGCCGATATCGTCAGCGACGGTGCCGTAGCGGGGGCCATTCAGGTTCCCGGCAACGGTCAGCCGGTGCTGCTGATGGCCGATCACCAGACGACCGGCGGCTACGCCAAGGCGGGTGTGGTCGTCACCGCCGACCTGCCGCCGGCAGCTCAGCTGCGGCCGGGCGATGAGCTGGCGTTCGCGCCCGTGGAAGTGGCTGAGGCCAGCAAGCTGCACGTATCGTTCGAGCAGTTGATCGCCAGGGCCGCCGGAGATCTGGTCCAAATGCGGCTCGGCATGGAGGGACGTATTTGGCAGGTGACCGTGGACATGCGCCGGTAAGGGCCGTAGCCGGACGGGGCCGGCGCCGCCCGGCGGCGATTCAGGTTGCGGCCAACTTCTCGCCGCAATTGCTGGTAACCAGGCGGTTGCATCCGGGGCTATGCGATGTGGTCAAGGTCTCGGAGTTCGATCGCGCCGAGTACGTCGAGGACTACCGGCGTCTCCGGGATGAGTGCCCCTTGCTGTTGCATGGCCTGGGACACAACCTGGACCGTCCCAAGCCGCTGGGCAGGGTCGCTCCAGGCCATCCGGGTTTTCGGTCCCTTTTTTCGCCCCGGTGCCTGCGCAAGGCGCAGCCCGTATCTGTCGGTACACCTTGAGTACTCCGCCGGGGCCGGCGAGCCGTTTGACGAGCGGGCCTTCCTGACGGCACTGACCCAAGACATCGAATACCTGCGCGAACTGAGCGGTCTCCCCGTGCACCTTGAGAACATCCATTTCTACCGTCCACGCCCGGGGCAGGCATTCCAGCCGCCACGTCTGTGCGCGCCGGACTTCATCCGTGAGGCTCTCGACCGCACCCGGTCCCGTCTGCTGCTCGACCTCGCACACGCCATGATCGCCGCCTGGCAACTCGGTGAGCCGGCAGCGGACTATCTGGGCCAGCTACCGCTGGAACTCGTGACGGAGGTTCATATTGCCGGACCCGAGATGGTCAACGGAGAGTTGCGTGACCGGCACAAGGAAGTCAGCGACGAAGGATTTACCCTGCTTGAGGAGGTAATCCATAGGGGTCCGGTCGAGACTGTCACCCTGGAGTACGGGGGCGTCGGCCCGCTGTTTGCGGAGCGCAACGATCCTGAGGCGCTATTGCGGCAACTCCAACGGATAAAAAGCATTTTGGAAGCGCATCGGCTTGGTGCACTGCCGGAATGCGGACGTTCGATGGTGTGAGAGGCGGGGGAGCTAGCGCTCCCCCGCCTGCTTGATTGGTTTAGCGACCAACCATACTCTGCTCTGCGACCTGGATCAGCCGTTTCACCATTTGGCCGCCGATCTTGCCACCCATCCGGCCGCCGACCGCGCCACACTGCTTCGAAGTCATGTTGCCCCAGCCGCGCTGCTGGATGTCGGGGAGTATTCCGAGTTCCTGCGCAACCTCGTATTTCCACGAATCGAGCATGGCCTCATAGCCCTGCTGGCCTTGCCCGCCCTGGGCCGCCCCGCCGCTGCCGGATGCGCGGGCTGGAATGCCTAGCTCGGTCGCGATCTCATACTTAAACTGCTCCAGCGCGTCCTGCGCCTGGGGAACGAGGATGCGGTTACGGTTGCCGTTGCCATTGTCGTTCGTCAAGAATGCCACCTCCTCGTCTTATCGTCTCCGTTTTGCGCGCGGCGATGCTGGCATGTTTTGCGTTCGGTTTGCACGGGGGGAGCCCGAGCAGGCCGGGTTTTGGGCCCCGCCGCACGGGTGGTACAATGAGGGCTGAGTTCAGACGAGCCTGCCCGGCGGCGGCGAGGGGAGAGCCCTTCTTGCGGTATCGCATTATCACCTACGGTTGCCAGATGAATGAGCGCGATAGCGACGCCCTGGCCGCCATGCTGGAGGACCTGGGCTACCGGCCGGCGGCCGCCGGCGAGCCCGAGGATCTTGTCGTCTTCAATACCTGCTGCGTACGTGAGAACGCCGAGCGCAAGATCATGGGCCGGGTGCTGGAATACCGGCTGGAAAAGGAACGCCGCCCGGAGCTTCTGGTGGGGGTGGGCGGGTGCTTTCCGCAGCAGCCGGGGGCAGCGGAGCGGATTGCCGGCCAGGCGCCCTGGCTCGATTTCATCTTTGGCACGCACAACTCGTCCCGGGTGCCGGTGCTCGTCGCGACGGCCCGGATGCGAGCCGGGCTGCGCGCCGAAACCGGCTCGGGCCCGTACGGGCCGGTCATCGAGATCGACGACAGCCCCGACGACGCGGCAGTCGATCAGCCCAGGCTGGCCGCACGGCGGGTCGAGGCATTGGTCAACGTCAGCTTCGGATGCGACAACTACTGCAGCTACTGCATTGTCCCGTACGTCCGCGGCCGCGAGCGCAGCCGCCCGGTGCAGGCTGTCGTGGACGAGGTTGTCGGGCTGGCGCGGCAGGGGGTGCGCGAGGTCACCCTGCTCGGCCAGAACGTCAACAGCTACGGCCGCGACCTGGCGGGCGGCGCCGATTTCCCCGGCCTTCTGGCCGCGGTGGACATGGCCGCCTCCCCGTTCGGCCTGGTCAGGATACGCTTTGTGACCTCGCATCCGCGGGATCTCAGCCATCGCCTCATCGAGGCGATGGCGACGCTGCCGGCGGTCTGTGAGCACATACACCTGCCCGTTCAGGCTGGGTCCGACCGCGTGCTCAAGGCCATGAACCGCGGGTATACCCGCGGCCACTATCTCGCGCTGGTGGAGCGCCTGCGCCGTGCCGTGCCCGGGGTCGGGCTGACGACGGACATCATAGTCGGCTTTCCGGGCGAGACCGAGGAGGACTTCGAGCAAACGCTTGAACTCGTCCGGCTGGCCTGTTTCGATTCGGCGTTCACGTTTGCATACTCGCGCCGGCGCGGCACGCCCGCGGCGGAGATGGCGGAGCAGGTCCCGCTGCCAGTTCGGCGGGAGCGGCTGGCGCGGCTCAACCGCCTGCAGGAAGAGGTCAGCCGCGAGAGCCTCGCCCGGCTGGTCGACACCGGGCAGGAAGTGCTGTTCCTCGGGCCCAGCGAGAAGGATCCGAATGTGATGGCCGGCAGGACGCGCGCCTTCCATTACGTGCTCACGCCCGCGCCCGCTGAACTGCGCGGCCGGCTGGCCATGGTGCGCATCAGGGCCGCACGGACCTGGACGCTCAGCGGTGAGCTAGTCCCGGCCACGGGCGAGGGGGCCTCACGATGACCCTGGCCGGGAGACCTGGGCCTGTGCCCTGCGCCGGCGGCGGGCTGACTCCGATGATGGCCCAGTATCGGCGGGTCAAGGACCGGCATCCGGATGCCATCGTCCTCTTCCGCCTGGGCGATTTCTACGAGACGTTTTTTGAAGATGCGGCGCTTTTGGCCCGTGAACTTGAGATCACGCTGACGTCCCGCGAGGCGGGCAAGGGCAGGCGCGTTCCGATGGCGGGCATACCCCACCATGCCGCCGAAGGGCACATCGCCCGCCTCCTCGACCGTGGCCACCGCGTTGCGCTGTGCGACCAGGTCGAGGACCCGGCCCAGGCCAAGGGGCTTGTTCGCCGCGAGGTCACGCGGGTGATCACGCCCGGCACGACCGTCGACGCGCGGTCTCTGTCCGACCGTGCGCCAAACTACCTCGCCGCCGTCGCGCGGATTCCGTCAGGTACAATCGGCCTGGCCGTATGCGAGTTCTCGACCGGTGAGTGGAAGGCGACCGAGTTCGCCGCACCCTCGGCGGGCCGTGAACTGCTCGACGAGTTGCTCCGTCTGGTTCCCCGCGAGATCCTCCTCGACCCCTCCCTTGCGGCGGACGGCGAACTGTTACAGGGCTGCCGCGCCGGGGGGCTTCCGGATCCGCGTCCGGAGGCCGGATGGGTGCTCGACCCGGCATCGGCGCGGCGCGAGCTTGCATCCCGGCTCGGAACCGTGTCGCTCGAGGCATGGGGGCTGGCCGACCGGCCCGCCGCGACAGTGGCCGCCTGCGGGCTCTGGTCGTTCGTGCGCGCGACCCAGCGCGAGGCCGCCCATCTGACCTCGCTTCGCTGGTACAGCCGCGGCGATTTCATGTGCCTGGACCACCAGACCCGCCGCAATCTCGAGCTCGTGGCGGCGCTCCGGGACGGCAAGAAGCACGGCTCGCTGCTCTGGGCGCTTGATGCGACGCTGACCCCGATGGGCGGCCGGATGCTGCGCGCCTGGGTGCTCCAGCCGCTGACCGAAATCGGGCAGCTTCGCGCCCGGCAGGCTGCGGTCGCGGCGCTTGTCTCCGACGCTTTTCTGCGTGCCGAGCTACGCGGGTTGCTGGGACAGTGCCAGGATCTGGAGCGGCTCATCGCCCGCGCCGGCACCGGGTTGGCCAACGCCAGAGACCTAGCCGCCATAGCTGCCACGATGCAGGGCGTGCCCAGGGTGAAAGCCCTGCTGGGCGGGGCATCGGAGCCGGTGCTGGGTGACGTCCGGGACCGGCTGGATCCTCTGCCGGACACCGTGGCGCTGCTGGAGCGCGCCATTGCCGAACAGCCTCCGGGAACGCTGCAGGAGGGCGGGCTGATCCGCCCCGGTTACAGCGAGGAGGTGGACCGGCTTCGCGGTCTGCGCAGCGGGGGCAAGGGATGGATAGCGGCGCTTGAGGCTAAGGAACGGGAGCGCACAGGCATTCGCTCGCTGCGCACGGGCTTTAACCGGGTTTTCGGCTACTACCTCGAAATCACGCGGGCCAATCTCCAGGCGGTGCCGGATGACTATGTGCGCCGCCAGACACTGGCCAACGCGGAGCGGTTCGTGACGCCCGAGCTCAAGGAACGCGAGAGCGAGATCCTGGGCGCGGAGGAGCGGCTTTTCAGCCTGGAGTATGAGTTGTTTCTTGCTGTGCGCGCCGAGGTCGCCGCCGTCAGCGCGCGCCTGCAGGCCACCGCCGCCGCGCTTGCCGAGCTGGACTGCCTCGCCGGCCTGGCCGAGGTTGCGGCAACTCACGGCTATGTGCGCCCGGAGCTGACGGACGACGACCGGATCGAGATCGCCGGCGCAAGACACCCGGTGCTCGAGCGGCTCATGGATGGGGGTTTCGTGCCCAATGATCTGGTGTTGGGCGCCGACGGGCCGCGGCTCCTGATCATCACAGGGCCCAACATGGCAGGCAAAAGCACCTACCTCCGCCAGTCGGCGCTTATCGCGCTGATGGCCCAGATCGGGAGCTTCGTTCCCGCCAAGCGGGCGGTCATCGGGCCCGCCGACCGCATCTTCACCCGCATCGGCGCTCAGGACGATCTGGCCGCCGGGCAGAGCACCTTCATGGTGGAGATGCAGGAAGTCGCCCAGATACTGCGCCACGCCACCCGCCGGAGCCTCGTCATACTCGACGAGGTCGGCCGGGGAACGAGCACCTTCGACGGCATCAGTCTCGCGCGCGCGGTGGTCGAGGAACTGGTGCGCATGGGGCCGCGCACCCTCTTTGCTACCCACTACCACGAGCTGACGGGACTCGAACCGGCACTGCCGGGGGTCGCCAACTACTGCACCGCGGTCCTGGACCGGCAGGGCGAGATCGTCTTTGCCCACAAGATCCGGCGCGGAGGCGCCGACCGCAGCTACGGTATCGAGGTCGCCAGGCTCGCCGGTTTGCCGCCCGGCGTGCTTGGGCGGGCAAGAGCGCTGCTGGCCGAGATCGAGAGCATGCGGTTGGAGGTTGCGGCAACCCAGATGTGGGTGAGCCCCGGGCCCGCGGACGTTGCCGCATCGTCCGGCCCTTCGTCGGGCCCTTCGCCCGGCCCTTTTTCCGTCGCACCCCGGCCTTCGCCGGCCCCGAAAGCGCCCCCAGCACCGGCGGCGGCGCCCCGGCAGATCAGTTTCCTCGAGCCTCCGCCGGACCCGATCATCGACGCCCTGCGCGCGCTCGACCTGTACCGGCTTACACCCATCGACGCCATGAACTTGCTGGCTGAGTGGCAGCTTCGCCTGGCCGGCTCCAAGGAGCGGCGCGGGCGGTGAGCATCGTCATCCTGGACGAGCACACGCGGGACAAGATCGCGGCGGGCGAGGTCGTCGAGCGGCCGGCCTCGGTCGTCAAAGAGCTTGTCGAGAACGCTCTCGACGCGGACGCCAAGCGGATCGAGGTCCGGCTCGACGGGGCGGGAGATGCGATCACCGTCACCGACGACGGCTGCGGCATGTCACCCGAGGACCTCAGCCTGTGCATTCATCGCCACGCGACCAGCAAGATACGCACGGCGGATGATCTTGCGCTCATCTCCAGCTACGGTTTCCGCGGTGAAGCGCTTCCGAGCATCGCAGCCGTCAGCGAGCTCGAGATCCGGACGCGTCCGGGCGGTTCGGACACCGGGAATCGGATCGTGGTCAGCGCCGGCAACGTCATCGCCACTGGCGAGGCGCCCTCGGCGCCGGGCACCACCGTGCACGTGCGCAGGCTGTTTTTCAACACCCCGGTGCGGGCCCGTTTTCTGCGGTCGGCACGGGCGGAGCTCGCCAGGGCGGTGGGAATGGTGGAGAAGCTGGCGCTTGCCCGTCCGGATGTGGCGTTTCGCTGCGAGTCGGGGGGGCGGCTGGTCCTGCACACGCCGGGCGGCGGGGACTATCTGGAGACACTGCTGGCGCTGGCCGGGCTTGAGACCGCCAGGGAAGTCTGCCTGGGCAGCGCGGCCGTGGTCGGCGCACGGGCGGTCGCCCTGGTCGGAAGCCCCGCCACCTGCCGGGCAGACCGCAGGCGGCAGGGAGCCTGGATTAACAGCCGGCCGGTCAGCGTGCGGGGCCTCGTTGAGGCCGCCGAAGCGGCATACCCGTGGGGCGTGCTGCCTGGGCGGCGTCACCCGCTCCTCTACCTGCTGATGAGCCTGCCGCCGGAAGACGTGGACGTCAACGTTCACCCCGCAAAGGCCGAGGTGCGGCTTGCGGACGGCACTCCGGCGTTCGCCCTGGCGGCCGCCGCCGTGCGCGATGCGGCCGCGGCGCGAGTTCTGGCTGGGGCCGCGGACATTGCGGGGGCCGGGCTCAGGGCCGGGGATATTGCCGGGGCCGCGGATATCGCCGGGCCCGCGGCGCCGCCCGGCATGCAGCGCCGCGTCCGATACGGGGAGGGGCCGGCTGGCGAGCCGGGCGCCGGCACGCGGTCGTGGCCGCAGCCGGCCGGCCGGGCCGGGCATATGCTCGCGGTGGGCGAGGCTCCGGCAGCGTGGGACCTGTGGGCGACGGACCTGTCGGCCCTGCGCCCTTTGGGCCAGGTCGGCGCGAGCTGGCTGGCCTGCGACGGTCCAGGCGGCCTGGTTGTCGTTGACCAGCATGCGGCGCATGAACGGGTGATCTTCGAACACCTCGGTGCGGGAACGACCAGTCCGGGCAGTCAGGTGCTGGCGATCCCGGCGGCGGTTGAGCTTTCGCCGGGCGACTTCGCGCGTTGGACGGCGGCCGAGGAGGTACTGGCGGAAAGCGGTTTTGTGACCGAACACTTCGGCGGCACGGGCGTGCTGATCCGCGAGATCCCGGCGGACCTTGCGGGCGCCCGCTGGTCACCGGAACCGCTGCTGGTTGACATTCTTGCGGCCCTCGAGGACGAGGCGCGGGCGGCGGCGCCTCTCGGGCCGCGCCTTGCCGCCAGGCGGGCCGTAGCCAGCTGCGCGGCAGCCGTCAAGGCGCACCAGCCGCTGGCCGGGCCCGAACTCTCGAGCCTGCTCTCCCAGTTGGCATCCTGCCGCGAGCCCTGGCGTTGCCCGCACGGCCGGCCGACCGTGATCCTGATAACTCACGATGAGCTGGCGCGGAGGTTCGGCAGGCAGTGAACGGCCATCCGACCCAGCCTTCCGTGCGTGTGCTGGCGATCGTCGGTCCGACCGCCGCCGGAAAGAGCGCCCTTGGCCTCGAAGTCGCCCTGCGGCACGGGGGCGAGATCGTGTCCGCCGACTCGATGCAGGTCTATCGGGGTCTTGATATCGGGACCGCCAAACCCTCGCCCGCCGAGCGGGCCTCCGTGCGGCACCACCTGATCGATGTGGCCGATCCCCGGGAGGATTTCAACGTCGCGGTCTACCGGCGTCTAGCCGCCCAAGCCGTCGAATGTATTTCGAGACGCGGACTCCTGCCCGTGGTAGTCGGGGGCACGGGGCTCTACGTCCGGGCCCTGCTGCACGACTATGATTTCTCCGCGCCGGGCGCCGACTCCCAGGTCCGGTACGCGCTGCTACGCCGGGCGGGCACCGAGGGCCCCGAGGCCCTTCACGCCGAGCTTGCGCGCGTTGACCCCGTTGCCGCGGAAAAGGTCAACCCCCGGGATACCAGGCGCATTGTCCGGGCCCTGGAGGTCTGGCAGGCCACGGGACGGCCGATCTCAGCCGGATGGCGGGACGCCGGTTTCATCTATGATGCGCTGCTGGTCGGCTTGCGCCTTGAACGGGCTGAGTTGTACGCGCGCATCGATAGACGCGTTGAGGCGATGCTGCTTGCGGGTCTGGTGGAGGAGGTCCGGGGGCTGGTCCGCGAGGGCTACAGCACCGCGGTGATATCCGGACAGGCCTTGGGGTATAAGGAAATCGTGGCCCACCTGGAAGGACGGATGAGCCTTAAGGAGGCCGCCGGGGAGATTAAGCGGGCCACCCGGCGCTACGCCAAGCGCCAGATGACATGGTTTCGCCGGGAGCCGGGCGTGGTCTGGCTGGATGCCGCAGCTCACGGGCCTCAGGAGCTGGCAGATCAGGTGGCAGCCTGTATGGCCGCCAGGTGGGGATAATGCACAGAAGCAACGTGATGCGGGGCGGGAGGAGAAAGACCGATGTCCAAAAGCCAGGCCAATCTGCAGGATGCGCTGCTCAACCAAATCCGGCGGGAGAATCTGCCGGTCACCGTCTACCTTGTGAACGGTGTGCAGCTAAAAGGCTATGTCAGGGGTTTTGACAGTTTCACGGTCGTGCTTGAGAACGACGGCAAGCAGCTGATGGTCTACAAGCACGCCATGTCGACCGTTTCGCCGGCCCGCCCGGTGGAACTGCCGGTGGTCGACCGCCCAGCCCGGGATTCCGAGCTGGGCATATCACGCTAGGCCGGGGCTGCGGCAGACAGGGGGTGGTGCGGGTGATAGCCCGCCATGGTTGCCAACGTCGCTGGGTTCCCGTTCTCCTCTTGGCGGTCCTGCTGGCTCTGGCCGGCACTGCCTGCGCTCCCCGCCAGCGTCCGACAATGGACGCCGCCAAGGCGATGGTCGACCAGTTCATGCAGGACAGGGCTGAGGGCCGCGTTCAAAACGCGCAGGCCCGCCTGACCCCGGCCGCCCGGGCCGCCTTCGACGCCCAGAGCGGGCCGGCACTCGACCTGGAGGGGCTGGATGACGAGGTCAGGTTCTATTTCCAGAGCGCTTCATCGCCGGGCGTGGGAAGGTATCTCTTTGTCTTCCGTGTTCACCGCGTTGCCCGTGAAGCGCCTCACGCCGCCTATTGGGATGAAACCATTCAGGTGCTGTGGCAGGGTGGGGAGTACCGTGTGGACGGGGCCGCGCTCGCGTCCGGCAGGGAGGCCTCGGTCGGAGAGGACCTGATGGTCCGCGTGCGCTCGGCCCAGGGAGAGGAATTCGCATTCGGATTCGGCGACCTTCCCGACGAGTTCTCCCCGCAGGGGGCGCCGGATGATCTCGCGTTCGGCGTCGGCAAGGAGGGCTACGTGCTGCTGTCGTTTTCCCCGGCGGGGGACCGTCTGGCCTTCGTGACCTGGGGAACGCACGGGTTCCTTGGCGCAGCCGCGATGCCGCAGGGCGAGCCCCGCGGCATCGATCTGCACTTCGAGGGCGTGACAGTGGACGTCGAGTGGGCGCCCGACGGCCAGCGGCTCGTCGCGGTTGTCGACGAGCCGACCGGCAATCAGGCGCTGATGCTGTACTCCGTGTTCCCTCCGGAACGGCTGGCCCTCGGGCTGAGAGAACTGTTCCCTCCGGAGCAATATTCCTTGTCGGATCCGCGTTGGCAGCAACCCGGGCGGCTCACGTTCATCGTCCGCGCGGCCGAGGGCGGTGCCGCGGCCCGCGAGGGTGCATGGCAACTTGACATGGGCACTGGAACAGTAAGCCGGACGGGACCATAACGGCCCGCCTGCCCGCCTCCTTGGTGGGCGCCGGCCGGAAATGCAGGAGCGGCGCGCCCGCCGGTTGGGCGGTGCGCGCCGCTTGATGCTTCCTGCCTGCGTCGTAGTTCTATTGAACAAGAAGGCACCGGGTCGATCCGCGTCTGCTGGAGCGTAGTGCTGCCTATTTTGCTGCGTAATGCTTGACGGTCTGCGTCCGTTGCTGGATATGAACTGCGTGCGCTGTCAAGAACCCTGCATTTGCCTTTGCCCGTGGCCCCGGTTGAAGGCGTCTGACTGCGATCGTTGTTGTTGTGACTGCGTCGTTTGCGTGTCCTGTGCTGCCGCCGCTGCTGTGAAGAATGGTGTGTATGTCGCTGTCCCCGGTGCCTTCCTGTTGTCGTCATCGGAGCGGCGGGAGGGCCCGCTGACTCCGCATCTACCAGTTAATCTTCTGTCTATTTGGGGCGGTGGACCATTCCACCGTGCCATTCATATTAACGCACACCACCCGGGAAAGTTTCAAGACCCGAACATAACTTTCGTGCTCCAACCCCCTGAACGACACCAGCGTATAATGAAGCACCCCTTTAGGGGCAGCCGTCGGTGATGAGGTAGATGCCATGTTGATTGAGTTTCCGCGCAGCGGCGGGCTGCGCTCGCCGGTCCGGACCCCAGGCAGGATACCGGACGGGATTCCGGGCGGACTCAGTCCGGCGCTTTGTGCACCGGATGCGCGTCCTGAAGACCTCGTCCGGCGCGGCCTTATCGCGCCGAGTGAGGCCATCGCGCGGATGCGGGGTGAGCCCCAGCCGGGTCCGGCCGAGGCCGCCACACAGATTCGCGGCCCCGCCGACCATGATCTGAATGTACGGCGGATACTTGCCGAGCTCGACGAGCTCATCGGGCTTGAGCGTGTGAAAACTGTGGTCCGCGAGATACAGGCGTTTATCTCCATTCAGCAGCGCCGCCGCCTGGAGGGTCTTGCAGCGGAGCCGCTTGTGCTGCACATGGTCTTCCGCGGCAACCCCGGGACAGGCAAGACAACGGTCGCGCGCATCCTCGGCCACGTTTTTCAGGCCATGGGAGTGCTGAGCCAGGGGCACCTGGTCGAGGTGGAGCGAGCCGACCTCGTTGGCGAGTACATCGGCCACACCGCGCAGAAGACAAGGGAGCAGTTGAAGCGGGCGGAGGGTGGGATCCTCTTCATCGACGAGGCCTACGCCCTGGCCCGTGGAGGCGAGAAGGATTTCGGCAAGGAGGCCATCGACACGCTGGTCAAAGCGATGGAAGACCTGAAAGACCGCCTCGTCCTCGTCCTTGCCGGCTACCAGCACGAAATGGCCCGCTTCCTCGATGCCAACCCCGGCCTCCGGTCGCGCTTCCCGATCCACATCGAGTTCCCGGACTTTGCGCTCGACGAACTGATGGCCATCGCCGCCAAGATGCTCGAGCACCGTGACTACCAGCTGTCTGACCGTGCCGCAGCTGCCCTGCGCGAGGGGCTCGACCGCAAGATACGCGAGGGCATGCGCAACGCCGGCAACGCCCGGATGGTCCGCAACGTCATCGAGGCCGCGCTGCGCCGCCAGGCCGTACGGCTGGTCGACCGCGCAGAAATCAGCCGCCAGGAACTCATGACCATCGAGGCGGAGGATCTGGACGGAGTATGAGCGGTCGAAACCCCGAATGCCTGGTGATCGGGGAGCCCGGTGCCGGCAAGACGCTGTTTACCCTGGCGTTGGCCGAGTGGCTCGGCCAGACGCAGCTTGAGCTTTCCCAGGAGGTCGCTGCCGGGCGTGTCGTGACCCGCACGTGGCGCACCCCTGAAGCCAAAGCGGCGCTGGTCGGCCAGGGGCCGCGCACGACCCGCTCCCTTCAGTGGGCCACACTGTCCGTCCCGCTGGGCATCGGGCGCGGCCGCAAGGAGTTGGTCGTCGTCGATTCCGCAGGACTGCCGTCCTCGGTGTCCGCCGACCCCGAGTTCCGCGCCGCCTCCGCCGAGGTCTTGCGGCAGCTTCGCCGGGCGCAGATGGTCGTGCACGTGGTGGACGCATCGCGGGTGACCGCGCCCGGCGAGCTTGACCGCCAACTCGCAGCATACGCCGCCGACCAGAAGCCGGGCCGCTATATGCTCCTTGCCAACAAGACGGACCTGCCCGCCGGCCGCGCCGGGCTAAGACGGCTGCGGCGCGCCCTGCCCGGGGTTGAGGTCCTGGCCGTCTCCGCCCTCCAGGGCACCGGCCTGCAGGCTGTCGGACGCCGCCTCCGCCGCTTCCTGCTCGAATGCCCGCCTCCACGCCAAGCCGGAGGGCGCCAGGGCGGGGGAACGGGCACCAGATAGCGGGCGTGTTATAATAGCGACGCTGCCCGTGCGCCTCTGGGCGGGCGCCGTGGCCAAAACGTCCCAAGCGGCGGTGGTTTATTGAATCTTGAGTCCGAAGCAACCGGACAGGCCCAGCGGGCCATTCTCGTCGCGGCCGTCACGGTCCGCCGCGGGAAGGCCGGGGGCGAGGACAACCTTTTCACCCCGGAGGAATCGCTGGCGGAGCTGGCGCGTCTCGCCGAGACCGCCGGCCTCGTGCCGGTGCGCACGGTTATCCAGCAGCGTCCGGCGCCGCACGCCGCGCACTTCGTCGGCTCCGGCAAGGCTGCCGAGCTCAGCGAGCTCGGACGTGAACTGGGTTGCGGCCTGCTGATCTGCGATGACGAGCTCACCGGCGCACAGCTGCGCAACCTCGAGGAAGCAACGGAGCTTGAGGTGCTCGACCGCTCCCAGCTGATCCTGCACATCTTTGCGGGCCGCGCGCGCAGCCGTGAGGGCAAGCTGCAGGTAGAGCTGGCGCAATTGCTCTACCGTCTGCCGCGCCTGACGGGCCGCGGGGTTGCCATGTCCAGGCTCGGCGGTGGTATCGGGACGCGCGGCCCGGGCGAAAGCAAGCTGGAAACGGACCGCCGCACGATCCGGACCCGGATCTCCGAACTGAACGATGAGATCGGTGAGCTCCGGCAGCATCGAGCGCTGCATCGTGACAGCCGGCGCCGCGCGGCCCTGGCGGTCGTCGCCCTCGTCGGATATACCAACGCGGGCAAGTCGACATTGCTCAACCGGCTGACCGGTTCCGATGTGCTCGCCGAAGACCGCCTTTTCGTCACGCTGGACCCGACGACTCGTTCTGTGGATCTGCCGAACGGGGGTCAGGCCCTGTTGACCGACACCGTCGGTTTCATCCACAAGCTGCCACACATGCTGGTCGCCGCCTTCCGCGCCACACTGGAGGAGGCCGCTGAAGCCGACCTGCTCTGCCACGTGATCGACGCGTCGCACCCGCGCGCCCTGGAGCAGGCTGCCGTCGTCCAGCGCGTGCTGGAGAGCATCGGTGCCGGCGCAAGGCCGTCGCTCGCCGTGCTCAGCAAGGCCGATCTGGTCCCGGATGCGGAATTGCCGCGGCTGGCGCACTCGTTTCCCGGGGCGGTGACGGTCTCCGGGGCGACGGGGCAGGGGATCGATCATCTGCTGACAGCAATCGAGTACGAGCTTCGCAGCCGCCGCGAGGACTTCGTGGCCACGATCCCCTATGCCCGCGCCGATCTGCTCTCGATGCTGCACGCCCACGGCCGCGTGGAGTCGGAGGACTACGGAGCCGCCGGGGTGACCGTCCGTGCGACAATCGATCGCCCGCTGGCAGCCAAGATCCGTTCTGAGCTGGAACGCGGCGGCCGCGCATGATCCCGCGGGAGATAGCGGCACCTTCGGGTCTGGCCCCGGTATTCGCGGCGTCGGCGTTGGAGCTGGCCTCTGCCGGTCCCGGCTACGACCGCACGGCGGAATTCCTGCAGCGCAAGCTGTCAGGGGCTTTCCGGCACGTGGGGGTCACAGAAGCCGACCTTGGAGAAACCACCGGGTACGGGTACGGCGACCGCGGCCGCCGCGCGCTTGAGGAAGTTTTCGCCCTCGCTTTCGACGCGGAGGCGGCGCTTGTGCGCCCCCACCTGGTATCGGGCACGCAAGCCCTGTCCGTGGCCCTGTTCGCGCTGCTCGCGCCGGGCGACGTGCTCCTGTCCGCGACCGGTCCGCCCTACGACACGCTCAAGCCGGTCATAGGCCCGGGCCCTTTGTCGCTGGAGGCGCTCGGTGTCCGCTATCGCGAGTTTGATCCCTGGGCGGGCGGCACGCTGGATCTGGCGGGCCTCGCTGCCGCGGCAAGGGCAGGCGCGCCGCGCGTCGTGCTGGTTCAGCGGTCTCGAGGATACTCTGTGCGGCCGGCGTTGCTGCAAGCCAAGCTGGAGGCCCTGTTGGAGGCGATACGGGACGCTGCGCCGCGGGCGGCGGTGGTGGTCGACAACTGCTATAGCGAGTTTGTGGAGGATCGCGAGCCGGCGGCTCTGGGCGCCGACCTATCCTGCGGCTCCCTGATCAAGAATCCCGGCGGCGGGCTCGCCCCCACCGGCGGCTACGTCGCGGGCCGGGCGCAACTCGTCGACCTTGTGGCCGGCAGGCTATATGCCCCGGGACTTGGCAGGGAGGTCGGGCCAAGCCTCGTGCCGATCCGGCTCTTGTTGCAGGGTCTTTACCTCGCGCCCGCGGCGGTGGCCGCGGCGCTCAAGGTCGCGGAATACGCGGCGTCGGTTTTCGCCCGGCTGGGCTACGAGGTGCTGCCGCAGCCCGGGGACGAGCGCGGCGACATAGTGCAGGCGATACGCCTGGGGTCGCGCCGCCGGGTGGAGTCTTTCTGTGCCGCAATCCAGTCGATGTCGCCGGTCGACTCGCGTGCAACACCGGAGTTTGCGGCGTTGCCCGGCTATCAGCACCAGGTCATCATGGCCGCGGGCACCTTCGTGCAGGGCGCGTCGCTCGAACTCAGCGCCGATGCTCCCGACCGCGAGCCCTATTGGGTTTTCCTCCAGGGCGGCCTGGGGCTGGGCTACGGAATGGCGGCCGTTGAGGCTGCCGCGGCGGCGGTGGGCCCGCGCTAGGAGCCCTGCCGGGCGGCAAACGGCCCGCGCCAGGTCTGGGGCAATCCATATGGTCGGGTGCAGTGATGATGTGGCGGGTGGATAACACTAGGCCACGGCTATTGTTAAGCGCCGACGGGTTTCCGCCGAATCTGCCGGTACGCGAGCAGTGGAGCCTCCATTGGCCCAATCCTGTCAATAGGAAATCCACATTTTGTGAAGAAATGTCCCCCTCAGGACCCTTTGGTTGTCAACAAGTAAGTTACTTGTCAGGTTTCCTTACATAACTCTTTACGTTCAGGACGACAGCCCCCTATACTGATTTGTGAGGTGGTCAAGGTGAGCGACATGCCGCAGAGCACTCCAGTCTACCCCATCGCCGTGGTCCGCAAGTTGACCGGGTTGTCCGATCGGCAGATCCGTTACTATGAGCAGGTCGGTTTGCTCAAGCCGGCGAGGACAGCCGGCAGGCGCCGGCTCTTTTCGCCCCTGGACGTCGAGGCCTTGCTCAGGATAAAGGCCGACATGGAGCGAGGGCTGAGGACACCGGAGATCAGGGCCGCACTTGTGGTGCAGGAGGAGCGGGACACGGCCGTTCCCACGTCCGGAAGACAGAGGCTTCCCCATTTTGACAGCGGCCGGTCCGGGCTTGAGCGCGAGCCGGACGTGGAAACCCGGCGCGCGTTCATGGCCCAGCGGCCGTCGCGACCGTCACGGCCGGCCGGCCAGAGCGCTCAGGGTGGCCAGGGCGGCCAGGGCAGCCGACCCGAGACCCGATCAAGGGGTTCGCAGGAGGAGCGCGGGCCGATCCAGGCCGGTGGCCCCCCGTCCGGCGGTTCTCGACCGGGTCGAGGCGGACCGTACGAGCGGCGATCTTAGGTCACCCAAGAAAAAGAATAGCCAATAGGCCCCCATAGCGGGGCACAATCCGTCAGGGAGGTAAGGGCTATATGGCCGTTCCGACGAGAGACGAGATACTGCGCAAGGTCAAGGAGCTCAACGTCAGATTCGTCAACCTTCAATTCACGGACATCTTGGGCAACATCAAGAACGCCGCTGTTCCGGTTCAACAGCTGGAGAAGGCCCTCAGCGGACAGGTCATGTTCGATGGGTCGTCCATCGAGGGCTTCGTCCGCATTGAGGAGTCGGACATGTTCCTCCTTCCCGACCTGACCACATTCAGCATCCTGCCGTGGCAGAGCAGCGCTGACGGCTCAACCGCCAGGCTGATCTGCGACGTGCTCAACCCGGATGAGACTCCGTTCGTCGGTGACCCCCGGGGCCGCCTGCGCCAGGTGATCGCCGAGGCGGAGGAGTTTGGGTTGACCATGTTCGCGGGCCCGGAGGCAGAGTTCTTCCTCTTTCAGGTGGACGAGGGGGGCGCGGCGACGACCCGGACCCACGATCAGGGTTCGTACTTCGATTACTCCCCGATCGACCGCGGCGAGGACGCGCGCCGGGATATGGTCCTCACCCTCGAGCAACTGGACTTCGAAGTCGAAAAATCCCAGCATGAGGCTGCCCCCGGCCAACACGAGATTGCCTTCCGCTACGCCGACGCGCTCAAGACCGCCGATAACATCCTCACATTCCGCCTGGTCGTGCGCACTGTGGCGAAGAAGCACGGCCTCCACGCGACGTTCATGCCCAAGCCGGTCTTCGGGATCAACGGCTCCGGCATGCACACGCACGTTTCGCTGTTCCGCGGCGGGCAAAACGCGTTCTTTGATCCGGACGCGCCCCATCAGCTGAGCAGGACGGCGATGCAGTTCATGGCCGGGCTCATGGCCCACGTGCGTGGCTTCACCGCGATCACCAACCCGCTTGTCAACTCGTACAAGCGTCTGGTGCCGGGCTACGAGGCCCCCGTGTACATCGCCTGGTCCGAGGTCAACCGCAGCCCGCTCATCCGCATCCCCGCCCGCCGTGGGGTGGGGACCCGGCTGGAGCTGCGGAGCCCCGACCCGTCATGCAACCCCTACCTTGCCATGGCCGTGATCCTCAAGTCGGGACTCGACGGGATCAAGCGCGGTCTCAAGGCCCCTCAGCCTGTCAACCGCAATATCTACAAGATGACGCCCGCCGAACGCCAGGCGATGGGCATCGGCAGCCTTCCGGGGACGCTCGGAGAGGCTCTCGATGCGCTGGCACAGGACGAAGTCGTTAGGGAGGCCCTCGGCGAGCACATCTATCACCGGTTCGTCGAGGCCAAGCAAATCGAATGGGACATCTACCGCACACAGGTCTCCGACTGGGAGATTGAGCAATACCTGACGGTCTTTTAGGGGCCGTGGACACCGACTACGCCGACAACGGCAAGTACAGGGTAGTTGATCTCAGCCACCCGATCTGGCCGCCCGGAATGCCCATGTTCCCAGGGCTTCCGGGCCCTGTGGTCGCTGAGCACCTCGGGAGGACCGATTCGGAGGCCCACTACGGTCCCGGCACGTCCTTCCTCATTTCGCGGGTCGAGTTGGTGGGGAACACGGGAACGCACATCGATTCGCCGCTCCATCGCTACTCCGGCGGAAAGGATGTTTCCGATCTGCCGCTTGCGGGGCTGGTCAGCCTGCCGGGGATCGTGGTTGAACCTTCCATCCGGGCCGGGCGTCTTGCGCTTGATGGACCGGACTCGATGGTATCGCCCTAGCGGGCTCAGCACTGCTGGTCCGTACTGGATGGGATCGACTGTGGGGTGGGGCGGGGGCATGATCAGCGCGGCCCTCATGTGACTGCTTCCGGGGCCCGCGCCATCGCTGCCGCCGGGCCGGCTGTCGTGGGGATCGACTGCCTGAACATTGACGACATGGAAGATCTCGGCCGCCCCGGTCCCGTGCACACCTTGAGTGCGGGTGTTTGCCCTGGTCAGGTTGGGCTAGGCATGCAGTGAGGGGCCGGACCGCAGGCTTCGGGGCCGCTGACACCACATCACGTTACAGGCGTCTGTACAGACCGACCACGATGCCGAGGATCCGGACGTCGCGGGTGAGAATCGGCTGCAGGGCAGGGTTTTCCGGTTGAAGGCGAGCGTGATCCCCTTCGCGGAAATACCGCTTGACCGTAGCGTCGTCTCCCAGCAGGGCCACGACGATATCGCCGTTGCGCGCGGTATCCTGGGGGCGGACGATCACGATGTCCCCGTTGGCAATGCCGGCTCCGATCATGCTCTCGCCCTCGACCCGGAGCATGAAAGCCGAGTCGCTCTGAACGAGGTCGTGGGGCAGGGCATAGGTGTCCTCGATGTTCTCAACGGCCAGGATCGGCTCGCCGGCCGTGATACGGCCGATCAAAGGCACGGCCACCATATGCTGCAGCCGAAGGTGGCGCTCCCCGGTGATCTCGATGGCTCTCGGCTTGTCGGGGTCGCGCCGTAGGTAGCCCTTTTCCTCCAGCCGGGCGAGGTGCCCGTGCACGGTCGAACTGGAGCTAAGACCTATGGCCTCACCGATCTCCCGCACGGACGGCGGGTAGCCGTTGTCCCTGATCTGCCTGCGGATGTACTCCAGTATCTCGCGCTGCCGTGGTGTGAGCTTGGTGCCCATTTACCGTCCTCCCGGTGCTTTGCTGGCGCCATTATAGCATCAGCCCAATCCGCCATGCAAACATTTGTTCGATTTCCCCTTGACCCCGAACATATGTTTGCGCTAAGCTCAACTCAGTGACAATCATCGGGGGGTGCCGCGGTGGACAGGCAATGGCTTCGTGGACAGCCGCGCCGCCGGATGGTTAGAGCCGGACATCGCGCTCGGTCAGACGCGGCCCGTCACGCGTGGCGCGTCCTGACGGTGGCGACCTGTCTTGTGATGCTGTCGCTCCTGGCGGGCGGCGTCCTGGTAGCTCTGGCGCAGGCACGGTTTTCAGGTTCTGACAGCATCAGTGTGCACGTCTTCGTGGCACCGGGCGACACGCTGTGGGAGATCGCGGCCGATCGCGCTCCCAGCGGCGTGGATCTTCGCTACGCGGTCTACCAGCTGCGCGAGCTCAACGGGCTGGCCTCGGCCAACCTGCGGGTCGGGCAGCGGATCCAACTCCCGCCGGGCTGGCGGCCCGACTGACGGCCCTGGGCCCGGCCGTCCAACCGGGCCGAGCACATATCGCGCGGTGCTCCGCAAACACTACCTCTGTCTACGTCTATCAGGTCTTGAGGCAATTGACTTGCAGCGGAGAGGAGGTTTGCCGCATGCGCCAACAACCGGTCAGCCCCGTGCCCCAGCTTGAGGTACCCGAGGGCCGGCCTCCGCGATTGCCGGAGATGCCCTGGTCCGACCCGCTCAGTTCGGAGCCCGTTCAGCCTGATGAGAGCATTGACCACTGGCCGGAACACATCTTTCCGGGCCCTGAAGGGGTGCCGGACGAGGAGGGCTATAATCCCGTGGTCGACCCCCGGGCGCCGCCTCCGGAGTCCCCGCCGCACAGACCACTTCGGGGCTAGCAAAGACGCCACCGGCGGCTGCCGGGGCAGGGCAGGGGAGCTGCGACCCCTGCCCTGCCTCTTGTGAATCCTCCAAAGCACACATGCCTGCGCTCCGGCATAAGACGCGCTTCGTTCATAACTCGCACCACGCAGGAACAACGACTCCGCAGAATGAAAGAGCAGCTACAATGACCATGCCCAGTACGTTTGGAACTGCGCGGCCATCGCGGCGCGGCGGCGGCCGCCATGCCCGGGCCCGTGGGCGGCGGCCCTGGCTGCTGATCGCCGGCACGCTGGCCGTGCTGACCGGGTCGCTGCTTGTTGCGGGCCCGATTTTCTCGCTGCCGCTCGGACCGGTCGGCGAGCCCGCGGTGCCGCCGGATGTCCCCCTGCCGCTGCCGGCGATGGCTGCGGTATTGGATCTTCTCACACAACGCGCGGCGGGTCCTCCGGCACCGGCCACGCGGGACTGGATCCGGGACCGTCTGGGGGCGCTGACCCCGCCGATCGCCGGGTCGACGCCCAGCGGCTTCGCCGGACACCTGCCGGGCGCTCCACGGACCTACCGCGGGGGAACGCACCTGGGGCTCGATTACTACGCGGGCAGCTGCGGCGTAGACGTCCGCGTCGGCACGCGCGTGCTCGCGGTCGCCGCCGGGACGGTCATCCGCGCCGACACCGGCTACGTTGAGCTCACGCCGGCACAACGCGCGGCGGCCCTCGACGCCGCCAAGGCGGCGGGCGACAGTGCCCCCCGGGCGGTGGACCCGCTGCACGGACGGCAGGTATGGGTGCTTCACGCGGGCGGCGTCATCAGCCGCTACTCGCACCTGTCCAGCGTCGCGGCGGACATCACCGCCGGCAGCCGCGTCGAGGCCGGGCATGTACTCGGCGCCGTGGGCAATTCCGGCACCAACGAGGGCGCCTGCGGGTCCACGCTCGACGCGCACCTGCACCTCGAACTCTACATCGACTACCGCCCCGCGTTTGGCGGGATCCCGTCGGCGGTCCTGTGGCCGCTGCTGCGCGAGGTGCTCTCGACCCCCTAGGCCCTCTCGGCAGCCCGAACCCAAGCTTGATCGCGGTTCCCCTATTTGATGTCCCATAATCGGTATTATGTATACAACAAAGTGGTTACGGAGCCGTCGCGCCGGGCCGTCTTCACCGGGGGCCCGACCCGGGGGACCACGGTGCATGCGGCTAGCTGAACGGGCCACCGGTCACCGTCCCGGCCGGCCGCCCGGATGATAGCTTCCGGACGCGGAATGCGTCCTGATGCGCCAGATGCGTCGCGCAATGGCCGGGCGCAGCCCCGCCTGCCGGACCCGCGTGGCGGCGCCCAGGCGAACGGCGTCCGGGAATGGGTAGAGATGAGTCGGGCACACGGCCTT
>JAUYEG010000034.1 GCA_030691505.1 Bacillota bacterium | reverse complement strand
AATTATCACAACTTATTCGAGAAAAAGCTAAAAAAAATCCTAAAATTATTGTGCTCCCGGAGGGTGAAGAGCCGAGGATGATTAAAGCGGCGGAAACTATTATTAATGAAGGTTTTGCCAGTTTAATACTTTTAGGAAGAGAAGAAAATATTAAGTCTAAAGCCCGGGAATTGGGAATTGATTTACCGAATAAGATTAAAATAATAAACCCCAAAGATTCGGAAAGATTGAAAGAATATGCTGAATCATATTACCAAATTCGTAAAAATAAAGGAGTAAGCTTAGACGAAGCTTATCAATTATTGGAAAATCCTCTTTATTTTGGTGCATTAATGGTCTATCATGATGATGCAGATGGTTTGGTTGCCGGTTCTATTAATGCCACAGGAGATGTTTTTAGGCCAGCTCTGCAGACTATAAAAACTGCCCCTGGTATAAATATTGTTTCCAGTTCTTTTGTTATGGTGATACCTGATTGCCCTTATGGAGAAAAAGGAATCATAGTTTTCGCTGATTGTGCTTTAAATCAGGAACCCAATGCCGAACAGCTTGCCGATGTTGCTATCGCCAGCGCTGCAACCGGAAAAGCACTGGTTGGCTTTGAACCAAAAGTAGCAATGTTATCTTTTTCCACTAAGGGGAGTGCCAAACATCCTTTAGTTGATAAAGTAATCGAGGCTACTAAAATTGCCAAAGAAAAGAAGCCGGAGTTACTTATCGATGGAGAACTTCAGGCTGATGCTGCATTAATTCCCTCAATCGGAGAGCGAAAAGCTCCAAACAGTAAAATTGCCGGAAAAGCTAATGTCCTGATATTCCCCGATCTAAATTCTGGAAACATTGCTTATAAATTAATAGAAAGATTAGCAAAAGCTGAGGCCATAGGTCCCATCTCTCAGGGGATGAGAAAACCGGTCAATGACCTTTCTCGTGGTTGTAGTGCTGAAGATATAGTTAATGTGGTAGCAATTACCGTCTTACAAGCAGGAGAAGTATAAAAATATTTAGAAATAAACGGTCAAGTTTAAATATAGGTAAAAGATTGGGAGGGAAAACTATGATCATCTTATCTTTTAACTGTGGCAGTTCCTCTGTAAAATATCAACTTTATAATTG
>JAUYEG010000030.1 GCA_030691505.1 Bacillota bacterium | reverse complement strand
CCCCCTTCGCATAGTGTGACAGTATATGAGTATGCAGAGAACAATCCGATTCCGGCTCAACCCGACGCCCGACCAGTCCGACGCCCTCTTGGAGACGATGCGGCAACATGCCGCGTGCTTCAACGCCGTAGCCGCCCATGGCTGGGAACATTCGCAGAAGAACGGAGTCCGGCTGCACCATGCTACCTACTACAGCCTCCGGGAGCGATTCTCCGAGCTTCCAGCTCAACTCGTGATCGCGGCCCGCGTGCGGGCGACGGAAGCGGTGCGAAGCGCCCTTGCCTTGCAACGGAAGGGCCGCAAGGTATCCCGCCCTGCCGCCGGACTCCTCCCGATTCGCTACGATGCCAGGACGTATGCACTCCAACGCGAACAGGGCATCGTCGGCCTGTCCTCTCTGATTGGACGGCTCAAGATGCCATTCAGGACTGACCCATACACCCAGGGTCTTCTGGAACAAGCCGTTGGCTTTGACAGTGCCGACCTGATCCGCCGCAAAGGCCGTTTCTGGCTTCACGCCGTGGTGACCCTCCCCGATGTGCAGTTCCAGCCGTCCGGCGTTGTCGTCGGTGTGGATATGGGCCTCAGCCGGCCCGCCGTCTGCTCCAACAACCGCTTTTGGGGCAAGAAACACTGGCGGGAAGTAGACCGCCGGCACTTCCGATTGAAGCGTGCGCTTCAGGCGAAAGGCACCCTTTCGGCTAAGAAACATCTCCGCCAACTGGCCGGGAAGGTTAACCGCTTCCGCCGCGATTGCGACCACGTGCTCAGTCGGCGCATCGTCGATTCCGTCCAGCCCGGCACAGTGATCGCCGTTGAGAACCTTGGGCACATCCGCCGCCGCGTAAAGCAACGCGGCAGGGAGTCGCGCCGCCGCTTGCATTCCTGGTCGTTCGACCAGTTGCGGGCGTTCCTGAGCTACAAGGCGGAGGCGCACGGGTGCGGGATTGCAGGCGTTGACCCTCGCCACACCTCGCAGATGTGCTCCCGTTGCGGACATACCCATCGCTCCAATCGCCGTTCTCAATCGCGGTTTCTCTGCCGGGCCTGCGGATTCGAGCTGAACGCTGACCTGAACGCGTCCCGCAACATCGCCCGGAAGCACCTTGCCGGCGGTGGCATGACTACCGCTGGCGGGCCGTCGTCAACCGGCCCATCGTGCCAGTCCACGCAAGCGGACTAGGTGCAAGCCCCCGGCTTTAGCCGTGGGGTGGTTGACACGGTGTCTTCCCTTCCCGCCAGCCGTTCGGCGCAGCTGTCGAGCAGGGCATCAATCCGTCTGCCGGCGGCGGAGCCGAAATGGTCGCGGGCGCGGATCTGCCTGCTCTGGGCCCGTAGCTTGGACAGCTCCGCGCGAAGGACGTCGAGTTCTGACGCGGAGATATCCCAGTGGTCGGCTGCCTTTTCAACATGGCGCATGATGCGGGTCAGCCCCTCGAGCAGCGGGGCGTACTCCTCGGCCCGCGCACTTTCGTATAGGGAAACCAGCTGCCCGTGGGCCCCGCCCACCGGACGGGCGGCTTCGAACAACCAGGCAGTGCCCCCAAGCTGGACTATCCTCTCCCGCAGGCTCTCGGCGTTGAGGTCCATATCCAGTGCAGCCGGCAGCAAGCAGACGCCATCCTGAAGGTAGACCCCACCGAGCTTGCGGATCTCGCGCCACACCGAGGCGCGCAGGCGTGTGGGCTCCGCGGGAAGCTTGTAGATGAGAATCAGCCAGGCTGGCGAGTCCAGTGAGCGTCCTCCTCTTCGTGGGGCCTGTTGGGGGTGTAACCGTGGTTACAATGTAACTATGGTTACGACGGAGTACCCACGGCCAATCGTAAGCGACCAGTTGGGGCGTGTCAAGCGCCTGATGAGGACGGCTAGCGCGGCAGCATCTCCGTAAACTCCACATCCACGGCCCCGCGCCAGAGGATGTGCTCACCCATCTTGGCCAGCTGCTCCTGTCCCTCGACGATGGTCAGGAAGTGATTGCCGGCAAGCTGTCCCACTTTGCTGGCGAAACGCGTAGGCCCGTACGGAAGGAGGATCTCGGCTTCGCTTACACCCGGCGGATGGTACAGAATCTCGCCCGGAGCGGGGTAGCTCGTCGCGTTCTCAAGGCCGACGCCCAAGTCAAACGAGCCGAGCGGGATGAAACCAGCCTGCCCGCTCCACCTGGCCTGAATCATGGGGCGGCGGAATGGAAGCTGCCGTTCAAACGCCGCGCAGGTCCGCGGGGCGATGGTTTCCTCCAAACGCGCGACAAACGTGTATGGGCCGGCTGTGAGTCGCAGGAATTTCATGTGTGGGTCTCTCCTTATTCGGTGTCTCGCGGCGCGTTCTTTCGCCGGCGCCTGCCGTTGTCCCTGGCAGGCCTGATGCGCGAGGTGCCGTTGGGGGCGCGCGGCAGGATTCCGCGCCGATCTGGCAGTAAGCCTCACGAAAGAACAAGCTGGCAGGAGGGTCGTCCTTGAAGAGATTCATGTCCGTAGCACTATCCGCACTCCTCATCTTTTCGGCGGCGTTGAACGTCGTGTTGTACCGGAGACCTACTTCACAGTGAACAACGTCCGCGAGGCCCACGTTCACGGCCAGGGTGACGGGGTCCGGGTCAGGGCTTTGCTCAGGAACACCTTGTACAGCAAGGTATACGAGGGACAGGCATGCTTCGAGCGCGGCGAGTCTCCGCGGGTGGCCGATATAGGGGCGGCGGTCAGGCGCGTGCTCCAAAATGACTGACCTGCCCGGATTAGGCCCTGAAGGGACCCTGCGACTGGCCTGCAGGCCGCCGTTCGATTGGACTGCGCTCGTGGGGTTTCTGGGGCCGAGGGCAACACCGGGGATCGAATGGGCGCGAGATACCCTGTATAGACGCACTTTCCGGGCCGCCGGGCAGGCCGGCGTGCTTGAGGTGCGGCACGAGGAGGACCAGGGCTGCATTGAGGTCGTCTTTCACCTGGGCGGCGACTCGCAGACCGGTGAGATGCGGGACGAGGTGGCTGCCCGGCTGCGCAGGCTCTTTGATGTAGACACCGACCCAGCTCCGATTGCTGAGAGGCTTTCCGAGGACCCCTTTCTGCGGCCTGCCGTGGCAGCACGCCCCGGCTTGAGGGTGCCCGGAGCCTGGGACGGATTTGAGCTGGCAGTGCGCGCCATACTCGGCCAGCAGGTCAGTGTGGCGGCGGCCACGACGCTGGCCGGGCGGCTCGTGCGGACTCATGGGGAGGTCCTGCCGGCGCCCGTGGGATGGGGCCCACCCGGAGACCTGCGCTTTTTCCCTCGACCCGAGGTGCTTGCGGCTTCCGACCTGCGCGAATTGGGCCTACCCGGGGCCCGGGCTGCGGCCATCTCGTCCCTGGCGGCTGCCGTCGCGGCGGACAGCACGCTGATTGCCCCGGAACAGGACGCCGGCATGGCGACGCGGCGCCTGACAACCCTTCCCGGGATCGGGCCGTGGACAGCCCAGTACATAGCGATGCGGTGGTTTCGTGACGCCGATGCCTTTCCGGCCTCCGATCTGGGCCTTAGAAGGTCGGCGGCAGGCAAAAGCCCGGAGATGCCCACGCCGGCTGCCCTGGCCAAGCGCGCCGAGGCCTGGCAGCCGTACCGGGCGTACGCGGCGATGCACCTCTGGGCCGCGCTCGCGTCCACGTAGGGCCAGAAGAGGGCACGCGCCCGAACGGCGCGGCGCGTTGTGCGCCACAGCTCAACTCCTGCAGCCGCGTTCGGCTCTGGCGCACAACCCGGCCCTGCCCATTAGTCCCACACGCTCCTAGCTAGCGGCCAACCAGTCCGGCGGCAGCCCCCAGTATCGCGTCCAGGACCTCCTTGAGGGTCCGCCCGTCCGCATCGCGCGCAGCGTAATAGGAGACAAACGCCAGGGCCTGAGCTTTCGGGTAGGAGAGGATCGTTGCCAGCGCATCGCCGAGTGCCCTGCCGGATATGCCCCCTTTCGCCGGGAGGCCGGCGGCAGGCGCCAGGTCGGGATCCAGGATGTCGAGGTCGATATGCACGTAGATCAGGTCCTCGCGTTCGGACAGGTGCCGCATTGCCCAGTGCAGT
>JAUYEG010000156.1 GCA_030691505.1 Bacillota bacterium | reverse complement strand
CCACCAGGTGCTCGATGAGCAGGGAATCGTGGCGTTTGGGTTGGATTTTGACGCCTCTGATATCATGGTCTTCCGGTCGCGGGTGCACTTTCATGCGTACTACGATGCGGTTCCGGGCGCGGTCACGCTGGAGGTCGACGCTCCCGGCATGGGGCCGGCGGATTTGAGCGTCTTTGAGTACCGCAACATCCCGGCGGACATTTTCCCGGTGGGGCGGCACTGGCGGTAGTGAGCGGCGCGGGCCTCGCCCAGATGGCCCGAGCCCTTTCGGCAAAGGGTCTCCGCGTACGCTGCCGGGGCTCGCCAGTTTCTACATGGCCGTGCGGACGGCAGGCGGATTCTGGCCTCCGGCAGGTAGAAACCCATGGGCCAGGGAACAACTGGGTGACCTGCGGCGTCTATACCTGAAATGACTGCTTTCTCAAAAGGGGAGGCCTGTTCATGCGCCTGCGTCCGATACCGTTGGTTGTCTTGTATGCGGTGATCAGCCTGCTGTTTTTCCCTGCCGCACCGGCTTCTGCGTGCCGGGCCGCTATCACGTTCGACGAGGCAGTTGCGGCCGCCGAATACATCGTTATCGGCCAGGTCGGCCCCGCCGGCGATCCCTACTGGTTTGAGGAGCCGGGTGAGGCTCAATCCAGCCCCTTCTGGCGTGCGATGATCACCCCGCTGGACGTGACCGTTGTCGAATCCCTCAAAGGGTCGGCCGTCGCGGGCGACACGTTGCGGATCGGCCAACTCGGCGGGCAGATCGGCGACGTGGGCATGATCTGCTCGGCGGAGCAGTATTTGGGAAGCGGTGACTACCTGCTTTTCTTGTCCTCAGGTCAGGGCCCCTGGGCGCAAACCGGTCTACGGGTAGGCGAGGCATGGTCATTTGCGGGAGACACCCTTGCCGGGAACCTCTACTGGCCAGAGCACACGAAGATGTCGAAGTTGAGGGCCGACATTGAGGGAGCCTTGCGTCGGGACGCAGGCTTGACCCCATCTAGGCTTTCCGAGAGCGGGGACGGCGCGGGGGCGGAGGCCACAGGCCTGACCAGCGACGGCGACCCCACGAGCGAGGTTGGCAGGACGCCTCTGGACCCCGGTGTTGTAGTGGTTGCCGGTCTGCTAGGCGGCTCGGCGGTCGGAGCTGTCAGGGTACGTAGGGCTAGACGCTAGCTCATACGCGGGCTGTGGCTGGCGGGTCAGGACCAGCTATCGGCGACGCCCGACTCGGCTGGATTGAGGCTTTCTGGTCCTTTTTGTTTCCAGCTCGCCCATATACTCCCCCAGAGTCACCCCCTGGTCCTCACCGGACTCGTATGCCACCCGAGCACGGTCAAGCTCCACGATTTCCTCTGGAGTAAGCGGCTCGTTGTCATAACCCGCCGGCGGCCGCTCGCCTGGCGGAACCATACGCACCAGATCCATGACTGCGCCCCGGACAAACCGCCAGGCCCTGCCAACCTTGCGTCCCGGCAACTCGCCCTTACGGGCTAGTTCTCGAACGGTGTACTCGCTGAGCTTGAGCAGATCAGCAGTCTCTGCTACCGTGAGGACCTCTTCGTCGGTGGTCTTGTATCTCAACGTTGACCAACCTCCCGCAACATAATACTCCATTAAGGGACAACAACCAACACGTCCGCCAGCGCCGGCTCGGCGGCGGCGGCTGCGGGGCCCGCACGGGTCGGAAGGAAGGAACGTTTAACCGTTGAAGAGCCTCACCCAGGGTGACGGCTTCATCCCAAGGGGGGAATGCCACGGTGGCTACCTACGTCTTTGAGATGCCAACGAAGATCATGTTCGGGTCCGGGTCGGTGGCGCAGGTCGGCGTGGAAGCCGCGAAGCTCGGGACAAAGGCGATCATCGTCACCTACCCCGACATTCGCCGGATTGGCCTGCTCGACGAGGTTATCAGCAACCTGCGCCAACACGACGTGCGGTCCGTCGTGTTCGACAAGGTAGAACCCAATCCGAGAGCCTCGACGACTGACGCCGGCGCCGAGTTGGCTCGCCGGGAGGGGATCGATCTGGTCATCGGACTCGGCGGCGGCAGCGCGATGGACGCGGCAAAAGGCGTCGCCATCGCCGCAAGCGGTATTTCCCCGGTCTGGGACTACGTCGCTGGCAAAGCCCAGGTAACCGGCACCCTCTCCCCGGTCATCCAGGTGCCGACGATGGCCGGTACAGGCTCGGAGATCAACGCCGGCGCGATTATCACCAACTGGGAGACCCACGTGAAGAGCTCCCTCAGGCACCCCCAGGCCCAGGCCAGAGTGGCCATCGTTGATCCGCGGATCCACCTCTCTGTCCCGCTGAGGCAGACCAAGGCGGGCGGCGTGGACATCTTCTCGCACCTCGTTGAGGGGTACGTCATCGACGGCGCTCCCAGCCCTCTCACGGACGGCATTCGCGAAACCTGCATGAAGATGGTGGTCAAGTATCTCCCTCTGGCCATTGAAGACCTCGGCAACCTCGCCTATCGCGAGCAACTGGCATGGGCGAGCACGATGGCGATGTCGGCGTTCGTGCGGCTGGGGGGCGGCGGCGGGACGATGACCAACCACGGGATCGAGCACGCCGTGAGCGGGTATTACGACGTGGTCCACGGTGAAGGGCTGGCGGCGCTTCTTCCAGCCTGGATGCGCTCCTTTGCACGGGTGCGCCAGGACCGTTTCGACAAGTTGGCGGAAACCGTGTTCGGCGGCGGCGAGGATGACGGCATTGTGGCCACCGAAAAGTGGCTGGAGAACGTCGGGATGAGGCTCAGGGTCCGCGACTTGGGCTGTAAGCTGGAAGATGCGGAGATGATCGGACAGCTGGCGGTCGAGTCCAGTCCCTACCTGACCATGCACCCCACGCCGCTGGACGCCCCGGCGGTTGCCCGGATCTACAGGGAAGCGTGGTAAAGCAGCCGGGCGAGGGCTTACGCCGCGCTTGTCCGGGTGAGGGCCCCGGGATGGCATCCCGGGACCTCCTACCGTTAAGCTATACCAATTGCCCCTCAGGAACCCTTATCGCAAATCGGCACCGCATATCCCCCGCAAGGGCGCTCTCCAAGACCTCAACCTCGACCGGCTGTCCGAACATCACGTCAAAGGCAACCTTGGTGAACCCGCCGCTGCAATAGCAGAAGACCGGGTCCACGGCGACGGTCTTGCCTAATATCGAGGCCCGCGCGAGCGGGCAATGGCACTGGTAGTAGCGTTTCATCGTCGGGTCGCGCTCGTCGTAGTACTGCTGCGGGGCGTACGGGACCTTGGTGAAATAGACGCGGTCCCCTTCGCCCACGCCGGCCCCGATCTCCGGGTTGTGCCGGACGTGATCCACG
>JAUYEG010000010.1 GCA_030691505.1 Bacillota bacterium | reverse complement strand
ACGCACGCTATTTCAAAGGCAAGATGCACGCCGCCGGCTTTGACACGGGCAAGAGCGAAACCCCAATTACCCCCGTGATGATCGGCGATGCGGCCAAAGCCAGCCAGCTGAGCCGCGAGTTGTTTGAGGCCGGCGTCTATGCGCAGTCCATCAGCTTCCCGACGGTAGCCCGGGGCAAGGCGCGCATCCGGGCCATGATCTCCGCGGTGCACAACCGCGAGGATCTGGACTTCGCGGTGGAGCACTTCACCGTTGTGGGCCGCAGGTTAGGTCTGGTTTAGCCTAGCCCAGCCCGGCGCCGTCCAGACACCAGCCATGTACCATCCACATGGATGTCCAACAGACGAGAGAGGTTCTGAATGTGTCCTCCACAACAGGCGGCGCAGGCCGGCGTCCGCGCATCCTGGTTACGCGGCGGATCCCCCAGGCCGGGCTTGATCTTCTTGCGGCCGACAGCACCTGCCGCGTGCTTGGCGGTTCCCTGCCTCCGGCCCGCGAGCAGCTTCTATCGGCTTTCCGTGAGGGCTGGGACGGGATTGTGGCGACTCTCACCGAACGGGTCGACGCGGAGTTGCTCGACGCCTGTCCCGGTCTGCGGGTGGTGGCCAACATGGCCGTGGGATTTGACAACATCGACCTGGCGGCGGCCACGGATCGCGGCGTCCTGATCGCCAACACGCCCGGCGTGCTCACGGAGACCACGGCGGACCTGGCCTGGCTGTTGATGATGGCGGCGGGGCGGCAGCTCGTTGCCGCTCAAGGGTATCTGGGGCGCGGTGAGTGGAAGACGTGGGAGCCGCAAGCGCTGCTGGGGCAGGACATCCACGGCGCAACGCTCGGCCTCGTCGGTTTGGGACGCATCGGGCAGGCCATGGCCCGCCGGGCCAGGGGGTTTGGCATGCGGGTGCTGTATACCGACGAGGCGCCCCGGCCCGAGGCGGCGGCGGAGTCCGGAGCGGAGTACCGCAGCCTGCCCGACCTGCTCCGTGAGGCCGATTTTGTGAGCGTGCACATCCCGCTCACCCGGGATACGTCGCGCCTGTTCGGGGACCGTGAGTTTGGGATGATGAAGCCCACCGCGGTATTCGTGAACACGTCACGCGGGCCGATCGTCGACCAGGGCGCTCTCTACAGGGCCCTCAGGGACAAGGTGATCTTCGCTGCGGGGATAGACGTCTTCGAAACAGAGCCGTTGCCTCTCGATGAACCGCTGCTCAAACTGGAGAACGTCATCTGCACCCCGCACATCGGCAGCGCCAGCGTGGTCACGCGCAACGAGATGGCCCGTCTCGCGGCGCGCAATGCACTGGCGGGGGCGTCAGGGGTTCGCCCGCCAAGCCTGGTTAATCCCGCGGCATGGCGTACGCCAGCCACTTAACAGCCAGGAACCATCCTCGTGGATGGTAAACCCCTTACCGTTGTATGGACCCAAGCCCGCCCGCGCTTCTGTAGGATCCCAGCACGCGGACCCAGTCAGCGATGCCCTGCAACTGTGCCAGCGCCCGGCTCGGCGCCGGGTCCCCGGCGTGGCCCTCGAAGTCCACAAAGAAGAGGTACTCGCCCAGGCTGCGGCGCGACGGTCTTGACTCAATACGGGTCAGGTTGATGCCTGCAAATACGCCGAGCGCCTCGTGGAGTGTGCCGGCACGGTGCGGGACGGAGAATACGATTGACGTCTTGTCCCTTCCGGTGGGAGGGGCCTGATCCCTGGCGAGCAGCCAGAAGCGTGTCGCGTTTGCCGGCTCGTCCTGCACGTCATCCGAGATGACGGCCAGTCCATGGAGGTCTACCGCACGCCTCGAGGCGATGCAGGCTGCCGTTGCCGGGTTGCCGCTTACGCCCACTCCGGCATGGCCCGCGGCCACAAGCCGGGCGGCCTCTGCGGTGCTCGCCGCCGCCACCTGCGTGGCGTGGGGGAGCAGTGCTTCGAGGCGGCCGCGGCACTGGGCGAGGGCCTGAGGGTGAGAGTAAACCACCGTGATCCTCGACAGCACCGCGCCGGCCGGGGCCGCGAGCAGGTGGTGGACGGCGACCACCGCCTCGCCCGTGACTTGCGGGGCGCGCGGCTCATGTGCCAGGAAGTCCATTGTGGCGCTGACCGCACCTTCCAGCGCGTTCTCGGCCGGAACGACGGCCGCCGCGGCGGTGCCGTCCATCACGGCCCGTATCGCGGCGGGGACCGAAAGGCAGGAAAGCAGCTCGGCGCCAGGCCCGGCGAGGTCTATGGCAGCCTGCTCGGTATAGGTGCCGGCGGGCCCCAGGTAGGCAACCACCGGTCCCCCGTTGTGGCTCTTATGGTGCCCGGCTACGGCAGCACCGCCGCCATGTTCGTCTGACCTGGACACGGAATGCACCCCCTACTGATTTCCTGCATTCTAATTCGCCGGCGCACCGCCTGACAAGCCTGCGGTCACTCCGTCTACGACCACTCCGCCTCAACCGCTCTGCCGGGCGCCGTCTCCGCCGCGTCTCCCTGGACCAACACTCCGGGCCCCCGCCGCTCATAGACTGGACCAGACTCGGCTGACTTGGCGGGGAGGAGACAAGACGGTGGCAGATGCGGCAGAGGGCGGTTTCGGCAACGAATCCCGGGGAGGGCCGGGCCATGTAACGAAGGTCTTCCCGGGCAACAACACCGCTCAGGGGTTTTACTCTTTCTACGAGTACATCGTCGGCCCGGACGCCCGGCGCATCATAATCATCAAGGGCGGCCCCGGTGTAGGCAAGTCGACGTTCATGCGGCGGACGGCGGACGCTCTGCTTGAACGGGGCTTTGACGTTGAGCTGCACTTCTGTTCGTCTGATCCCGGTTCGCTGGACGCGGTGGTGTTCCCGCAGATCGGCGTCGCCCTCATAGACGGGACGGCGCCGCACGTTGTCGACCCGCGTAACCCCGGCGCTGTTGATGAAATCCTGCATCTCGGCGACTTCTGGGACGAACCCGCCATGCGGGCCAAGCGGCAAAAGATCCAGGAGGTCAACCGCGAGGTCGGCCGGCTGTTCGAACGCGCCTACCGCTTTCTCCGGGCTGCCAGGGCGGTGTACGACGACATCGAGGCCGCCAACATGGAGGGCATGAACTTCGGCCTCGTCAACAAAATCGCCGATCACCTGCTTCGTGAGCTCTTCACGGGTATCCACGTGTCGCCGCTGGTGGGGAGGCAACGGCATCTTTTCGCCTCTGCCAATACGCCCAAAGGCGTGGTCCACTACCTGCCCACGATCATCAGCCCGATGAAGCACCGGTACATCATCGAGGGTGAGCCCGGCACCGGCAAGTCGACCCTGCTGCACAAGGTGGCGACCGCGGCGCTGGAGCGGGGTTACTTCGTCGCAATGTACCACTGCGCCCTCAACCCGAGCAAGATCGAGCACGTCGTCGTGCCGGGCATGAGCCTTGTCCTGACCAAATCGATCGAGCCCCACGCGACCCGGCCGGGCCCAAACGACCGGGTCGTCGACATGAACGAGTGCCTCAACCCGGCGACGGCCGCCAAGCACGCCGAACTGCTGCGCGACGACCATATCCTGTACGACGAACTGCTCCAGCGGGCCTTCGGCTTCCTGGCCGGAGCCAAGCACGCCCACGACGTGCTTGAGGGGTACTACGTCCCCAACATGAATTTCAAAGGCGTCGAGGACCTGTGGAAGCGCACGCTACTGCGCATCCTGGACTATGCCGCCGAGGCCAAAGCCTCGGTCATCAAGACCCTGGAGTAGCTCTCGTTGCGTGCACCGCTATCGGGCCCGGCCGGGCCGGTCGGTCCGGTTGGGCCCGATAGCGGTGCGGATAATCGGATCGGGGGCGGGAGCCCTACTCCTGCCAGCGGCGGTGCTGCCAGTACCCTCTTGCGAGCGCCAGGACGCCGAGGACATAGAACATCCACTCGCCGTTGACCGCCGCGTAGGCCGAGGACAACAGGCCAAGGAAGACGCCGAAACCGAGAGGGTAGTACTTGTTCTTGCCACGCGGAGCAGAAAGCAGGAACAGGACCACAACTGCGCTTACCGCAACTCCCGCTGGGTTCACGGGCCCGCACTCCCTTCAATGCCGCTGATGACGCGTGTCTGCCCGGAATCGTAGACCATGACCCATACCTCGCGGCTGCCGGTTGCGTCCGAGACGTACGCGATCAGGCTCCCGTCGGGGGAGAACGATGGCTGGCCATCATACCCCGCCCGCCGGGTCAGGTTCGTCGCCCTGGCGCCGGGCACCGGCGCGTCGAGCAGCCAGATATCCCAGTCTCCGGTAGACGTTCCTTCGCCGCGGTCAGACGCAAAGGCCACCTTTCCGCCGGGCGCGGGTGAGGGGTCGGCATTGTGGCCGCAGTCCCGGGTGAGCCGGGTCACGCTCGTGCCGTCCGATGTCATGGTCCAGAGGTCTCGGGGCAGGCGCGTTATTTCCCATCCGTCGGCGGTCTTCACATCCTCAGCTATCCAGTCGGCGAACACGAAGTGGGTGCCGGAGGGCTGCCGGGCCACGGACCCGAGGTTCTTTACCTTGCCGGCGGCCCCGACGAGGGTCTTGGCCTGGTTTGAGAGGGTGTACCGCCAGATGTCGTAGTCAAAATCGTGGGCCTCGCCGATGCCGGGCATGTCCAGGAAGATGAGCGAGGAGCCGTCCGGTCCCCAGCCAACCAGGAGGTTTCCGAAGAACGCGATGCTCGTTCCGTCTGCCTGGGCAACGCCCAACTGGCGGTAGAAATCCGAGTGAGCGTCGACCATGTACATGTTGTTCTGCACGGCCATCCTGGAGCCATCCGGCGAGAAGGTCACTGTAAGCTTCCCGGGGTTCACAAGGGCGCTGTTCAGGGCCAGCGGCTCCGCCAAAACGTCCGGCTGCAAGCTGATGAGCTCCAACACGGCGCGGTTGCCCTCGCCGCTGCCGGCAATAACGGCCACGATCAGGCCCGTACCGTCCGGGGCCCACGTTGCCTTGCTCTCCGGCCATATGCCCGAAGCCAGCCGTCGGATGCCAGTGCCGTCCGCATTGGCGGTCCAGAGTGTGCGGCCATCTGCGGCATCTTCCAGCCACGCCAGGCGGCTGCCGTCGGGTGACCAGACCGGCCAGCTGCAGGCGACCTGCCGCGCTGGGGCCGTGCGCCAGGTGACGGCAGTTGACTTGCGCAGCCGGCGGCCATCCTGATCGCGGGCTTCTCTGCTGATGGTCAGCGTGTATGCGGTATCGGGCTTGAGCGGCCCTCGGAGAATCAACTCCACAGCTGTGAGCCCGTCGCCCATTGCAAGCTCAACACCGCCGGGAGGGGCAGGGGTCAAAACCACTGCCTTGGGCAGCGAGGACTCGTCCATCGCCCGGTCAAATCGCACGAGTATCGATGTGCTGACAGGCACGCCGGCTGAGCCTGCTCCGGGGGTCGTGGAGACGAGCTGTGGACCGTCAAGCGTGCATCCTGCCACAAGGGCGGCGACCACCAGCAAGGTGACGGACAGTACCGCGGCGAGGCGAAGCGGCCGGGCGGCGCTGTCGCTGTGGCCGGGCCTTCGCCGCATAGTGCCCGCGGCGCGTGGTGTCCCTGCGAGTTGCATCGGCGATCCTCCCGGGCGGTGCTATGTCAGGTGGCGAAGACAAGCTACGCTTTGCGGTCATCCTGCCCTACCAGCGTTTCCGCGGGCAAGGGCCAGGGTCCTGCCTGCGGCTATGTCCGGTCCGGCGCGCCGGCAGGGGTCTGGGCTGGATAGTTTGATGGCGCATAGCCCTAGGCACGGTTGGCGGCCGGTTAGGGGGCGCTGCGGATCTGCCTGATTCTGGACAGGTGCCGCGCACGAAGCCGTTTTGGTGTTCAAGAACAGTCAGGTCCGACCCAACATCTGCCCAGAATCCGTCAGATCCGATTCGGGATCTGCCTGATTTAGCGCAGTTCTGCTCTGCCTAAGGGCATTTGGGCGTTAGCAGGCTTGGACCTGCGGCCCTTGGCGAGCATATCCTGGCCAGATTCGTCGATGCCAAGCGCATCGAGGCGGACGTATACCGGACCCAGGTCCACCAGTGGGAGCTTGAGCAGTATCTGGCCGTGTTCTGGAGCAAACTAGGGGCGCAGTCCTACTATGCCAGCATGGAGGTGCGCGGGTGGACAGACAGGAGCAGGATGTGACACACCGCATCAGGTGCTACGTCGACAACTGCGATTACTGGGGCAACGGCAACCGGTGCGAGGCCAAGCAGATCGAGGTTGACAACAGCTCGGGCAGCGTTGCGGGCAGGGGCGACATGGAGATCGGGACGCTCGTCGGCGAGCGTGAGCAAGGCCATCGCCGCGCCCGGACGTCCAGGGAAACCGCGTGCGAGACCTTCGCGCCGCGCGGGTTGGGCAACGAGCGTAACAAGATGCGGAGCGGCGAGGAGCAGCGCTAGGCAGCCAGGGCAAGCAAGCAGGCGGGCAAGCAAGCAGGCGGGCAAGACAAAGACTGGGCCGAAGGCTGCCATGTGCGGCCTTCGGCCCAGCCCCAACTCACCCCAGTGCGGCCGGGCAAAGCCGGCGTCACTGATGCCCTATGTCACTGCAGCACGCCCAGCCAGTCCTTGAGCAGGAACTGCATGCGGCCGAGCAGCAGCGAGATACGGCCCTGCACGGTGCTGCCATACGAGGCGCCGAGGGCGATGACGATCGTGTAGCGGCCCAGGGTCGAAATGTACTGCAGGCCGTACTTCTCCCGGGACACGGTGAAGAAGAAGTACGCCAGCCCGGCCATGGACATCACGAAGAAGAGCACGTTGTTTGCTGTGATGGTCGCGGTCTTGCCCTGGAACTTGACGAAGTTGTCGGTCACCTGCCGCAGGAAGGGCAGGGGATTGAACGCCAGGGTGTACCCGACGCCGTAGCCCACCAGCAGGGACATCGGGATGCGCGCGAGCCAGTTGATGCTCTTGCTATACCGCGTGTAGATCAGCAGGCCGATGAGGAACGGGATGATCAGCACATACTTGCCGTCGCGCATGACGCTGTCGCGCCAGACCGGCTTGATGTAGCTGTCGTAGTTCATGACGACGACGTGCGCAGCCGTCAGCCCGATGAAGATGTGTTCGACGAAGCGGTAGGCCGGGTTCTCTTTCCACAGGAAGGAGAACAGGGCCAGTGTGCCCAGCGCTGCGATCCAGATCTGTGTCGTTGACATTCACTTCACCCCCTTGCCTGGGCTATTTCTTGCGCGACGCAAGATAGGCGATATTGCCCAAGACGATGAACGCAAGGATAACCACGTGCGCCAGCGACTGGGCATCCATCAGCCCCGCCGCCTTGCCGGGGATCTTGTTGAGCGTTTCGTACTCCGCCGCGCCGCCCATGCCCGGGATCATGCCCTGTATCTGGCCGGAACGGATGACCGGAATGCGTGATGGAGCCTGCACGGCCACCTGGCCCGTGAACAGCAGTACCGGCTTGGCCTCTTTGGCGGCCGGGTCGGTGACGTAGGTCATGTAGTCACCGTCGCCCGGGCTGCCGGAGCTGAAGCATACGATGGCGTCAACGTCCGGCGTCCACAGCCGTCTGATGTTGGCCATAAGCGGCGAATCGGCGAGCGGTTTGTCGTAGCCATCGAGGTTCTCCATCGCGCCCCACAGGTCCTCGCTGGCCCGGCGGATGACGGTGTTCCCACCGGCCCGCCATCCGAGGTAGATCCAATCCACCCCGTGGACCTTGTTCAACTCTTTGGCGACCCTCTCCATGATGTCGCGGCCAAGGAAGGAACCCTGCTCCCACATGCTGTACATGAGAAGCTTGTAGTTATTCTTGAAGCAATGACGCAGGACCGCCTCGAACTGCGGGTTTAGCTCCGCCGAGGCGCCGGGGCTGTAGTCCGGCGACAGCCAGACCACGGCGCCGGCGGGCAGTTTGTCAAACTTAGTGTAGAAATTTTGCACGTCGGCCCCGACCTTGATCGGCAGGCCGAGGGGTTTGAACAGGGGGAACAGCAGGGCGATCACGAAGACCAGATAGATCCACCTGCGGTCAAGATCTTGCAGTTTCTCCCACATGATTTGCGCACCTCCTCCCGCCGGCTACTGGGCGCCGCTGCCCAGATGGGCACGTTCAAGACCAAGCGCAATGCGCATGGCCGCGGCGAAAGTACCAATGTAAATGCCGATACGGATCGCACGGAACCCCGCCCCGTTGGGGATATTCATTAGCCAGTCCTTGAGCTGGGGGATCTTGTCCGAGATCACCGGGCCCAGCGGGACGTTGCCAAGCATAACGAACGCTGCAACCAGACCCATCACAGCAGCCTCCGCGGTCCTGATGCGGAACGTCCGGACGGCCGCGGAAGCGATGAAGAACGCGATCATGGAAAACATCGTAGCTTCCCAGGGAACGCAGGTAGCGTCGTAAACCCAGCGATAGGTAACGTGCTTGTTGGTCAGGTAAATACCCATGGCGATGTACGCCCACAGCGCAACGAGCAGGGCGATCGAGTTGTAATACCCTGAACGCCGCCGCTGGATGTTGGTCCCGTGAATCCGGGTCAGGTTGACGGCGCCGACCAGAGTCATCGTTGCCACGATAATCTGTTGCCACTGGTCGGTGGTGCCCATCATCTTAAGCGCGTTGAACTGGTGGATGTACTGGCAGAGCACGACCCAGAGGGCCGCGGTGCCCGTCAAGAGCAGGGGCAGTTGCTTACGCATTCTCGCACCTCCTCACGCGGCCTATTTGGTCAACAGGTAGTTCTTGAACGCCGTGCCCTGCGCCGCCGCCAGGTTTGCCAGCGCACAGCCGATCACCATGACCACGAACGTAAGGATACGGCCCCAGTCCTGGCCCACCACCGTGCCGATCAGGTTGGGCTCCTTGGACAGGTAGGCCCCACCGGCGTAGATCTCCTCGCCCAGAAGCGTGTAGTCGCAGGCCGCGAGGAAGAACGGCAGCTGGACAGTGTTGGTCGTGCCGGCGATCTGGATTGCGCCGATGTTGGCGCCGCCCTCGGCGAAGAGCATGGACTCGGCGAAGAAGTATCCGATAAGGATGTTGGCTGCGGGGCGCTCGCGCTGCATCATTCCGAGGACGCCGGCCGCGTAGCCGAACTGCGACCCGGTCAGATAGCGGACATCGTCGGGGTTGTAGGAGTCAGGTCTGCCGGCCTCCAGATATGACTGCCGGATAAGTTCCTCGTTGATCGTATGGACCAGATAATCGCGGTTGGTGTTGATCAGCCTGGTATCGTACCGGGCGCACAGCTTCGCGATGTGCCCGAGGAAGGCCCACGCCGCGAAAGTGTCGGCGTTCGTGATACCACCGATTCCCGGTGCGAAGTGCACTGGACGGCCCATTTCCGTCGCCCGGCCGATGGCCTCGTCAACGGCTTCCAGGCCCGGGATCTTGCGGATCGCGGGAACAGGAAGGCCCGCTCTGGCACGGCGGATCATGACGTAGACGAAGGCGCTGAAGATGATCATGGTCAGAAGCTGCATGGTCCTGCCCGCATAGAGGATGCCCAGGACAGGATCGGCGGCTAGTTGAAACACCACCACAATGTCACCTCCCCTTTACCGTTGGAGAACTGCGGAGAACAAAACGAGCCACGGTCAGTCCGGCTGCCGGTCCACCACCTCCCAACAGGAGTTGTGTTGCGAGGGGAAACCGCCTGGACCAGTAATACATATCCATACACGGCACCGGCTAGAATGGCGAGGTGTGCAGTGAGAGCCACGAATAATGGAGCGATGCGGTTTCCCGGCTCTTTGGGGTTTCGTCGGGTATGGGCGCTGTTCCTGCCCCACAAAGGAAAAGCTGCCATTTCACGGGGAGACCAGTTATCCAAGGAAAAACTCCAGCTAGAACCCATCACCACCCCGTCAAGGTTTCTATGACCGGCGGTAGAGGAGGCGGTTCCCCAGGGGGCGTCCGATACGCAGCGCCCCGTGCGGGCACAGTTCGTGGCAGCAGTAGCAACGGATACAGCGCCGGAGGTCGATCTTGGGACGCCGCGACTTAAGAACGAGGGCCTTGGCCGGGCATACGCGGGCACAAGTGCCGCACCCGGTGCAGAGCCCGGGAGTGAGCACCGGCCGGGTGCGAAGCCACGGCTGAACCGTCCTGAGCACGCGCCGGACGATCCCCCGCCCGTGCAGCCCCGACAGGTTCTCCGGCTCCAGCAGTCGGAATGACTCCGGGGCGAGCCCGCGCAGCAGGCGGACGCCATCGTCACCGGTAAGCGCGACGGGGCCCTCATCGCCCGGGGGCAGCCACAACACCTCAAGCTGCCCATCGTCCTGCGGTCCGTATCCCCGCCGCAGAGCCGCCGCAAAGGTCGTGAACCCCTCCGGCTTGGCGTCGAGCATACGCGCCACTGCGTAGTCAAGCGCAAACGGGTCGGCGGCCGCCAATAGCAGACCCACGCGGCGCGGCGTACCGTGCGACGGTCCTGCCCCTTCCATCGCGTCAACCGCGTCCATGATCGTCAGTCTGGGCGCCAGCACCCTGGCGATGTCCACGAGTATGTCGCTGAATGCTTCCACGGTCGGCTGCGTCATGTGGTACTCGGTCTTGAGCAGCCCCGGAACGCACCCAAAGAGGTTCTTGACCGCCCCGGTGAGCCCGGTCAGCCCGTGGGTTTTGAGTTTGCAGAGGTTGATGATGGCCGCTGACTCAACCATCGCGCGGCAGAAAGTGAAGCGCCTTGGAACTGAAAGGCCGCGCCCTTCGACCTCGGCGGTGCTTGTATCGAGGTTGAGCTCCCCGCAGCACGCCGCTGCAGCCTCGGCCATGGCGGTTTCGGCGTATAGGCGGCTCAAATGCGCGGGAGTGAACGGACCGCCGGGGCTGTCGCCGATTACGGGGTGCAGCTCGCGGCCGCGCACTTCCAAACCCACGGCGGAGACGACCTCCGGGTGCGTGGTCACGCAGAGATCCGGAGTGCGCGGCATCAGCAAGTTTGGCTTGAGGAACACCCGCGCCCCGTAGGGCAGCCCCTCAAGGGCGCCGGGGATGGCCGAAAGCAGGCGCCTCACAGCCCCGCGGACTTGCGAGGTCTCGTAATCAGGGCAAGGGGTCAGGGCGACGGTGAATCTGGTCAACGCTCCTCCTCTGCCGGCGCGGGTTCGCGGCATCACCGCCCGGCGCAACAGGTTATGGCGCCATGGATGTCCAAACAAGCGGTCTGAGGTGAACCGGATGGCCGCTCTGCTGCTCCTCCTGGCCCTGGCGGCCGTCATTCTATTGTGGGCCCTCGCGGAGCGGCAATTCAAGCGCCGGTTTCTGGCGGCAATGGGGCCGGTCCGCCCCGGCGATGTGGCAGAGCAGATGCCCTGGGACCGTAAGATGGCCATCATCCGCAGGCACGAACTCCTCAATTGGGCCGTCGCGTTCTCGCTGCTCGCGATCCTGGGAGGGTTCGTCACAGTCTGTCACGGATACTACGTGACCTTGATGGAAAACACCGATCCTCCGCAGTTTGTGGCGGCGCGCGGCTCGGTGGCCGGTCCTGCGCCGGCAACCGTTCTGCGCTGGTCGGCCTGGTTTCCCGGCGGCCGCATGTGGCCCGTGGTCGAGGACGGGGGGTTTGTGCTCGTGCGGGCTGTCCGGGGCCGCTACGACCAGTACTTCTTGTTTTCGCCCACGGGGGAGGTAATCTGGAGCGGCGAGCGGGTTCCCTACGGTCCTGCGCCGAGAACGGCGATCGCGCCGGGCGCGGAGGAGGGGGAGGGCTGCGTTCAGATCGCTGTCGAGGACGCCGCCGGGGGAGCGACGTTGCTGGTCCTGGAGGCCGGCGGAGCAGTGCGGCGCGAAGAACGCCTGGACACCTATCCGGACCACGATTCCGATTCCGTCTTTTTTAGCCCCAAGAGCCGGGACGGCGTGATGCGCACTCGCCCGGCTTCGCCCGACGGCCGGTGGCTCGTTGACTCCCGGCTGCTGCCCTCACTCAGCTTGATCATCAGCCGCTTGAATTTCTACGGACCTGGCCCCGGGGCGCCGGGCGCCCCTTGATCCGGTGGGCACGGACGCACGCGGCGCGGCATCTCCGGACGACGGGCTACCCGGGCGCGGCTACGGCGGTGACGACTCCACCGGCGAGGTCCAGGTCAGAATGTACTTGATCAGGTAGAGCAGGTCACATAGCGGTTGTTCATTGACGCTGACTGTGACTACAAAGTGCCGGAGCGCCTGCTGAAAGAACCGGAAAACCTGTGCGGCGTCAGCGGTGACGGCAGAGCAGGCGTACAGGGCTTCGGTCAGGTGTCCGGGGTCGCTGCGCACGCGCGCGCTTGCCAGGACGGCCTCTTTAGGTCTGGTCGGGTGCCGGGCCACCTCGATCTTTATCGCTATGTCACCGGTGTGAAAGGCAGCGTCCTGGCGCGCCATGGTTTGCTCGCCGGTTTGCACGCTCAGCAGGAAAGCGGCGAGATCGGCCGCCTGGGCCGCGTCTGCGCACTCCAGGCAGACCATTGGCGTCAGGCTGGGTTCGTCTCCGAACTGCACGGCCCCCAAAACGACCCGCACGGGTCTACTCATTATCCGTCGGCTCCTTCCCTTCGTGAGGCCCGGCTGAGTCCAGGCTTGGCTGCCGGCGCCGGCGGTGCCTGGCAAAGCGCTTTGCGAGCGAAAACGAGCCGGCGTTTGTCGCGCGGCGCCACCGCGACGGCGGTCGTTGCCCGGTGTAGCTTTCGAGCCGGAGGATCTCGGCCAGGGCGAGCCGCGGCGGAGGCGGTGGCTCTTCGGCCGGCCAGCCCAGGGTGACCATCCCGACCACGCGCAGGACCTCCGGCACCGCTAAGAGCTTCTTGGTCCCGGCTTCATTGAACGCTCCGACAAAACAAGCCCCAAGCCCCAGCGCATGGGCTTCGAGCAGCATGTTCTGCGCGGCGAAAGCGCAATCCATCTCGTAGTAGCGGTTGCCCCGCGGGTCCGCGCAGATGACCACAATCGCCGCGGAGCGCCGGACATGCGTGTTGAAAAGGACGCGATCGGCCAGATCGCCAATCGTGGCGATGCTTTCGCGGTTGCGGACGAGAACGAACGACCACGGCTGGCTGTTTGCCGCGCTTGGGGCCCAGCGGGCGGCCTCAACCAGCTTGAGCAGCATTTCCTCGGGTATCTCGCGCGCCTCGTAGACGCGGACCGTGCGGCGGCTTCGGATGGTATCGAGCAGGTCCTGCCGGCCCATCGCTTACCTCCAGTCTTCCTGTGGCCGCTATCCTTTTCACGCGCGGGGTGATTGTTCCTTCGCGCCCTGCCATTCAGTCACCCACCAGCCCCAAACATTTGTTCGTATATATGTTGACCATCTCCGCCCTCCGGGGTATACTCAACTTACGAACATACGTTCGCGGCGGTGATGGATAATGCCACCTATCGGATATCTTTACCTTAGAGGATTGCCCTTTGGCCGGCCTGGATTAACCCTGTCATCCGGTGCGTCCGGACCAGCGCCCCAGGCTGTGATTCGCCGGGGCCGGGTGTTCGACCTCAATGTTGCAGCGGCTGCGGCCGGAGTCTTGCTGGGTAGCCATCTCCGGCAGGCCAAACAGGCATCTCCCGCCCTGGGGACGGTGGAGTTTGACGCGCCCGATTACGAGGCTCGCATCAGGCCGCTGGTTTCTCTGCTCAAGCGGGAGACAAACCGCTTTGAGCTTGACGGGCCCAATGCCCTGTTCGTCGACTTTGCCGGGGGCGGCGATCCCGCCCAGGCGATTAAGGGTCTGGCGGCGGATGGGTTTGGCGGATTTGAGCTGGTGGCCGGCCTCGCCGCAAGCAAGTTTGTGGCCCGGGCCGCGGTTTTAGCCCTGTTGGGGGCGGTTTCTGACCACGAGCGGCCGATGTTTATGTTTCCGACCGCACCTCAAGCCGTCCGCATAAATGTTGACCATGGGCGCACAACCCATCACTGCGATAACTGCTGCAACTGCGATGACGGCCAGGGCCAGGGGCCGGTTCTGACGATTGCAGACCTGCAATGTGGCGGCCGGCCGGGCGAGCTTGCCTTTCTTGCAACCCTGCCCGTGGGATACATGTGGCCGGCCACTGAAGAGACCCGTGAGCGCCTATACCGCTTGGGCCTCAAGACCTGTGGTGATGTGGGACGGGTCAACCGGCTTGAGCTGTCCCGGCTGTTTGGGGCCGAGGGCCACCGGCTCGCTGACCTGGCGCAGGGTCAGGACCAGGACTGCGTTTGCCCGTCCTACAGCCGGGACGAGATCGTCCGGCGGGTCGACTTCGATGGTCCGATAAGCGGCAAGCTGGCCCTCAAGAGCTCGTTGCAGGCGCTGGGCGAGGATCTGGGGCAATCGCTCCGCGCCGAGTTCCAGGGATGCAGGTCACTAACGCTCATTCTGCGCCTGGATGACGGCCTCGATTTGACCCGTGAGCGAATCTTCAGCCGCCCGCAGGGCGATCCCCGCACCTTAGGCGCCGCGGTAACCGCTATGTTGGAGGGGGTAAAGGTCCACCGCCCGGTGCTGGGAGTTGAGGTTATCGGCGCGGGACTTGATCGTGACCCCGGCCGCCAGCTCAGTTTCCTCCCTGAGGCGGTAAGCCGAGATCAGCAGTCCAACCTGCTGCGGACCGTGTCTTTCCTTGAGCGCAGATTCCCCGGCGGGGTGGTCAGGATCGGCACTGCACCCGCCAGCCGCCGCGAGCGGATGTTGGCCCTGATAGATCCGGTACGGAGGCATGAGCGAGGCGCTCCCGCCGATTGACGCGGCTAATCGATCAGCCCATAGAGGTCCATGGCGCTGTGGGCCCGTTCTGCGCACCGGTGGGTTTCCGTTGGCGTCATAGTGAGTACGCCGTCCAAGCAGTGCTTGATGTCTGGACAGACACCGGTGCCTGGTGGGATGGGGAAGGGGAGGTCTTGTTCTTTCGCGTCATGGGCGGAGAGGGCAGGGTATTTGAGCTGGTTCGGGACTCCCGCGGTGGCTGGCGGCTGTATCGTGTCTACGATTAGCCCCCCTTCAGGGGGTGCTCACGATGCCTGAGAGGGGCCATCCCTGGCACGAGGATCGGGCTTTCGTACACCTGCACGTTCACTCGCCGTTCTCCTTTCTGGACGGGGCTTGTGAGTTGGAGAGCATGCTGGTCCGGGCGGCATCTCTCGGCATGCCGGCAATTGCCCTCACCGACCACGACAACGTCTGCGCGGCAACCGAGTTCGCGCGCGGGGCGGCGGCGCTGGGCATCAAGGCTATCCAGGGGGCTGAGGTCTCGGTCAGGGACGCCGGACACCTTACTCTGTTGGCGACGGGCCCGGCCGGATATGCCATGCTCTGCGGGGCGCTCACGGCCGCCCACCTCGGCAACCCGCGGCTGCAGCCCGCCCTTGACCTGGGAAAATACTGGGGAAACGGTGAGGACGTGGGCGGTAACCTCATCGCCCTTACCGGCTGTCGGCGGGGGCTGATCGCCCGCTCTATCCTCGCGGGCGATTATCCGGCCGCTCTGCGCTTTGGGTGCAGACTGCGGGATATCTTCGGACCCGCCGGCCTGTTCGTCGAGCTCGAGGGATGCATGTTGCCGGGGACGCGCGGCCTCAACGCCCGTCTCGTTGAGCTTGCGGAGGAGCTCGGCGTCGGGTACGTGGCGACCAACAACGTCCACTACCTTGAGGCCAAGGACTTTCCGACGCACGATCTGCTAACTTGTGTGCGTACCTTGACGCGGCTCGACCAGGTCCACCCCGAGCGGCGGCTCAATGCCCAAAACTATCTAAAGTCCGGAGGCGATATGGCCGCCTCACTCTGGGATCTGCCCCCCGTGGTCATCGATCGAGCTCTGCGGGCCAGTCTCGATATCGCGGCCCGTTGCGAACCGGTCCTGCGGCTGGGGCAGGTGCGGCAGCCCCGGTTCGGCTCCCCTGATGGGGAGAGTGCCGCCGCGATGCTCCGCCGGTTGACCTACGAGGGGGCCCGGACCAGGTACAGTGAGATCAGCCCGACGATCCGCCGCCGCCTGGAGCATGAGCTGGACGTCATCTGCCGGCTCGGCTACGAGGAGTACTTCCTGCTCGTGTGGGATGTCGTGGCTTTCGCCCGGCGGCGGGGGATCCGCTGCGCAGGGCGCGGCTCGGCGGCGGATTCGGCGGTCGCCTACTGCCTTTTTATCACCGATGTGGACTCGATCCGGCGGGGGCTGCTCTTTGAGCGCTTCATGAGCCTGGAGCGGGCCGAGCTTCCGGATATAGACGTCGATTTCGACGCCCGCAAGCGGGACGACGTTACCCGCTACGTCTATGAGCGGTATGGGAAGGACCATGTTGCCACCGTTGCCACTTACAACACCTTTCACGCCCGTTCGGCGGTGCGCGATTTGGGCAAGGCGATGGGGTTTTCGCCGGCGGAGCTGGACCGGTTAGCCAAGACCCTGCCCTGGGGGATGAATGCCCGCCGGGTTGACTCGGCCTTCGAAGAACTGCCCGAACTGCGCGACAGCGGCATTCCGGCCGTGAAGTACCGCCGGCTGGCGGCGGCCGCCGCGGCGGTTGCGGGTTTTCCGCGGCACCTCAGCACGCACCTCGGCGGAGTGGTCATCAGCAGCCGGCCGCTTACCGAGATCACCCCGCTGCAGATGGCGGCCAAAGGCGTTGTCGTCACCCAGTTTGACAAGGTGGGCGTCGAGGAACTTGGGCTCGTCAAACTGGACCTCCTATCCCTGCGCACCCTGGGGGCCGTCGACGATGCCCTCCTGGGGATCAACCGCGGCCGGATTGCGTCCGAACGCCTGGGCTATGAGCGCATCCCGCACGGCGACCCCGACACCTACGCCATGCTTCACCGGGGAGAAACCGTCGGGGCCTTTCAACTTGAATCGCCGGCGCAGCGCGCCCTGCAGGCGCGGCTGGGGGCGGAAACGTTTGAGGATATCGTCGCCAGCGTGGCCCTGATCCGCCCGGGCCCGATCAAGGGCAACATGGTCGAGCCGTTCATCGCCCGCCGCAAGGGGCAGGAGGAGGTAACCTACCTGCACCCGCTGCTCGAGCCCATTCTCAAGAAGACCTATGGCGTCGTCCTGTTTCAGGAACAGGTGATCGAGATCGCGATCACCGTCGCCGGTTTCACCCCGGGCGAGGCCGACCGGCTGCGCAGGGTGATGACCCACGGGCGCTCGCACGAGGCGATGGAGGATATCGGCAGGTTTTTCGTATCCAAGGCCGCGGCCAGGGGCATCGAGGCGCAGGTGGCGGAAACGATCTTCTCCTACGTGGTCGGCTACGCCAGCTACGGTTTCTGCGAAGCCCACGCGGCGGCTTTCGGCGATATCGCCTATAAGACCGCCTATCTGGTACGCCACCATCCCGCGCATTACTTCGCGGCCATTTTAAGCCAGCAGCCGATGGGCTACTACCCGCCGCACGTTCTGTGCGTCGAGGCGCGGCGGAGGGGGGTCCGCATCCTGCCCCCGTCGGTCAACCGCAGCGAGGGCGATTTCGTCGTTGAGGGAGAGGATGCCCCGGCGATCCGTGTCGGTCTCAGGCAGGTTAAGGCCATGTCCCCGCCGGTCCTCGCGGCCTTGCTTGAAGCCAGAATCGGGGGGCCATTCCTTGATCTTGCCAATTTTCTCGCGCGCACCGCCGCCGCGGGGCTTGATACGCGCATCGCCGAAAACCTCATTCTGTGCGGCGCCCTCGACGGCCTGGCCGACGGCGGCAACCGCCGCAAAATGGTGTGGCATGCCGGCCCGCTGCTCCAGGCGGCCCGTGCCCGGGACCTGCCCCTCTATCGCTCAGTAAGGGAGGAGCCGCCGGCCTCGCCGCAGGTACACGGCGGCGAGGCGGTGCCCGATTTCTCCCCATGGGAAAGGCTCCGGTACGAATACGAAATCCTCGGCTTTACCACCGGCCCGCACCCGATGTCGTTTTTCCGCAGACGGCTGGCAGCTCTCAGTTATCTGGACAGTGCGCGTCTTACCAGGCGCCGCCTCGCGCCGGGCGCCCGCGTCATGGTCGCCGGGGTGCCTTTCAGGCCTCACCGCCCGCCCACTCGCAGCGGCCGCACCGTCGTGTTCCTGTCCCTGGAGGACGAGGCGGGCCTGATTGACGTGACTATTTTCGAGAACGTGTATGACCGCTACGGCAAGCTGATCTTCCGCGACCCGGCCCCCCCGCTGGCGGTCTATGGACGGCTCGACCGCCGCGGCAACGGCGTGTCGGTCCGGGCGGAGGAGATACACGACCTGGCGGATGTCGTAGGGGGAGCGGCTGCGGCCGGCGGGCGCAAAGGAGCAGAGACGGCGGCCGCCGAAGCCTGGACGACCAAACCTCGGGAGGTTGAGACATGACCGACACGATGCTAGCCAGGGCAACGGCGGTCTTGCCGGAAATGGTGGCCCACCGCCGCCAGTTTCACCAGCATCCGGAGCTGGGGATGGAGGAGTTTGAGACCGCAGCCGCGGTTGCCGCCGCCCTCAGGGCGCTCGACATCGAGGTTCGCGAAAGAGTGGGCGGGACCGGCGTCGTCGGCCTGATCCGGGGGCGGCGCCCGGGACGGACCATCGCCATCAGAGCGGATATGGACGCGCTGCCGGTACAGGAGCAGCCGGATCGGCCTTACTCATCGCGGGTTGCGGGCAAGATGCATGCCTGCGGGCACGACGGGCACACCGCGATCCTGCTCGGCGTGGGCACGCTGCTGCACGGACTGCGCGGGGAGTTTGACGGCCAGGTCAAGCTCCTTTTCCAGCCGGCCGAGGAGGGGCCCGGCGGCGCCCAGCCGATGATCGCGGACGCCGCGATGGAGAACCCGCACGTCGATGCCGTTATCGGCCTCCACATCAACACCGAAATACCCACCGGCCGGATCGGTGTCGGACACGGAGTGACCAGCGCGGCCCCGGATGGCTTTCAGATCACGATCCGCGGCGTGGGCGGCCACGGGGCGCACCCGCACCGGTCCGTTGACGCCATCGCCGTAGGCTGCCAGGTCGTCACGGCGCTGCAGACCATCGTCAGCCGCGAGGTGGACCCGGTCAACCCGCTGGTGATCACGGTAGGGACCTTCCAAGGCGGTTTCCGCGGCAACGTGATTGCCCCCGAAGTCACCATGACTGGTACCGTGCGGACACTTGATCCCGAGCTCAGGGTCACGGTTGAGAGCCGGATGCGCCGGCTGGCCGGAGGCATCTGCGCCGCCATGCGCGCCGAGCTTGAGATGCAATACAGCTACGGATACCCCTCGGTCGTCAACGAAGAGGGGATGTGCCGGCTGGTCGAGGCCGCCGGCCGGTCGGTCCTCGGGCAAGACAAGGTCCTGCTCATACCCAAGCCGAGCATGGGCGGCGAAGACTTCTCGTATTTCGCCCAGCTGGCGCCGGGATGTTTCTTCCGCCTCGGGGCCCGCAACGAATCGCGTGGCATGGTCCTGCCGGGACATCATCCGGGGTTTGACTTTGATGAGGAGTGCATGCCGGTTGGGGCCGCCGTAATGGTCCGCGCGGCACTCGACTACCTGGGCAGCGGCGGCTAGGCGCCGCGCAGCGCCGAATGGCGTTATCCAAATCTCCAGATCGGCGGGGTAGCCAGTGTTACTCGCGGCCGGTGCCGGCGATGCCGCCTGGGCCGGCACTCTGTCGCCCGCTGCCCGCCGGTCCCCGGTAGAGCCGCGCCGCGCTTGCGGCGAAATACACCCCGAGCAGGACCATAGCCGCGCCGAGCAAGTACAGCAGCCCGCGGTAGATCGCGTCCGTCAAGAGACGCCGGCCCGTGGCGACGGCTGCAGCGAGCGCCGCCAGCCAGACCAGGTCGGCCATCACGTGCCCGGCCCAAAAGGTCAAAGGGCCGCCGGGCGTCCTTTCGCGTGACCATGCCAGCTGCGATGCGCCCACAGTCGCCCACCACAGAAACCAGTACGGGTTGCCCAGGGTGGCAAGAATCCCGGCCAGCAGCGGGCCGCCCAGGGCATAGGACGAGCCTTCTTCAGGACCGCACCCCAACCCCGGCAGCACGGCGGCCGGCGCCCCGGCGATCATGGTCCAGCCCATCCACACCAGCACCAGGCCCCCGGCAAGCGCTATCGTCCCGGCGACGGCGCCTCGCCGGAGCACCCGCGACAGCCCCAGGCCCAAAGCCGCAACCATGAGCAATTCCAGCAGGCCGTGGGTGAGGGTCGCAAGAGGTCCGGCCACCCAGCCGATCCGCGCGGCCTCGTGGATTGTGGCCACCGTGAGCGGCCCGGGTGACAGCGCGCCGGAAAACCCGACCACGAAGGCGGTGGCGAAGACGCGTATCCAGGGCCGCCGCCCCCAGGGCGCGCCGCCCCCTCGAAGCCTCGCCGAGGCGGGACGTTTCACGCGCGAACCATCGTGCGGAGCGCGCGTAGCAGCTCGTCGACGTCCCCGGGGGTCGTGAACACAGCGAGCGAAGCCCGCACGGCGTTGATCTCGCGCGCGGGGCGTGTGGCGATTCGGTGGTCACGCCACAGGGAAGCGCACAGCTCGGCCGCATCGTGCCCCTCCACGCTGAAAGCGACGAGACCGCTTCGCAGCTCCGGTTGGTCCGCTCCGACAACCTTGATGCCCGGCATGGATTCGAGCCCACCGCGCAGGTAGTCGCCGAGCTCCAACTGGTGCCGCCTGATTTTGTCGAGGCCGAGCCGGTCCAGGTAGTCCAGCGATTCGGCCCACCCGGCGTAAACGGTCCAATTGCGCGTGCCAAACTCGAATTTGGTCACGTCCTCGCGCCAGGCCATATCCGTCGAGCCGGGGTACCCGTAGCTGGTTGCAGTGCCGCTGCCCACCGCGGCCGGCCGCACCAGAGGGAGCAGCTCGCGGCTGATAAACAAAGCCCCCGTGCCGACCGTGCCGTGAAGCCACTTGTGCCCATTTAGGGTATACAGGTCGCAGCCGTCCGCGCGAACGTCCACCGGCACCTGCCCGGCCGCCTGGGCGCCGTCGTACATGGCCAGCGCCCCGGCCTCATGGGCCAGGTCGGATACCTCGCGCACCGGCAAGACCATGCCCGTCATCGAGGACACGTGGCTCAGGCACACGAGGGCGGTCTTGGCCCCCAGGAGCGAGCGCAGCCCGCGCAGCGTGTGCGCCGGGTCCTTGTGCCAATGAAGCATCTTCACCTCAACCAGCCCGCGGGCGGCCAGGTTGAGCCAGGGAACGAAAACCGCGGGGTGTTCTTGATCGGTGATGACGACCTCGTTGCGCTGGCTGTAGTCCAGCCCCTGGGCAACGATGTTGACGCCGTCGGTGCTGTTTCCCGTGAGGGTAATCTCCCCGGCTTGCGCGCCGATCAGGCGGGCCACGCGCGGCCGGGCAAGCTCCATGAGCGCGCGCGTCGCGCCGTACTGGTCGGGCTGGCCTGGGTAGCTGTCTTGCCAGGCCCGGTATGCGGCGAGGAACCGGTCCGTGACTACCGTCGGCGACGGGCCGAGCGTCCCTGTGTTGAGATAGCAGCAACTCGTGGCGGCGGGGAAATCGGCGCGCACCTTTTCGAGGTCATAGGCTGGCGGCTTGACCATGGTTGTTCCTCCTCGCGACCTTGTCTGGCTGGACATTCTCTGAGCCGCCGCGCCATCCTGCTCAATGGGACCGGCGCATGCGCCGCCTAGCTTTCTGTTAGCATGGGGAAAGGAGCCATGGGGTCAAGCCGCGCGCGCGACCCCGAGAGGAGAGGAACCGATTGGACGAAACGAAGCCAGGCTCATGGTACCGTCCTGCACGCCGCAAGGACAGGACGATGGACAGGGAGGGGGCGGTGGCCCTGCTGGACCGGGCCACCTTCGGGATCCTCGCCATGGCTGATCGCGCCGGACAGCCCTACGCCATCCCGCTGAGCTACGGACGCGACGGCGACCGTATCTGTTTCCACTGCGCCACATCCGGGCAAAAGCTCGACTTCCTGCGGGACAACCCCCTGGCGGTGCTGTGCGTGACCGAGCCCGGGGCGGTGGACCCGGGCGAAACCCCGTGCGCCACGACGATTACCTACCGCAGCGTGCTGGTGTTTGGACGGGTCTTTGAGCTGACTGCAGGCGAGGCCAAGCTGGCGGCGCTGGACGCAATCTGCCGTCACCACGGCATTGCGGTGCCTACGGCGGGCACGCCCGCAGCGGCGGCCTACGCTGAGCGTGCCGCGCAGACCGTGGTGCTTGCGCTGGACATGGAGCACGTCTCCGGGAAGGCGCGCGGGTAGCGGCCCCCTAGATCAGCTGCACGGCGAAAAACCGCAGGATCTGCACAGCTGACAGCCCTCGGCGCGTACGAGGGTACCCCCACATTCGGGACACCCGCCTGAATGCGAACGCGGGGCCGGCACAGCTTGTGCAGCAAATCCGACCGGCACGGCCGGTACGGCGAATGCGGCTGGTCCCGCCTGTGCGGCGGACGCGGCCCGCGCCTCCGGTGTATTGGCGCCCGCGATGCACCGCAGCCAGGGCGAGCCAGCCAGCCGCCGCCTGGCAGCGGCGTGTCCCTGTCCCGCCGAGCTTACGATCGCGCCTGCGGTCTGGTATTTCGCGGCAATGCGGTCGCCGTGATGATCTGCCGGCCCGAGGGTAGACACCGGCCCGCCTCCCTGAACATGCGTTCTTTACGAACATATGTTCTCCAGGTGGCGCACGTACTCCTCCTAGCCGGCGGCAAGTCCGATCATGCCACGGAGCGTCTTGAATCCCACCACCGGGCTATCATGCGTGAACGAGAGCGTCGACGGGTTGATGACCTTGACCCCGGCCATCCTCACCGCCGCCTCGGCCATCCCGGTGTCCTTGAACTGAATCGCAAACGTGACGGGAGTGACAACCTGGTAGGGAGCCATCGTTTCGACATCGCGCATCGCCGCCTCGGCGGCGCCGCGAATGAGCTCGCGCGACCTCTCAGGGTGCATGCACCGCGCCGAATAGCGCGTGATGGCATGCTTCACGACAGCCGTTTTGACGGCCGGGAGCAGCTCGCGCGCTTCAGCGCAGACACACTGGTCGCCGGACACCAGCCCGACGGGCACCCCGAAATGGCCGGCCAGAACGGCGTTGATGCCCGTTTCGCCCATGAGCACTTCGTTGACCCATATGTTGGCGACCGTGCTGCCGGAGATGGTGTGCGAGAGCACGCCGGTGCTTCCCATGCGGGCGTGGTAGCCGACGAAGAAGGCCACGTCGAAGCCCTCGTCGATGCCCTCCACCTGCGTCAGCGGCTTGGGTGAGCCGGACACCAGTTCGGCGGCCGGGTCGAGTTCCTCGAGGATGACGTTTTGCATGTTGCCGTGGCCGTCGCTGACGACAATCCGCTCCGCCCCGGCGGCCAGCGCGCCGGCAATGGCCGCGTTGACATCGCCCGTCATGAGCCGCCGCGCGCGCTCGTAGTCCTTGCCCGTCTGGCCGGCCTGTTCTCGTCCGACCACACCCGTTATCCCCTCGATGTCGCAAGATATGAAGACCCGCTTGGCCGTCTGAGCCATTCCACTACCTCCTGCTCACGTGAGTATGCACTGGCTCCTTTCCGCCCGCGTGGCCCCGCTCCTCCTCCGCGGCGGCCGGACCCCGGCCGCATCCCGGCCGGACCTGCCTGCAACGGGCAGGATAGCTCTGTGGGTTCAGAGAAAGCCAACCTCCCGGCATACAGCTCACAACTCGCAACGGCTGGGGCGATGGAGGGGGTCCGCCGGTGTCCGGGTTTCCGCTTCACCCGCTCTCGGAGGTGGGATTTCGCTTCCGGCCGCTGCTGACCGAGTACGGGACGGAGGCCGGCGAGCGTTTTGGGTGGTTCGTCAGAAGCCTCATGCGTCCGCTGGTCAAGGGACTTGCGGCCGGCCGGTTTGAGGGGTATGTGGCTCAGGCTGGCAGGCGGACCGCCGGGATCGTTGCCTATGCTGAATACCGGGGCACGGCGCGGATCAGCCTCTTGCATGTTGGTCATGAGTGGCGAAACCGGGGCGTTGAGGAGCGGCTGCTTGACGCCACGCTGGCCGACCTGCGCGATGACCCGGCGCGGCTGCCCCCGCGCAGGATTCTCTCCGAGGCCATGATGGTGAGCCACTCCAACCAGGATGCGCTGTGGGCCAACCGCAGGTTTTCCGTGGTCCCGCGGCTCATCATGCGGACGACGCTTGTGCGTCCGGCCACTCGCACCCGGATGCCCCTCACCCGTGACGCGATAAGCCGCGACGGGCGGCCATTCCGGCTGCGGGGCTGGCAGGCGGCGGACGTCCGGCCGATCACCGAGGTTCTGCGCAGGGCCAACGGCAGCTCGGTGGACAGGGATATCTACCCCGAGCTGCTAGATCCGGAGCAGGCGGGGGCGGCGGTGCGCGGCATCGCCGCGGGCAGCTGCGGCCGGTTTGACCGGCGGTGCACGGGGGTCGCCACAACCCCGGACGGGACCTCGATCGGCGTGGTGCTATGCTCCCGGTGCCGGCCCGGAGAGGCTTTCATCGTCGAAGTAGCCGTTGCCCCCGATTGGCAGGGGCGTGGGGTGGGCACGGCGCTCGTCGCGCGGGCCCTGGACTTGCTGGCGAGCCGCGGCGTTAGCGACGTGAGTCTGGGCGTGACCCGTGCAAACGCGGCCGCCCTGCGGCTTTACGAGCGGACCGGGTTCTGGTGCGCGGGCGAGTTTGGTTCCTATTCATGGACGAGCGAGGTGGAGAGCAGTGACATACACCGGCCGGCTTAGAGGTCTCCCTGGCCTGGAGCAGCTGCTTGAGGCAGTGCTGGCGCTGCGCGACGTGGAGGAGTGCTACCGGTTCTTTGACGACCTGTGTACCGTCGCTGAGCTCAAAGCCATGTCTCAGCGGTTTGCCGTCGCCGGGCTTATCCTCCAGGGCGCCAAGTATGACGACATCGAGCGCGCCACCGGCGCAAGCAGCGCGACAATCAGCCGGGTCAAGCGGTTCGTGGAGTACGGCTCCGGCGGCTACCAGTTGGCGCACGCACGCAGCACAGGCGAGCCCGAGTGACTTCCCGCTGACGTCCCGGGCGGATTGCCCGCCCGGCCGTTGGCTTTGTCAATTTGCTCTCATCCTCTCATCCTCTCGTCCTCCTCTCCTCCCTCGACCTGCGTCACTGCGCAACTCGGCCCACGTCTCTCGACCTCGATCTGCGTCCCCCAAAGCCGCGTCGCGTCGTCTCGCGACCTATTGACGCCCCGCTGCCAAGCGTGTTAGGCTCCGCAGTGTGACGTGATATCATGATACTATGATAAAGAAACGACATCCCCAAAGCCACGGAGGTGAACCGGCATGGAACAGGCGCGCTACCGCCTTCCCGCCGGCGTCGTGGACCAGGGGCCCGCGGAGCGGGAGGCCATCGAGACCCTGACGGCTCAGTTGGTCAGCCTTTTCGCCAACTGGGGTTACCGGCGGGTAGAGCCCCCCGTGTTTGAGTACTTTGAGACGTTTGCCTGCGGTGGCGCATCCTTTTCGGAGGAGCGCGTCTACCGTTTCCTGGACCGCAACGGCAAGCTGCTAGCGCTTCGTCCCGAGATGACGGCCGGTATCGCCCGGATGGCGGCCGCGCAGCTTTCCGGCGCGACGCAGCAGGAGTTGGCCGCCGCCCTTCCGCTGCGGCTGTGCTACGCGGGGCCCGTCTTTCGTTCGGAGAGCCCTGGCAGCGGCACCCCACACTCATTTCAGCAGGGCGGGGTGGAGCTCATAGGCATGGCTGCCGCCGGCGCTGATGCCGAGGCCGACGCCGAGGTCATCGCCGTGGCTCTTGCAGCGGTCAACGCGCTGCTGCCCGGGCGCGCCCGGGTGGTGGTGGGTCACGCCGGCCTCGCCTGGCAGGCCCTAGCCGCTGCCGCCGCGCCGTCCGCCCAACGCGCCGCCGAGTTCCGCGCCGCCGCCCGCCAGCGTGACCTTGTGGCGCTTCAGGGCCTGCTCGGCCCCGAGCTGGCCGCCCTGATCGCGGGCGGTCCGTACGCCCGTCCGCAGGCCGGTGCAATCCTCGCCGGGCTGGGCAGGGCGGGTGAGGGCCTCGCCTCCGGGGCCGCCGAGCTGGAGGCCCTTTTTGGCGCGCTTGAGGACTACGGCGTCGAGGACCTCGCGCTCGATCTGTCCCTGCTCCGCGATCTTGACTACTACACGGGGATGGTGTTCGAGGTTACAGTCAATGGTCTGGCCAGGCCTATCGCCGGGGGAGGGCGCTATGACCGCCTGCTGGAGCGATTCGGCCTGGCCGTACCGGCGACCGGGTTTGCGCTCGACATCACCGCTGCGGCGAACCCGGGGCGTGGGCAGGGAGAGCCAGACGGCAGGGGGCCGGTCGTCGTGGCCACAGCCTGCCGGGGTGAGCGCCGGAGCGCGATGGCCATCGCGGCCACCCTCCGCGCCGCGGGCTTCCGGGTTGAAACCCGCCTCGTGCCGGAGCCGCTCTCGGCAGCCCTGAACGCGTGCCGCGCCCGTGGGGCGGTGCGCCTCCTCTATTGTGAGGGCGGCGCCTACCGCGAGATCAGGGTTCTTGCGGCGTCGCCGGGGTTCACCGACGACCCTCCTGCGATGGCCGCGGGCCATCAGAGCATCCACTAGCTGCACATCCCTCCGCGTGCCCGCAGGGGGAGCAGCCCAAACTAATCCGGAGGTGTACCCCATGCCCATCGCCGTGGCCCTGCCTCGCGGCAGGATGCTCCCTGACGCGCTCGGCCTGCTGGCAGCCTCCGGTCTGCCGGTGGACGCGGGGGACGCCGGGTCACCGGACCTCGTGATCGAGCGCGAGGGGTGGCGGTTTCTGCTTGCGCGTCCCCGCGACGTGGGCCTGTACGTTGAGAACGGCGTGGCGGACCTGGGCGTGGCGGGCAAGGACACCCTGCTCGAGCACCCCCGGCAGGTCATTGAGTTGCTGGATCTCAAATTCGGGTGCTGCCGCCTGGTACTTGCCGTGCCGGCGGCCGCCGCCCATGCGCGGACGGCGCCCACCGACTTGCGCGCGCTACGCCGGGTGGCGACCAAGTACCCCCGCTTGACCGAAGGATTCTTGCAGGCCGGTGGCAGTTCGGCCCAGGTGGTCGAGGTTCATGGGGCGGTCGAGATGGCTGCCGCGCTGGGCCTGGCCGACGCCGTCGTCGACCTTGTGCAGACCGGGCGCACCCTCAAGAGCAACGGTCTTGTCGAAACCGCCGTCATAGTCTCTTCGTCCGCGCGCCTCGTGGTCAACCCCGTGGCGTTTCGGGTCATGGCCCCCGAACTGCAGCGCTGCCTCGAACGCCTGCGCCAAACCGTCAGCGCCCGCGCCGGCCTGGCAGCCGCGGGACCCCAGGCATGACCGGGCCGGGCGTTGTGCGCACGGTGACGGCGGAGAGATTCCTGTCGCTCTGGCGGGACGGGGCCTGGTCCGGGTCGAATTACCCTGAACGGGCGACGGGCGCCCCGGAAGCTGCGCAGCCCGCCCGCATTGGGCCGGCGGTCGCCGCGATCATCGAGCAGGTGCGCCGCGGGGGGCAGCGGGCTTTGCTTGAGCTGACCTCACGTTACGATGGCGTCGATCTCACATGTCTCGAGGTCGGGCGAGACGAACTGATCCGGGCTGCCGGGCATGTGCCCGCCGAGCTTTCCGAGGCTCTCGCCTTTGCGGCCGGGCGTATCCGGGAGTTCGCGGTTCGTGCGCTGGAGCGCCTCAACATAGACCCGCCCGCCGCACATGGGAGCGTGCAGGGACAAGGCCCGGATGACGGCCGGGCGGGGTCCTCGGTGCACGACGTTTGGTGCCCGGTTGAGCGGGTCGGGATCTACGTGCCCGGCGGTCGGGCCCCGTATCCGTCCTCGGTGCTCATGGCCGCTGTGCCGGCGCAGGTCGCCGGCGTCGGCGAGATCGTGCTGTGCACACCACCGGCAGGGCCCGGGGGCGCGGTGCCTCCGGCGGTGGCCGCGGCGGCGCTGCTTTCCGGCGTTAACCGGGTGTTCCGGCTCGGCGGCGCACAGGCCGTGGCGGCGATGGCCTTCGGGGCCGGCGAGGTTCCGCGTGTGGACAAGTTGGTAGGGCCCGGCAACGCATTCGTCACCGAGGCCAAGCGTCAGCTGTACGGTCTTGTGGGCCTTGACGGGCTGGCCGGGCCGAGCGAGGTACTGGGAGTCGCGGGGCACCGCGGGGCCGCGCGGCCCCTGGCGTGGCAGCTGCTTGCCCAGGCGGAGCACGACCCGCTGGCCCTGCCGCTGGCGGTGGTCCTGCCGCCGCTTTCCGCCGGGGAGGTAGTGGGCCTGATCGGCGATGGCCTGAGCCTAATGCCGCCGGCGCGCCGCGACGCGGCCGCCGCTGCGCTGGCGTCGCGCGGGGCCGTAATCAGCGCTGACGGCCTGCGGCAGGCCGCCGGGGTCGTTGACGCGGTGCGGCCCGAGCACCTCTGGATCGATCTGGGGAACCGGAGCGCTTCGGCGTCTTTCGGACGGCGCGTAGCGGCCCATGCCGCGGCCGTCTGCATCGGTCCCGGCTCGCCGGTGGCGGCGGGGGACTATGCCGCGGGCCCGAGCCACGTTTTGCCGACCGGCGGTACCGCCCGGTGGGCGTCGCCGCTGGGCGTGCTGGATTTCATGCGTCGCGTGAGCTGGGTGGATCTCGGGCCCGAAGACACGCCGGCCGTCGGCCGGGCCGCCGCGGTGATCGCCCGGTACGAGGGGTTCTGGGCACATGAACGTACTTTGCAGCAGATGACCGGCACGGAGGTGGCCTCAGGTGGCAAACTGGACGGTTGACTTGCGGCGGGGCTGGCGCGAGGGGCTGGGCGGCGGACGACTGCGCCTCAAGGATAACGAGAGCCCGTGGGATCTGCCCCCGGAGCTCAAGCTGGAGATACTGCGGGCGCTTGGTGACCTGCCCTTTAGCCGGTACGATTTCGCCCTCCGCCCGCGCCTGCTAAAGGCCCTGGCGGACTACACGGGAGCGCCCCCCGAGGCCATAGTCCCCGGCAACGGGGCCGACGAACTCATCCAGCTCTGCCAGATCGCCCTCTCGCGCCCGGGCACGAGGGTCATCTGCACCAGTCCGACCTTTGTGGTCTACGGGCAGGTCGCCCGGGCGTTGCGCTTGCCGTTCGTTGACGTGCCGCTTCGCTCGCCCGGTTTCGGCCTGCCGGCAAGCGAACTGGCTGACGCGGCGGGCCCCGGGGACATCGTCTTCCTGTGCCGGCCCAACAACCCGACGGGCAACGTCTTTCCACGCCAGCAGGTGATAGAGCTGGTTAGTACCCTCGAGCAGCGCGACGCCAGGGTGATTGTGGACGAGGCCTATTTCGAGTTTTGCGGCGAGACAATGGCCGATGAGGTGATCGGCGGCGGGCGCAAAAACCTTGTCATCCTCCGCACGATGTCCAAAGCCTTCCGCCTGGCCGGCCTCCGGCTCGGCTACGCGATAGCCTCCGGGCCGATGGCGCAGGAACTGGAGCGGGCGCGCCTGCTCTACAACGTCAGCGCGGCGACAATGGTCGCGGGCCTCGGCGTGCTGGCCAACCCGCAGATCGCCCGCCGCACCGCCGCGGCGCTCAACCGGCTTCGCGATCTCCTCGCGGCCGATCTGTCGCGCTTGCCCGGCGTCCTTGTCCATCCCAGCCAGACCAACTTCATGCTGCTTTCGCTGCCCTGTCGGGCCGAGCCGGTGGTCCGGGCGCTCGCCGCGCGGGGCATCATCATCCGTCACTACCCGGGCGAGGCGGGCCTGGAGCGGAGCGTGCGCGTGAGCGTAGGCAACGGCAAGGCCAACCTGCGCGTTGCCGCAGCTCTGGGCGAAACCCTGACAGCGCTGGCTGCGCCGCCCGCTGCCGGAGGGTCCGCCAAGTGACGCCTCAATTGCCGCCCCCACGGGCGGCGGAGGTGTCCCGCCAGACCGGCGAAACCAGCGTCGCGGTCACGCTCGCCCTCGATGGCCAAGGGGCCCCGGACGGCATCGCGGTTGACTCGGGGGTCCCGTTTCTGGACCACCTGCTGACGGCGGCGGCAAGGCACGGCCGTTTCGGCCTGCGGATGAGGGTGCGCGGCGATCTGTGCAGGGGTGCGCACCATACGGCCGAGGATGCCGGCCTTGGCCTCGGCGAGGCGGTGCGCGTCGCGTTATGCGGCGCCGGAGGCGGTGCCGTGGGCGACGCGGCGCCGGGTGTGGCGCGTTTCGGGGACGCCACAGTCCCGATGGACGATGCCCTCGTCATGGCGGCGGTCGACCTCGGCGGACGGCCTTTCTTTGCCGCGGCCGGGATCGCCGGACGCGAGGCCGCCGGCGGGTTCGAGCCGGCGCTTTTTCTCGAGCTCTGCCGGGCCCTTGCCACGGCGGGGCATCTGGGCCTGCACCTGCGCGTGCTGGCTGGCGACGACACACATCATGTGCTTGAGGCGGCCGCCAAATCGTTGGGCGTCGCCCTCCGCCGCGCCTGGGCCCCGGACCCGGCGGCATGCGGCGCGGGGGGGCCGGTTTCCACTAAAGGACCTGTGAGGATGCAGGTCAGATGAGCGGCGAGATGCCATCCGGCGCGCGTCGCCCCGTGCCCGCGTCTCCGTCTCCGGTGGTGATCCCCGCGATCGACGTGATGGGCGGACGCTGTGTGCGCCTGCACCAGGGCGACCCCGCCCGGGTCACCGTGTACGATCCCGACCCAGCGGCGGTGGCGGCCCGGTTCGCGGCCGCCGGCGCGCGGCGGCTGCACCTTGTCGATCTTGATGCAGCTCTGGGGCGGCGTCCGGCCCGCGGGATCGCCGTCCTTCGGCGGGTGATTCGGGCGTCGGGAGTGCCGGTCCAGTTTGGCGGCGGCATCCGCAGCATAGACGCCCTTCAGGCGGCCCTCGCGGCCGGCGCGTCCTGGATCATCAGCGCGACGGCGGCTCTTGAGGACAGGGATTTTCTGCCGGAGGCGGTCGCGGCCTGTGGCGACCGCTTGATCGTGGCCCTGGACCTCCGCGGCGGCAGGCCGGCTGTCCGGGGTTGGCAGAGCGGCGCGGCCGTCGGGCTCCAGGACGCGCTGGCGATGATCGTCCAGCATGGCGTGCACACCGTCCTGGTCACCGACACTGCCGCTGACGGAACCCTGGGGGGCATCGACCTGGGAATACTCGCGGAAATGTTGGACCGGCCCTTTGAGGTCATCGCGGCGGGCGGGGTGTCGACGCTGGAAGACGTTCGGGCTCTCGCGGCGCAGGCTCGGCGGGGCCTTGCCGGCATCGTCAGCGGCAGCGCTCTGCTGCAGGGACGTTTTACACTTGCGGCGGCGCAGGCGGCCGCGGACGGGGCGGCCGCGGATGCGGCGGACGCTGCGGCCGCGGTAGCAGCAGCAGCTGGTGAGCCTCTGCGGGCAGGCGCGAAGCCGACAGGCCAAACGGACGGGGAGCCGGGGTCGCGGACCAACTGCTTTCCACAAAGCAGATGCCGCCCGCAACCTGCTCTCCAGCGCCCAGGTCCCACTTCCGACCTGCTCTGTACAGAGCAGGTCGGCCCGTGCTGCTTGGAAACGAGCAGGTCAACCGGCAGACCTGATCTGTGGGAAGCAGGTCCTCACCCACACCTGCTCAAAAGACGTACAGCAAACCCCTCAGGGGAGAGGGATCCCAGATGACCTGGACTCCGACCTCGTCGCCGTCGCAAACCCCGTCCTCGGCCCCGTCCCCGGCCCCGTCGCCTCCACCTGCGCTGGTGCCCGTCATCGTCCAGGACGCCGGGGATAACACCGTCCTCATGCTGGCCTACGCCGACCCCGAGGCTCTGGCGCGGGCCATCGGCACCGGTCAGGGGTGGTACTACAGCCGCAGCCGGGGCCGCCTGTGGCGCAAGGGTGAAACGTCCGGAAACACCCAGAGCGTCGTCGGGGCCTGGCTCGACTGCGACGCGGACGCCGTCCTGCTGCGGGTCAAACAGTCCGGCCCGGCCTGCCACACGGGTGCCCGGTCGTGCTTTTTCCGGCCCCTGGGCCCCGCCGAGTTGGCGGACGTGTGCTTCCAAGGGCCGGGCGACCTTGAGTTTCTCGGAACGCTCGAGCGGTTGATTCAGGACCGCGCTCGCGCCCGCCCCGCCGGCTCGTATGTGTCCGGGTTGCTCGGCGCCGGCTTATCCCGTGTGCTGCAAAAGGTCGGTGAGGAAACAGTGGAGTTCATTCTCGCCGCCGCCGCCGCGGGGGCGCCGGGGGGCGCGTCCGAGAAGACAGCCCGGCAGGTGCGCGAGGAGGCCGCGGACGTCCTTTTCCACCTGATCGTGGCGTTCGAGGCAGCGGGTCTGGGGCTCGGTGAGATTGCTGCGCTGCTCAGGGCCAGACATGACGAGCGGGCCAAAAAGGCTGACCCCGCCCGGGAAACTTCTCATTGCCCCCAAACGTAATCCTAGAGCAAATAGCCGCAGCACCACAGGGCTCTAAGGCGCCTATCGCGATTAGTCCGCAGCCTCGCGTTGCGTCTAACGTCGGCGATGCGGGGCACGATAGCTAGAGGGGTCTGACGGGATGCAGTTTGTTATCTTTCTGATAGCCATTGTGCTCGTGGCGGCCTGGCGACTGAGCACGCGCTACAAGTACTCGCAAAAGGCGCAGCGCGTCCTGTCGCTGTCCGCGGCGGGTGCCCTGGTTATATCCGTCATCTTCAACCTGTGGCTCTTCCCGGGCCTAAACCTGCTCTACCTGATCTTGGCCGTGGCGGGCGTGTTCCTGCCGGTGTACTCCCTGATCGCCCTGGCCATCGTCGAGGCGTGGCGCAAGCGCAAGCAGTCGCTGTTTGACGCCAGCATCGGGGCCCTCCGCAGCGAGGAGGAGCGCATCCTCGAGACCATCACCCGCAACCAGCAGCAGTTGGCGCTCGCGGAGCACAAGAGGCAGACTCTGGAGCAACTCCATCGGGAAAAGCTGTCTGACCAGCGGCGGATCCGCGACTTCCTCGAAACGTGGGAGCGCGGCAACGGTCTGGCCCGTATCCGCTCGATAAAGATCCAGGAGTGGCGCGAGGGTTTCGGCGGCATGTCGCGTGAGGATCTGGAGCAGCGCCGCGCCGAGCTATGTGCCCAACTGGACGAGACCGAGGTCAAGATGCGCGACGAGCCGGGGCTGCAGGAGCGGGTCGAGCAGTTGCGCGCCCAGGTCAGCGTCGCGAGTCTGGTGCTGCTCGGCGGGACGCTTGCCCAGCCAAATTCGGAGCTGGGCGGGCTCGAACGCAAGGCGAACGAGGCCACTGCGGATAAGGCCGAGGCCGAGCGGAGGCTCGAGGCGATACGCCTGCAACTATCGGACTGGGAGCGCCGGCGCGACGAGTTCCTGGCCGATCAGATCGTGCTGGGGAACTGATCTTCCCACCCGCAACTCCCTCTGAGAGGAGGTGCTCTCCGTGAGCATCATTAGTTCGTATTCGACGAAGATCCGCGTCGCCCCCCGGGCCGCCCGCGGTGTGGGCTCCCGGACTGACCCTACCTGGCAGATGCTGCACGAGGCGGTCGTTTCGGTGGCGGCGCAACTGCGCGGCGAGGTGCGCGCGGAGATTTCCGACTACAACGGGACGACCAAGACCTGCGATTTCGCAATTGTAACGCCCGAGTTTCCGCGCGGTGTCGGGATAACCGTCTCACCTAGCGGCGAGGTGCGCTTCATGTACGATGCCTACGGCGGGTATAAGCGCCATGCCCAACGGATATGCGACCTTGTCACGCAGTCCTACACCACAGTCGCCGTCGCCCGCGCGTTGCGCGCCATGGCGTACGAGGTGGATATCGAGGAACATGGGCAGGGGTCCGAGCGGCGGGTAATGGTCAGGGCTGTGCAGTAAGGGGTTGTCGAGATGCCCAAGCGCATAGATGTGCAGATCAACCGCGACGGAACCATGAAGGCTGAGTTCTCCGGCTTTGCCGGAGATGACTGTATCGACCAGGCCGAAAGACTGCGCGAGGTCCTGGCGGGGTTTGGCCTGCTGGTCGAGCCCGCGGCGGTGGAGCGCAAAGACCCGGCGCAAATCGCGGCCGAGACCGGGGTCGAGGAAGAGGTCCGCACCGGCGAGGCGCGTCCGGTCAAGGGTACTTCGTGACTGGCCCTGACGGCCCCGGTGCGACGGCGGTGCTGGTGGGCAGACACAGCCTGCTTGACAGCCCGCCCGCTGACGGCTTGCAGGGCGCCGGCGTGCCGCCCGACAGCTTGCCGCGCGACCCTCAAAGCGTGCTTCTAATAAGGGTTTGCGCCGACCGCATCGAAGTCAACGAGCATCTGACCCATGACCGCACCGCCGCGCTGGTCCGGGCTCTGCGGGGGCTTGGTGTCGCCGGCGAGATCATCTTCCGCACCCCGTGCGGATAGTCCCCGGGAGGACTGCCCGTGTCCTGGCTGCTCCAGATGGACAGGAAATGGATAGAGGACGGCCTGCTAAAGCGGCGCAGCAATTACTCGCCGGTGATCTGTTTCGAGACGACGGATCCCAAGCGGCTGCAGCAGCTTCGCACCTTCATCGCCAACGACGGTGAGCTCAAGCGCTTTGAATACCTGTTCGTATACGATCAGTGGAACGGCCTCTACCGGCTCGCCCCCTCGGCTGCCGGCCTTGCCGAGGAGCCGTACAAAAGGAACGTCGGGAGCACGGCCCTTATGCAGCGCCTTGGCGAAGAGGGCGGGGCGCTCACGCAGTTCAAAGCGGTCCTCAAAGAGGTCGACGGGTTCCTCAAAAAGCACAAGTGCCTTTTCATCATCCAGAACGTCGCCGAGCACCGCGAGGCCGAGACCGGCCTGCAGGCCGCGCTGCGTTCCTGGGCTATCGACCCCCTGCTGGTCTCAAAGGGGTCCATGATCTTCCTGGTCACCGCCGAAGTCGACCGGATCCTCGATTCGTTCACGCGCGAGCTCACGGTGATCATTTCTGTCGACGCGTCATCGAAAGCCGAGCGGGAGCAGATAATCACCTCCACGGCCCGAGAACTTGAGGTCAAGCTCGACGACGAGCAGCGGGCCGAGCTGGTCATGGCGACCGCCGGGCTAAACCTGCACCAGATGGAGAGCATCCTGCTCGAAGCGTACTTCACCACCAAGGGTTTCCCCCTCTTCACCATCAAGAACCTCAAATCCAACCTGGTCAAACGGTCCGGTGTTCTGGAAGTTAAGGACCCGGAGCTAGGCTTTCAGGATATAGGCGGGTACCAGGTCATCAAGGAATTCATCCAGAAATACGTGATTAACGTCCTGCGTTACGCGGAGCGGGCCAAGCGCTTCGCCCTGCCGCTGCCGCGGGGCATCCTGCTCTTCGGACCGCCGGGCACAGGCAAGAGCCTTTTTGCCAATGCACTTGCCCGTGAGGTCAACCTGCCGTTCATTAATCTGGTGACGGAGAACATCTACTCCAAGTGGCTGGGAGAGTCCGGACAGAACCTCAAAAACGCAATCACGCTCGCCGAGAAGATGTCCCCGGCCATTGTCTTCATTGATGAGATCGATCGCTTCGGCAAACGCGGGGGATCGGCCGACTCGGCGGGCGAGGAAACGAGGCGGGTCTTCTCGCAGTTTCTCGAGTGGCTGGGAAGGACCGACCGCCAGTCGATCATCGTGGGCACGACCAACGTACCTGAGCACCTCGACGAGGCGTTTACTCGGACCGGCCGTTTCGACTACAAGATCCCGTTCCTGTACCCGGGCGAAAGCGCACGGCTCGAGATCCTGATGGTGCACTTGGGAATGCGGGGCGGGCACCGCAACCGGGCGCCGATGTCGCTTTCGGATGAGGAGCTAGGAGCCTTCCTCCTCGAGGACATCGTACCGGTTACCCGCAACTTCTCCGGCGCCGAGCTGGAGGAATTGGTCATACGGGCAAAGCGGCATGCGTTTGACCGAGCGGCGGCCGGCCTGGGCCCGCAGGATCTGATCTGGGCCGCACGCACCTTCCGCGTGGACGAGCAACAGCGCCGGGAGACGATCGAGACCTGCCTCGAGCAGGCGCGGAAGTTCACCGACGACCAGAGCTTCCTGGACAATCTGGAGCAGGAAATGGGCCTCGAGCTCGGATAGAACCGTTCAGGACAGGCGGCCCGGTTGCGGCGTCTCCCTAACCCCTTGTAGAAGACTGTCGAACCCCGGCATGCAAAATGAGGCTTCGAATTGCAGGACCGCCGCAGCGGCAGCCCGAATGACGGCCTGAACGGACGGGATGGCACTGGTTGCCAACCCAGGTGTGACGGCGGTGAAGTGGCCGGGCATCGCCGTTTCACGAGGAAACCCGGCTGAGCGGGCAATCCAACCAAAGCGGGGCGGAGCGAAGCAAGAGCTGTGGGTCAGCACTTCTCCATTGCCCGATGGGCAAGAGACCCAGGGTGTCGCGCGTAGCGCGGAGGAGCAAGCAGAGCCATGGAAGCACATGCTTTGCCGCGGCAACAGGATCCGGCGTGGAGTGCCCGCGCCCCGGTGGCAGCCACTCGCGAAGACGTCCGCCCGGTCCAGACACCGGAGCGGCTGGCCCACGATCTCTGCAACTACCTGACTGCGATCAGCGGGCTCGCCCAGGTCGGCCTTCTGGTCCAGGCCGGTGAGGCCAAGGACTCCTACCTGTACCGCATCGAAACCGCGGTGCAGGAGATGGCCGTGATGCTGAGGGACATGCTTACCGACCAGACCCGCGACCCGCGGGAGGAGTTGGAGCCCGGCGGGATGCGCAGGCTGCTGCGTGACGTGGCGGATTTGCTCGTGCCGAGGTTCGAGCAAAAGGGCGTCGGCCTCACAGTCGACTGTCCCGCTGTGTTTCCCCGCATCAGGCTGGCTCCGATGGCCTTCAAACAGGTCCTGGTCAACCTGCTGGACAACGCGCTGTACTTTACCCCTTGCGGCGGAAGCGTGACGCTGACCGCGGCCTCCTCCCGCCGTCCTCCCCAGGCGGTCATCAGGGTGCAGGACACCGGGACGGGCATTCCTAAAGACGTCCTTGCCAAGGTGTGGCAACCAGGTTATACGACCAGGTCGGACGGCTACGGACTGGGGCTGTCGACGGCCCGTGAGATCATCGAGGTCCTTCACGGCGGCCGGCTGAGTCTGCGCAGCAAGCCGGGTGGCGGCACCACAGTCCGCATCTGCCTGCCCTGCTAGACCGGAGGTCTGGCTTCAGAGCAATGCCAACCCTGCAGATCGAGGATCTCCTGGCTCAAGCCCAAGCTGAGCTTTGCTGTAACGCGCGTGAGGAGGCTGACGCGCTGTGGACCGGCGTGCGCAAGGGAGGCGCCCCGACCGGGACCGGGGGCAGCTACGAGGGCCGCCGGGCGGCGCTCCTGGCCGACGAACAGGTCATGTTCCGGCTCGAAAACCTCTATCGCAGCAGCAGCGGGGCGACACCTCTGGGCCGCCGGGCGGCCCTCTGGCTATCCCTGGCTCTAGGGCAGCAGGCGGCCGCGCAGTCCGGCCAACGGCGGCTGCTGCGCCAGGCGGCGGCCGTCGTGGACTCATTCCGGGGCCAGGTGGGGAGGGACCGGTTGGCGGCGGACGACCTGCGGCTTGTCGCGGCCCGTGACCCCGACCGGGGCCGCCGCGAACAGGCACACGTAGCCCTGGCAGGTCTTGCCCGGTCGCTGGCGCCGATGGTCCGTGACGCTCTCGCTGGTCTGGCCCAGGCGTGGTCTCCGGACAGGCCGGGCGAAAACGCTGTGCGCTACTGGCACCAGCCGTTGTCTCCCTTCCGGTTGGACTGGGGGGAGGTCGACCTGCCGGCGATCGTCGAGGGGTTTCTGGCGGCGACGGATGAGCTCGCCGGGCGATTTGCCCACTTCGCCACGAGAGCCCTGGGTCTGCGCAGCCTGAGGCCATGGGATCTCGACCATGCGGTATTGCAGCTATCCCGGGCCCACGATGCCCATTTCCCGCCGGCAGACGCCAGCGCGGGCCTCGTGCGCGGGATGCGTGCCTGTGGACTGCACATCGACGGGCTGCCGATCATCCCGGAACTGCAGCCCAGATGGTGGCCGCCTGAGCTAAGGGGTCTGCCAGGGGTGGGCTGGACGGTCCTGGCTGTTCCCGGCGAGGCGGCGCTGCAGAGCGGGCGGGGCGATGAGCCGGCGGTGACAAGAGCGCGTGTTCGTCCCCGGACGGTTGTCGTCGCCGACTACCTTCTGGGCTCGCAGTACGGTTGGGTGCAGTTGGCCAAGGCGACCGGAGCAGCTCTGGGAGTGCTTTACGGCCGCGGAGGGTTTCTGGCCGAACGGTCTGCGCCGCCGCGCCTCGACCCGGCGGCTCTGATCGTGGCCGACCTGTCAACCGAGCCCAACTGGCTGGCCGGGCAGACGTCGCTGGCACGGAGCGAGGTGTCACGCTTTCTGTCCGTTGGGTGCCTTCGGGCAGGCCTCCTGCAGACCGCGCTGCTCCGCCAAATCGCTGCACGCGCCGCGCTCGCGTGGGGGATCATGGCTAATCCCGACCTCGACCCCGCGCCGGCCGCCGCCGAGCTGCTGGCGCGCGCGGGGGGCGCCGGGAGCGTGGACGGCCACACCTACGCGCTCGACCTGGCAACGCTCGACGAGCCCGGTTTCTGGCCCTCCGTTTTCTTGTGCGAACTGGCGGCCGGGCAGGCGCGGGCTTTCCTTCGCCGCGAACACGGCAAACTGATGGGAGACCGGCGCACAGGGGAGTTCCTGGTGGAGTACTTTTGGCGTCCGGGCAGGCTGTTGCCCCTGGGCCAAGCGCTGCGGGCGGCGACGGGCACCGCTCTCGACGCGCGCCACATCGTCGAGGAACTGTCGTCCGCGGCGGCGTTCTGAGCGGCGCCAAGGCAGGGAACCCGAGGGCACTATGGAAGTAGTACGGGCAGCGGCTGGATAGCTGGCATATGAGTTCTCCGCCAAGAACGACCGGCGGCCACACACAAAGGTGAAGGTGAAGCATGGGCGAGCTTTCTTCCTTTTTCGATCCTAAGTCCATCGCAGTCATCGGCGCATCAAGAACACCCGGCAAAATCGGGCACTCCGTGCTCGCCAACATCATTGCCAGCGGCTACAAAGGAGAGCTCTACCCCGTCAATCCAAAGGAAGACGAGATCCTCGGCTACCGGTGCTACCGTGATATAGCTGACCTGAGCGGGCTCGCCCAAATCGCCGTCATAGCGGTGCCGGCGCCGCTCGTCATCCAGGTCGCCGAGCGCTGCGGGCAGGCGGGGGTCAAGTACCTGATCGTGATCACCGCGGGATTCAAGGAGGTCGGCGCCGAAGGACTGCAGCGCGAACGCGAGCTGGTTTCCGTGTGCCGCCGCTTTGGGATGCGCATGGTCGGTCCAAACTGCCTCGGGGTCATGGACACGCACGCGCCGTACAACGCTTCCTTTTCCAAGGATTTCGCGCTTAAGGGAGAGATTGCATTTCTCTCACAGAGCGGCGCTCTGTGCCTGGCCATTCTAGACTGGAGTTTCGCCGAGAGGCTGGGGTTCAGCAAGTTCGTCAGCCTCGGTAACAAGGCCGACCTAAACGAGGTCGATTTCATCGCCGACGCCGCCGAGGACGAGTACAGCAGAGTTGTCCTCTGCTATCTCGAGGATGTTGCCGACGGTCAGAGGTTCCTTGAGGTTGTCGGCAAGGCCGCGCGCAAGACCCCCGTGGTGATCCTGAAGTCGGGTACCAGCCAGGCCGGTGCGCGGGCCGCCTCGTCGCACACGGGCGCCCTCGCCGGGAGCGACGTGGCCTACGATATCGCTTTCCGCCAGACCGGCGTGGTCCGCGCGGCGACCATGGAGGAGCTTTTTGATCTCGCGACGGTGTTCACCAGCCAGCCGGTACCTGTCAGCGACCGCGTGGCCATCGTCACCAATTCAGGCGGTCCCGGCATCGTGGCCACCGACCGCATTGAAGGCGTGGGGCTGACCATGGCCCGGTTTGAGCGGGAAACCATCGATGCCATGCGCGCGGGGCTGCCGGTCACGGCCAACCTTTACAACCCGGTGGACGTGATCGGCGACGCGGACGCCCAGCGGTACCGCTTTGCCCTTGAGCATGTGCTCGCGGACCCCAACGTGGATGCGGTCGTCGTGCTGCTGACGCCGACAGCCGTCATCGACACCAGGGAGACGGCGCGCCATCTCGTGGAAATGAAGGCCAAGCACCCGGCCAAGCCCGTCATCGCCAGTTTCATCGGCGGGCTCAACATCAAGGAGGCTGCGCGGCTTCTCAAGGCGGGCGGGGTGCCCAACTACGTCTTCCCGGAGCGGGCCGTGGGCGCGCTCGCCGGCCTTGTCCGGTACGGCAAGGCCACCCGGAAACCCTATCAGCTCGGCACGACCGAGGCGCCGGGCAAGGATCCCGACCGGGTCCGGGCCGTGTTTGACGCCGTCCGGGCCGACCGCCGCGTGGTCCTGCTGGGCAGCGAGTCGGCCGAGGTCGCCGCGGCCTACGGCATCCCGGTGCCTATGCTAAAGCTGGCCCGGAGCGCCGACGAGGCGGTGCAGTACGCTGAGGGGGCGGGGTACCCCGTCGTGCTCAAGATTGCCTCGCCCCGCATCCTCCACAAGACCGACGTGGGCGGCATCAAGGTCGGGCTCAAGTCGGCGGACGAGGTCCGGCGGGGCTACCTCGACATACTTGAGAGCGTATCCCGGCTTATGCCCGAGGCGCCGGTTTACGGGGTCGAGGTGCAGCACATGCTGCCCCCGGGCAGGGAGTGCATTGTCGGTCTCAGCAAGGATGTCCAGTTCGGGCCGCTGATCATGTTCGGCTTGGGCGGCATCTACGTCAATCTGCTCAAGGACGTGTCATTCCGCCTCGTGCGGGGTCTCAACCGGACGGAGATCGACGCCATGATTCAGGAAACCAAGGCTTTTGAGCTGCTGCGCGGTTTCCGGGGGGAGAAACCGGCCGACATCCCCGCGGTGGCGGATACCATCGCCCGGGTGGCCGCGCTCGTCACCGATTTCCCGGAGATATCCGAGCTCGATATCAACCCCCTGTTCGCATACGTGGACGGAGTCACAGCATTGGACGTAAAAATCACCATATCGTGAGGTGGGTCGACTTGCGCAGTGTCTACGTGATGGGGACGTTCTCCAGCGGCAAGACCGCCATTTGTGCGGCGCTGGCCATGCAGCTCAAGGATGAAAACAAGCGGGTCGCGTACTTCAAGCCCGTCTGGAGCCCCGTGGCCGCGGCCAACCGGGAGGACGATGACGCTCTGCTGATGCGCAGTCTTCTCGGCCTCGGGTGCACAACACAGGACATCTCACTCTACGCCACCAGCCCATATTACCTCACCCGGTACGAGAAGTCGGACGAGTGCATCCAACGCGTACTCGATACCCATCGGCGGATGTGCGCTACATGCGATGTCGTCATCGTCGAGGGCACCGCTTCACCGCACGTCATGTCCGCGCTGGGCATGGACGCAATGAGCCTGGCGGGCAAGCTGGGGACGCCCGCCCTGCTGGTCAACAAGGTCGAGAACGACTACTCCCTCGACGACATCCTGCTCTTTTGCGACAGCCTTAAGTTCCGGGGAGTCGAACTGATCGGGGTAATCATGAACAACGTGCCCCGGCAGATACACGACAAGTGCGAGGGGCTGTACCGGCCGATCCTCGAGCAGCGCGGCTACCCGGTGCTGGGCGTCATCCCCAAGTGCCTGGAGATCACCGCGCCGACCGTCCGCGAGTTCCGCGACGTGCTCGACGCCGAGGTGCTGACCGGCGAGAACCGTCTTGACAACCTGGTCGAGGACGTCCAGATCGGCGCGATGACCCTTGAGAGCGCCCTCCGCTACATGCGCCGGGCGACCAACAAGGCGGTCATCACCGGCGGAGACCGTTCGGACCTGTGCCTTGCGGCGCTGGAGACCAACACGTCGGCCCTCATTCTTACGGGCGGGCTCTACCCCAACGTGCGGGTGATCGCCCGGGCGGAAGAGAAAGGGGTCCCGGTGCTCCTGGTCCGCTACGACACCTACAGCACCGTCCAGCGGCTGCATGAGGTGTCGCGCAAGCTCGCCGCGGGGGACACTGAGGGCTTGGAACTGGTGCGGCGCGGTTTCAACGACTACGTTGACTGGCCGCGGCTGCGTGCGGGCCTTGAAGAGCCTGCCCACGCCGAGCCGGATCAATCGGAGGTATGAGCATGCTTGCCAGGGACGTGATGAAGAGCCCGGTTGTCACGGTGCAGGATACCGCCACGCTGGGCGAGGTCGCCCGCCTTCTCGACGAACACGACATCAGCGGCATGCCTGTGGTGGACGACGCCGGCCACATGGTCGGCATCATCTCGGAACTCGACCTGATCCGCCGCAGCCAACAGGTCCAGATTGCACGGCGAAACCCGTTTGCCTGGGTGTCGCCGCACAGCAGCGTCGGTGACATCGCCGTCTTCACGCGCGGGCTTTGCGAGGTTGGCGAGACCAGGGTCGCGGATGCCATGACCCGCAAGGTCATCGCGGTCGAGGAGTACGATACTCTTGAGTCTGTCGCGCTGCTCATGGCGCAGCGGCGGATCAACCGGGTGCCCGTCTTGAGCGGCGGCAATCTGGTGGGCATCATCAGCCGTGCGGACCTGGTCTGGGCGATGGCCAACCTGTGCGAGCTCAGGCCCGGGCTGTTCTCCAAGTAGCCTTTTTCGCAGAGACAGACGTGTTCAACAGGCCGGCCCGGGTCTACCCCGGGCCGGCCTTTGGCGGTCTACGCTGACGGGTTCCCGTGGGAGGCTATTGCTCACCAGGCGGCGGTTCGGTGCAGCAACCGTCGGGTGAAGAGCAGATGCCTGAGCCCATCGGTAGGCTTTTGATCCATAGGAGGGTTTATGCTCACGTACCGGCGGATTTGGCGGAAACCCGTCTGCTGCGTAACAATAGCCTTGGGCTACTGATAACCACCTGCCACTGAACCAAGAGGGTGAATTGTTGAGGCTTAGAAGGAAGCTCACGGTCATCGGGCGGAGGCTGAGACGCCGGGCTGGCGACCCGCCCGCGCCCCCGCCCAGGCCTCTGCCTCTTTACCGGCAGCTTCCGGCGGGCGAGCTTGCGGCGAGGACAGTAGATGCCAGGCGACTGCTCAGTGATTGTTGCCTGTGCCCCCGCCAATGCGGCGTGGACCGCACCGCCGGGGCGACCGGTCGCTGCCGCAGCGGCGAACGGGCGGTGGTGACAGGTTACGGGCCGCACTTCGGTGAGGAGTCGGTGCTGGTGGGGCAGGGCGGCTCGGGCACCATCTTCTTCGGCGGATGCAACCTCAACTGCGTTTTCTGCCAGAACTACGAGACCTCCCAGCTCGACGAGGGGCTCGAGGTTAGCGGCGAGCAACTCGGCCGGATAATGCTCGCTCTCCAGGCTCGGGGCTGCGAGAACATCAACCTGGTGTCGCCAAGCCACGTCGTGCCAGCGATACTGGACGCCCTGGCAATGGCGGCGGCGGGCGGGCTTACGCTGCCGCTGGTCTATAATACCGGCGGGTACGACGCTCTCGCGACCCTACGCCTGCTCGACGGCGTGGTGGACATTTACATGCCGGACATGAAGTACTCCCGGGCCGACGTGGGACTCAGACTGTCGGG
>JAUYEG010000137.1 GCA_030691505.1 Bacillota bacterium | reverse complement strand
TGCTGCGGAGTGAGCATGGCCGGGTGCCACATAATCATGGAGGCTGGAAAAGCGGGCCAGCTGACGCTCAGCTCACTGGCCGCCGGACTGGGTCTTGATCTCAGTTCCGTCAGCCGCGGGGTGGACGGCCTTGTCAGGGACGGGTATCTCCGGCGCGTTCGCCACCCCACCGACCGGCGGTACATCCTTATCTCTCTGACGCCGCAGGGACAGCAGGCGTACGACCGGGTCGAAACGTCGGGCATTGACCTCGCGGCCCGCATTCTCGAGAACATACCTGCAGGCAGCAGGGTCTCGGTCACTGAGGGCATCGAGCAGCTAAACAGGGCCATCGAGGGGTGCTGTCCCGAGACATGCACCGACCCGCAACCACTTAAGGAGATTGAGACCACATGACAGACATCCGCGAGCAAGTCAAGCAGCGTTACGCTCGAACCGCCCGGTCCCTTCTGGCCGGCGGCGGCGCGTGCTGCGGTACTGCGGCGCCGCAGCAAACTCAAGGGCGCGGCAAAAGCACGGAGCCCCCCTGTTGTGCCCCGACGGGCCCGTCGGCCTGCTGTTGCAGCCCCGGCTCCGACCCCGCGGAGGCGGAGCTCGCCGCCCGTGCGTCGTGTTGCTCGGGCTCCGAGGCGACGCCCGGCGACCAGTACTACTCGCCCGGCGAAGCCGAAGGCGCCCCCGAGACGGCCGTCCAGGCAAGTCTGGGATGCGGCAATCCGGTGGCTCTGGCGCGGCTTTTGCCCGGGCAGGTTGTCGTTGATCTCGGTTCCGGCGGAGGGCTCGACGTGATCCTGGCCGCACGGAGGGTCGGCCCCACGGGCTTCGTCTACGGCGTGGATATGACGCCGGAGATGCTGGAGCTCGCCCGCGCCAACCAGCACCGGGCCAGCCTGGAAAACGTGGCCTTCCTGGAGGGGCGGATTGAGCAACTGCCGCTCGGCGACGGGATCGCCGACGTGATCATCTCCAACTGCGTGATCAATCTCGCCCCCGACAAGGACGCCGTCCTCCGGGAGTGCTTTCGCGTTCTCCATCCCGGCGGGATTCTCGCCGTGTCCGATACAGTATTCACCTCGCGGCCGCCGACAGCGGTCACCTCCGATCCGGACCTCTGGTGCCAGTGTGTGGCCGGAGCGCTGATGGTGGACGATTACCGTAGCAAGCTGGCCGGCGCCGGTTTCACGGACATCGATATTCAGGTTTCGGGTCGGGTGACGTGGGGGCCCGCCCAACTTGCCAGCGCCTACATCCGGGCCCGCAAGCCCCGTGCTTCCCTATCACCCGTGATTCGGGAGGCCACCGGTCCCGACATGCCCGCGATCAGGGAACTGCTGAGCTGCTCAGGGCTCCCGCTGGCCGGAATCGACTACACTGAATTGATGGTCTGCGATGTCGGCGGCGGTCCCGCCGCCGTCGCCGGGCTGGAATGGCACGGGGGGGAGGCGCTGCTGCGTTCGGTGGCGGTTGCGCGCGCGCTCAGGTCGCACGGGCTGGGGCGGGCCGTCGTTAAGGCGGCAATCGCCCGGACCCGCGACAGAGGGACGGACGAGCTTTTCCTGCTCACAACCACGGCTGGCCCGTATTTCGCGGAGCTAGGCTTTGAGGCCGTCGAAAGGCAAAGCCTCCCGCCGGCGCTTAGCGCTTCCGCCGAGCTCCAGGGGGCCTGTCCGGCAACAGCGACGGCAATGCGGCTTAAGCTTGTCTAGAGAAGCGCTGCCCGGGACGAGCGGTGGCTGGAGGAGCGGCAACTGGGCATATTGTTCCTTGTAAGGCAACACCTGGCCTCGCCTTTCAGCCGAGCCTCAGGTGCAAGGGCTTAGATGTGGCACATTTTTCCTCGGCGCAATCATGCTGGTCACGAAGGAACGGCCAGCCATAGCACCGAATGGTTCGGGGCTTAACCAGTTGCGATAGAAGCCCATTCAAGGGCTCGCGCTTATCGGGAGGGGAGCCTGAATCTTGGCACCCATGGCTAAGACGAGTACAGGTGCAAAGGGAAGCGGCAGGGCGCATCCCGGCTTTGCCGCTGTTCTGGATCGTTTACGCAGGCGTCCGGCAGCTCGCCGCCGCCTGTTGTTCCTCTCCGTCGTAGCACTCCTCGTTTTCGGACTTTCCTTCAACTCGATGCGCCCTGCCGGTGCCCGCGCGGTCATTGTAGCCGGCGAAGTCGTTGCCGTGGTTGACGACAGGGCGGAGTTTCTGTCGCAGATCGACGCCCTGCTGGCCCAACTTGAGATCGAGTACGGGCAGCGCGTATGGGTCAGCGGCGAAATGGAATTCGGACGTGTCCCGACGGGCGCCGAGCCTCAGCCGGCTGAAGGAGTGGCCAACCGGGAACTCCTGAGCAAGCTCCCTCTGGTCACCTCCGGCTGCGTCATCAGAGTAGACGGTCAGGACGTCGCCGCGTGCCGGACCGAAGACGAAGCCCGGTCGGCCGTCGAGATGGTGCTGGAGGGGTACAAGGCCGGTTTGACCCGCAAGTCGGGGGTCGAGATTCTGAGTTGTCGTTTCCTCGAGACGGTCGAATTCGTTCCGGGCGACGTTTCGCTCGCGCTGCTCAAGACGTCCGAGGATGCCGCAGCACTGCTTGAACGAGGCACTGACAAGGTAGTCGTCCACACCGTGGTAAAGAACGAGACTCTGTGGGGGATCGCGTCTAAAGCGAGCATGACCGTCGCCGACCTTCGGCTGGCCAACCCCTCGGTCAAAGGCGACCTCATCAGGGTCGGCGATTCTCTGAGCATGGTCGTCCCCAATCCCTATCTGAGCCTCGTGAGCGCGGAGCGGTACGTGTACACCCAGGCAATAGCATTCCAGACTCAGGTCCGCTCAGACCCTGAGCGGTGGCCGTGGGAGCGCATTGTCACCCAGGCCGGCAAGCGCGGTGAGAAGCAGCTCACCGTCGAAATCGAGAGGCACAACGGCCAGGAAGTGGCGCGCAAGGTCATTTCCGAGGTCCCGCTAAGCTCGCCGGTCACGCAGGTCGTGGTCCAGGGCACGATGCAAATCCCGAACCGCGGCACGGGCCGGCTCGCCTGGCCTGTTGTCGGCCGGATCACGTCCGGCTTCGGCATGCGCAGGGGTGCAATGCATACGGGCATCGACATCGCGGCCCCAATTGGAACGCCCGTCATCGCCGCCGATACGGGCACGGTGACCCTCTCGCAGTCGTCGATGGGCGGCTACGGCCAGACCATCATGATCGACCACGGCGGGGGCTCGCTCGTCACCCTCTACGGCCACCTGAGCAAGCGGCTGGTTAAGGTCGGCGACGTGGTCGAGAAGGGCCAGGTCATCGGCAACGTCGGGAGCACCGGCCGCAGCACCGGACCGCATCTGCACTTTGAGGTGCGCCTTAACGGCAAGGTCGTCAACCCCGTTCAATTCTACTCGTCTTAGCCGCGCGGTCCGTGGCTCAAGAGCGCGGTCCGTGGCGCGGCGCGGAGGCGAGGATCCCGGTGCCGCAGGCACACCTGTTACAAAGCGAAAACTAGGCTAGCAGGATAAACGACCTCTACCGGCCAAAGCAGCGGCCGATATGTCAGCGCCATGGCCCGCGGTTTCACTGCACCGAGCACTGCATGACGTCCGCCAAGTTACGCGCGGCGGCTCCGGTCCCGGTCGCCGGGCGCGCCGGCTCGTACTTGCATTGACAACGGTCGCGATGGTTCTGGTGCTCGCTACGAGCGCCTTGCTGGGACCCGGTGTCCTGCGGGCCACCTCCGCGGCAGAGCTTGTCCACCGTTCTCTTGTAACCATCCAATCCGCATGGTATATGCTGAGGCTTGGCCCGCGCCCGGCGATGGTGGCCGAGGGGTTCACGGTGCTGCTTCCGGACAGCCGGGTGCTGCCGCACGACGCCTGGGGCCGCCCTGTGAGCGGTCTCGGGTTTGAGACGCAAGCGGGATGGGTGGCCGCCGCGGCGCGGACAGCCTACCTGTCTTTGGCAGCGGCCACCGGCGTTGATGCCGGCACACCGGAGACCCGCACGCCGGGCGCCGGTGCGGGGAGCGACCAAACGGGCAGCCGGCCCACGCTGGTCATCTACCCGACCCATGAAGCCATGGCGGCTGCGTGGGGGTGGCCGGCCGGGCGTGCGGCGGTGGCGGCGTACTGGCCGGGATCCGTCCAGATAGTGGCTCCCGCCGCGTGGCTTATTTGCGACGAGACGGGCCCCAAGGGCACAGGCGCACAGAGTCTGCTTGCGACCGTGGGGCATGAACTGACGCACTGGTATCTTGACCGTTTGTCGTTGGGGCGGCTGCCCCGCTGGCTAAGTGAGGGCCTTGCCCAGAGAACCGAGGAACGGCTGTTCGGCAGCGAGGCCCCGTCGGACCTGGTGCGCGCCCGGGCGGTCGCGGCCGGAGCCGCCGGAATAGAAACCCTTACGTCGTGGTTTGACGTGGGCTCCGCCGGGCCCGACGATGAGCGGCGCGCATACGCACTGGCCCGCAGTTTCGTGGCCTTTGTTGACGAAATGTATCACCGAGGTTGGGAGCAGCGGTTGGTAGACGCGATGCGCTCGGGCGGACGGGCCGGTGGACGCACCAAGCACGATGCCTTTGTCGTTGCTGTGGGCAGGCCTCTGGGAGAGATCGAGGCGCAATGGCTGGCGTGGCTAGTGCAAAGGGAGGCGCCCCGTTGACGGCAGGGCAACCGGAACCCACAGAGGGCAGGATTGCGGCGCGGACCAACGAATTAGGGGTTCCGACCCGATACGACATCGTTCGGCAGCGGGATACGGAGATGCGCCCGTCGTCCATTGGGGGAGCCGCATTGTCGCGACTTATGATCCAGGGCGGATGCCGCCTGCAGGGCGCTGTGCAGGTCAGCGGGCGCAAGAACTCGGCCGTTGCCGTTGTGCCCGCAACCATTGTCACCGGCGGCACGAGCCTGCTCGAAAACATCCCCGAGATCGGCGACGTTGAGGTATTTGCCCAGATGCTGCAGGGCATCGGCGCAACCATCCGCCGCCGGCGCAACTCTGCGGGGGGCGAGCTCGAGATCTGCACCGCCGGTGTCCGCCCCAACGGCATCACCTACCAACTGGCCAAGCAGCTTCGAGCGTCCTACTACCTCCTCGGCGCCCTGCTCGGGCGTTTCGGCGAGGCAGAGGTGCCCCTCCCCGGCGGATGTGACATCGGTTTGCGCCCAATCGACCAGCACCTCAAGGGCCTGGAAGCGCTCGGAGCGGAGATCCGGCTTGAGCACGGAATGGTCCGCGCCCAGGCCTCCCGCTTGACCGGAGCAACCATCTACCTTGACGTGGTCAGCGTTGGGGCCACCATTAACATCATGCTCTGTGCGGTGTGCGCCGAAGGCACAACGACCATTGAGAACGCGGCCAAGGAGCCTCACGTTGTCGACCTGGCCAACTACCTCAACGCCTGCGGCGCCCGCGTCCAGGGCGCGGGCACCGATGTAATCCGCGTGCGCGGCGTACAGCAATCGGATCTCCACGGTGCGACCCATGCGATCATCCCGGACGAAATCGAGGCGGCGACCTTCATGATCGCGGCCTGCGCCACACACGGCGACGTGACCGTCGAAAACGTGATCCCCCGGCACCTGGCCCCGGTCGCCGCCAAGCTTGAGGAGATTGGCGCGGCGGTCCAGACGAACGGTGACGCGATCCGGATTTACACCAACGGAGCCCGTCCGCGCGCCGTGCAAATCACGACCCTGCCGTACCCGGGTTTTCCTACCGACGCCCAGCAGCCCATGACGGCCCTTCTGGCCGTTGCCGAGGGCACGAGCGTGGTAACCGAGACGATCTGGGAAGGCCGGTTTAAGCACGTGCTCGAGCTCAACCGGATGGGGTCGAGGATACGCGTCGACGGCCGCAGCGCGATGATCGAGGGCGTTCCCCGCCTCTCGGGCGCCCCAGTCCATGCCACGGATCTGCGCGCGGCAGCGGCCCTCGTTGTCGCCGGCCTGGCCGCCGAAGGGCAGACCGAGGTGGCCGGAGTCGAGCATCTTGACCGCGGCTACGACCGGGCGGTCGAGAAGTTTCGCAGCCTCGGAGCCTGGGTTCGCCGCGACTGACTCCGGCAACAATGGCGGCGCAAACGGTTGTCTCCGCCGCAGGAAACCAAAGAAAGTTGCGACATCTGTGCGCGGGCAGGAAAAGAGCCTGTTGGGCGGCGAAAACCATGGGCTAGCCAAACTGGACCAGTCAATCGGTCCATTAGCCCGGTCAACGTGAGTTGGCTCGGCTATTGTTTCTTCTTCTCAGAGTATTGGGTGGGCGGCCAGCGGGTGGCGGCCGGCACACGCATAGATGGGCGGTGGTTTCGTGACCACAGAGCTGGTCAGCAAGGTCCGGGCGGCGGAAGCCCAAGCGAAGGAAATCGTCGCCGCAGCCAAAGCTGAGGCCGATCGGCTGCTGGCTCAATCCAGGGAGCAATCCAGCAGAGCCATCGCTGCCGCCGAGGAAAAGGCCCGGCTGGCCGTGGCCGAGACCATTGAGCAAGCCCAGCGGGCGGGGCGCGAGGAAGCGGAGCAGATGATCGTATCTTCCAGGGCCGAGGCGCTCAGGATCCGCGATATCGCCGCAAAGCGCCTGCCCGATGCGGTCAAGCTGGTGGCCGAAAGGATCGTGGCGGGCTGATGGCCGTCACCCGGATGAAGTTCGTGACCGTCATCGGTCACGCCGATCTGCGCGCCGAAGTGGTCGCTCGTCTTCACTCGCTGGGGATCATGCAGATCACCGAGGCGTACGGGGCGATGGACGCCGGAGCTTCAGGTTACGAGGCCAAAGCCAAGGGCAGCGAGGCCGCAAGGGAGGCCCAGTCGCGGCTGGCGGACCTTGACACCCGCCTGTCCGCGCTCGAGAGCTGCTTTGCCCACCTCAGCCGGTACAGCCCCGTTCAGAAGGGCATGGTGGAGAGCTTCCTTTCGCCGCGGACCGAGATCGACGGCGATACCTGGCGCAAGGCAGATGGCTACGACGTCGCCGGCGTGGTCGCCACGTGCCAGCGCGACGAGGCCCGTCTTGGCGAGATGCGGTCGCGAGAGGCAGAGCTAGGCGCACGGCGCAAGGAGTTGGAGCCGCTGGCCCAGCTGCCGCTCTCCCTGGGCGATCTGGAAGGCACCGAGACGGTCGCGGTTTTCTTCGGTCAGACGACCCCGGCGGGGCTCGCGGCGCTTGAGGTGCGGCTTGCGGAGACAACCGGCATCTATCACGTCGAGCGTCTGGGTGCCGTAGGGCGGCGAAACTACGTCCTCGTGCTCCATCGCCGCGACGCCGCGGCCGTGGCTGATATCCTTCGTGCGGACCTTGAGCCCGCCTCGGTTCCCGAGACGGCCGGCACCGTTGCCCAGGCCACGGAGCAGATGCAGGCGGAGATGGCCGCGCTCGCCCGGGAGCGGGAGGAGATCGCCGCCCGTGCGCTGGAGCTGGCCGGTGAAAGGGCGACCCTCCAGGCCGCCTACGACCACCTGCTGCTGGCCCGCCAGCGCCTTGACGCGCAGAGTTGGCTTGGCGAAACGGAGCGCACGTTTGTGGTCCACGGCTGGTGCCCCAAGAAGGCCTTGCCCAGGCTGGAACGCGGCCTCGCCGGTCTGGAGGACGCCACGGCGGTCAGTGTGCGGGACCCGCGCCCGGACGAGCGCCCGCCGGTCACGCTGGACAACAAGCCGCTCGCCGCTCCGTTCGAAATAGTGACCAACATCTTTGGCTGGCCGAGCTACGACGAGGTCGACCCGACCCCGATCCTCGCGCCGTTCTTTGCCGTTTTCTTTGCCCTGGCCCTCACCGACGCCGGCTACGGGCTGGTCATGATGGCCTACTGCCTGTGGATGATGAGCCGCAAGTCGACGCCAAAAGGATCTCACAAGTTCTTCCGCCTGCTGACCTTTGGCGGATTCGTCACGGTCGTCATCGGCGCCCTGACCGGCGGCTGGTTTGGGAACGCGCTCGATTTTCTGCCCTCCTACGCCGGCTTTTTCACCCGGGCAAAGAACGCCATCATCCTCCTTGATCCGGTCAAGGAGCCGATGAAGCTGATGGTGCTGTCTCTGGGCCTCGGCGTGGTGCATCTGCTCTTCGGAATCGGGACTAAGATGTACCGCAACATCCGCGACGGCGAGGTCGCCGCCGCGCTGATGGATCAGGGGCTCTGGTTGCTGCTGCTGCCAAGCCTGGTCCTTTTCGGTGCGGGCGGGGCGATGGGCATGCCGGGGGTCGCCGCGGGGGCCAAGTACGTGGCGTTTGCCGCAGCGGGCGGACTGATCCTCACCCAGGGCCGGGCCAGCAAGAACATCATCGCCCGGCTGGGCGGCGGCCTGTACAGCCTTTACGGGCTGATCGGGTATCTGAGCGACACACTATCGTATACCAGGCTTCTGGCCCTCGGGCTGGCGACCGCTTCCCTGGGCATGGCCATCAATCAAATCGCGTTGATGGTCCGGCCCGTTCCGTTTGTCGGTATCATCCTCATGCTGGTGATCATGGCCTTCGGGCATGGGCTGTCGCTCGTGATCAACGTGTTCGGGGCGTTCATCCACTCGGGGCGCCTGCAGTTCGTCGAGTTCTTCAGCAAGTTCTTCGAGGGGGGAGGCAAGGCGTTCCGGCCGTTCGCCGAGCGTCCGCGGTACACACAGGTCGGCCAAGGCTAACGCGGCGGGCCCGGTTCGCCGGCGTCCTGCCCCAGCAATACCGCAAGGCAGTCATTTCGTCACAAGGGAGGTCAACAAGACTGATATGTTCGCTGTGAGCACAATGTTTGGGATGGCAGTCGCCTCGCTCGCGCTGGTTCCGGTTTTTCTGGCTCTCTTCACCGACCTCATTTCGGGTCTCGGCATCGCCTTTATCGGTGTTGCCATGGCGATCTTCCTGGCCGGCATCGGTTCCAGCGTCGGCGTGGGCGTGGCCGGTGAGGCCGCGGCCGGCGTCGTTGCCGAGGAACCCGAGCGCTTTGGCCGTGTTCTGCTCCTGCAGGCGCTTCCGGGCACCCAGGGCGTCTACGGGTTCATCGCGGGCTTTCTGGCGCTACAGCAGATCAACGCCATCGGAGCGGCGATGACCATCGCCCAGGGACGGTTGTTCCTGTTTGCGTGCGCACCGGTCGCCATCGCTTGTCTCGTTTCCGGCGTATACCAGGGACGCGTCTCCGTGGCGGCGATGCAGATCGTGGCCAAGAAGCCCGAGGAGTCGGGCAAGGCGCTCATCCTTCCGGCGCTGGTCGAGTTTTACGCCGTATTGGGCCTGCTCGGGACGATTCTTCTCCTTCAGGCGATCGGATAAGGCAGTGACGAACCCATGGCGCTAGAAGACATCCTGCGCAAGATTACCGGTGAAGCTCAGGCCCAGGCTCAAGAGATCCTGCGCTCGGCTCAATCCGAGCGCGAGAGTCTGCTCGCCGAGGCTGGTCTTCGCGCCAAGGCCGGCGTGGAACAGATCCAGGTTGCCGGGAGGGCCGCGGCCGACGAGGCGCGGCGGAAGGAGCTTTCTACCGCCAGTGTCGAGGTCCGCAGGACGCTGCTGTCGGCGAAACAGGAGGCCCTTGCCCAGGTCTTCGAGCAGTCGCTTGCTAACCTGGCGGCCCTGCCTGAGCCGGATTACCGGGCCCTGCTGGCGGACCTTGCCGCCGGCGCCGCGGTGAGCGGAAATGAGCAGGTCGTCGTCTCGCCGCGGGACCGCGGGCGTCTTGGGGATCAGTTCCTGGCGATGGCCAACGAACGGCTGGCGGCCAGGGGGCTGCCCGGCGAGCTGTCTTTTGCCGCCGGGACCCGCCCGCTGCGGGGGGGGCTTATCCTCAGCTCGGGCGACATCGATATCAACTGTTCGTTCGAGCGCACCCTGGCGTCGCTCCGGGATGACCTCGAACCGGCAATTGCTGCGATGCTATTTGAGAGCCGGGCGGGGGAGGCAACCCCATGACCTCCTGGGCCGGCTGTCCACAGGGCGGCCCCGGCGGTCCCGAGGGGGATGCCGGAGGGCCGCAGACCGCCGGCCGCGACGGTTTTGAGTATGCCTTCTTCGTCGCACGGATCCGGGTGCTCGAGACCCGGCTCCTGACCAGAAACCATCTGCTGCGGATGGTGGATGCGCCGGACGCCGAAACCGCCTTCCGGATGCTTGGCGAGACCGAGTACGGCCCGGCGGTGGCCGCCGCGGGCACCGCAGCCGACTATGAGATAGCCCTCGCGGCGGAGCTGGGCCGCGTGTTCGGGATCATCCGGGCGGCCTCGCCGGAGCCCGAGTTGCCCGAGTTGCTCGGCGTCGCGTACGACTGGCAAAACCTCAAGACGGCCCTGAAGGCATCCTTGACCGGCAGGCCGATCGACGGCCGGTTTCTCATCGCGGCAGGTAACCTTGACCGCGCTCTATTCTTTGCTGTGGCGTCGGGGGCTGACGGAAGCTTGCCGTCCCCCTACCGGGAGACCGCGGCCAGGGCACGTGCTGTGTACGCTGCGAGCCACGACCCGCAGCAGGTCGATGTGGTGGTCGACGGAGCGCGCTTCGCGGCGATTATCGAAATAGCCAGGTCCACCGGGTTTGAACTCATCGGAACGCTGGCCGCGGCAAGCGCCGACCTTATCAACCTGCGCACTGTGATGCGCATCAGACTCCTGCGGGCTTCGCCGGATTTGCTCAGACAGGCATTGCTGCCCGGCGGGACCATCCCCGCCGCGCGCGTCGCGTCGATGGTGACCGGCGAATTGGATGAGATAGCGGGGGCCGCATCATCCTTGCCCTACCGCGAGGTAGTCTCGGGAGGGGTAAACGGATTCCGCCAGAGCGGGTCACTGGCCCTGCTCGAGAAGCTCATCGACGACTACCTGATGGGGCTGGTCCGGGACGCGCGGTATGTCGCTCTCGGCCCCGAGCCGGTAATCGCCTACCTGATGGCTAAGGAAGCGGAGATCAAGAACCTCCGGATTATCTTCACCGGCAAGCTTAACCGGCTGCCCGAGGGCACGATTCGGGAGAGGTTGCGTGAGACATATGCCTGAGGCGGCGGGAATTGCGATCATCGGGGCGCGCGACTCCATCCTGGGATTCCGGGCCCTGGGCCTCAGCGTATACCCTGTGTCCTCGGCCGCCGAGGCCGCCGGTGCGTTCGACGAGTGCGTCCGCCGTGAGTACGCGGCGGTGTTCATCACGGAGGGGTTCGTGCCCGGCTTGAGGGATCGGATCAAGGCCGTGGCGGCACAGCCTACGCCGGCCGTTGTGATCATCCCCGAGGGACAGGAGTCCCAGGGGCTGGGCCTGGCCCAACTCCGGTCGGTGGTCGAGAAAGCGATTGGCGCGGACATCCTCTTTAGGGGTGAGGCTAGGGAATGAAACAGGGGCGCATTATCAAGGTCTCGGGTCCCCTCGTGGTCGCCGATGGCATGGAAGCGGCCCGTATGTACGACGTCGTGCGCGTCGGGCAGCGCGGGCTGATCGGTGAGGTCATCGAGCTGCGGGGCGACCGGGCTTCAATTCAGGTGTACGAGGAAACGGGCGGGATGGGACCCGGCGAGGTCGTCGTCACCACCGGCCAGCCGCTCAGCGTCGAGCTTGGGCCCGGCCTGATGAGGTCGATCTATGACGGCATCCAGCGGCCGCTTGACGTGATCAAGGATATGTCCGGAGACTACATTGCCCGCGGGGTTGAGGTCCCAGGTCTGGATCGCCAGGCCAAGTGGGAGTTCGAGCCGCGCGTGCAGGTCGGCCAGCAGGTCGTCGCCGGCGACGTGATCGGCGTGGTCCAGGAAACCACGCTGGTGGAGCACCGCATCATGGTTCCCCCCGGCGTGTCCGGCGAGGTCATCGAGATCCGCCAGGCAACGGCTACCGTTGAGGAGGTCGTCTGCCGGGTTCGTGACGGCGAGCGCATTCATGATCTGACTCTCATGCAGCGGTGGCCTGTGCGGGTTGGGCGCCCCTACGCCAACAAGATGGGGCCTGAACTGCCCCTGGTCACGGGACAGCGCGTCATCGACGCCTTCTTTCCCATCGCCAAAGGGGGCACCGCCTGTATCCCTGGCCCCTTCGGCAGCGGCAAGACCGTTGTGCAGCACCAGCTATCCAAGTGGGCCGACGCGGAGATCATCGTCTTCGTCGGGTGCGGCGAGCGCGGCAACGAAATGACCGACGTGTTGCTTGAGTTCCCGCATCTTGAGGACCCACGCACCGGGCAGCCCCTGATGGACCGCACCGTCCTGGTGGCCAACACCTCGAACATGCCCGTTGCCGCGCGCGAGGCATCCGTGTACTCCGGCATAACTATTGCGGAGTACTTCCGGGACATGGGCTACGATGTCGCGCTGATGGCCGACTCCACCTCAAGGTGGGCCGAGGCTCTCCGCGAGATGTCGGGACGTCTTGAGGAAATGCCGGGCGAGGAGGGCTACCCCGCCTACCTCGGTTCTCGGGCGGCCGATTTCTACGAGCGGGCCGGCCGCGTCATATCTCTCGGTTCGGACCGCCGCGGCGGCAGCCTGTCGGTTGTCGGCGCGGTTTCTCCGCCCGGCGGGGACCTGTCCGAGCCCGTCACCCAGGCAACGCTGCGTATCGTCAAGGTGTTCTGGGGCCTCGACGACAAGCTGGCCGACCGCCGGCATTTTCCGGCCATCAACTGGCTCCGGTCGTACTCGCTGTACCTCGACCGGATCGACGGCTGGCTCCGCCAGAACGTGGGCCAGGACTGGCCGGAGATGAGGGCGGAGGCCATGCGCATTCTGCAAAAGGAGGACGAGCTGCAGGAGATCGTGCGGCTCGTCGGCGTGGATGCCCTCTCCCGCGAGGACCGGATGACGCTCGAAACGGCGAAATCCGTACGCGAGGACTTCCTGCACCAAAACGCGTTCGATGAAATCGACACCTACACGTCGCTGGCGAAGCAGCGCCGCATGCTCGGTCTTATTCTCGAATTCCACCACCGGGCCGGCGAGGCTCTGGCAAATGGCGCCTCGCTGGACCGCTTGCTGGCCCTGGAAGTTCGCGACGAGATCGCGCGGGCCAAGTCTATCCCTGAGGGACAGCCGGAGGGCTTCGACGCCATCGCGGGCAGGATCCGTGATCAGGTGGCGGCCGCCAGCGCCGGCTAGGGATCGGAGGCAGGTGATCAGCCATGCTTAAAGAGTACAGGACCATTTCTGAGATCTCCGGCCCGCTGATGGTCGTGGAGAAAGTCGGCGAGGCCAAGTTTGACGAGCTGGTCGAGGTGGAGCTGGCGAGCGGCGAGGTTCGCCGGGGCAAGGTGTTGGAGGCCCAGCAGTCATCCGCCCTGGTGCAGCTGTTCGAGGGCACCTCGGGCATGGACATCGCTCAGGCTAAAGTGCGTTTCCTGGGCCGGGTTCTCGAGATCGGCGTGTCGAGCGACATGCTCGGGCGGGTCTTCGATGGTTTCGGCAGTCCGATCGACGGTGGGCCGCGGATCGTGCCCGAGAAGAGGCTCGACATCTCGGGCAACCCGATCAACCCCTTCGCCCGCGCCTACCCGTCCGAGTTCATCCAGACGGGCATCTCGACCATTGACGGCATGAACCCGCTCGTCCGCGGGCAAAAGCTCCCCATCTTCTCCGGCGCGGGCCTTCCGCACGCCCAGATGGCGGCGCAGGTAGCGAGGCAGGCGAGCGTGCTCGGCACCGGCGAACGTTTCGCCGTCGTGTTTGCGGCCATGGGCATCACGTTTGAGGAAGCCGACTACTTCATCGCCGACTTCCGCCGCACCGGAGCCATTGAGCGCGCGGTGCTGTTCATGAATCTGGCCAACGACCCGACCATCGAGCGTATCGCGACCCCGCGCATGGCGCTCACGGTCGCGGAGTACCTGGCGTTCGAAAAGGGCATCCACGTGCTTGTCATCCTGACAGACATGACCAACTACTGCGAAGCCTTGCGTGAGGTCAGCGCCGCGCGCAAGGAGGTTCCGGGACGGCGCGGCTACCCCGGATACCTGTACACCGACCTGTCCCAGATCTACGAGCGCGCTGGGAGGATCTCCGGCAAGGACGGATCGATCACGCAGATGCCGATCCTGACCATGCCCGAGGACGACCGTACCCACCCCATCCCGGACCTCACCGGCTACATCACCGAGGGGCAGGTCATCCTCTCGCGCGAGCTGCACCGGGCAGGGATCTACCCTCCGGTCAACGTGTCGGTCAGCCTGTCCCGGCTCAAGGACAAGGGGATCGGGCCCGGCAAGACGCGCGAGGACCACGCCGGCGTTATGAACCAGCTCTATGCGGCCTATTCGCGCGGCAAGGAAGCCAAGGAACTGGCTGTCATCCTGGGCGAGGCCGCGCTTTCCCAGACCGAGCGGCGGTTCCTCAAGTTCGCCGAGGCGTTTGAGTCGCGGTATGTGCGCCAGGGCGAGCACGACAACCGCACCATCGAGCAGACTCTCAACCTCGGATGGGAGTTGCTCTCGATGCTGCCGCGCACCGAGCTCAAGAGGCTCAAGCTCGAGCACATCGACAAGTACATGCCCAAGGCCGGGGCCGCGGCGGGGAACAGCTAGATGATCATTGACGTCAGCCCTACCAGGATGGAGTTGCTCAAGCTGCGCAAACGCGTGGCGGTTGCCATCCGCGGGCACAAGCTGCTCAAGGACAAGCGGGACGAGCTCATGAAGGAGTTCCTGCGCCTGATCCGGGAGAACCGTTCCCTGCGGGCCGACGTCGAGGGCAAGCTCGTGGCCGCTTTTCGCAGTTTTCTCGTCGCCCGCGCGGTCATGCCGCGTGAGGCCCTGGAGACCGCGATCATGGCCCCCAAGCAGCAGGTGTCGATGGACGTGGGCTCGGCGGTGGTCATGAACGTCCACGTACCCCGGTTCGAGCTGCGACAGGAGGGCGACGTCGTCAGTTACGGTTTCGTCGATACCTCCGCGGAGTTGGACGCGGCCCTGGGCGCGTTTTCAGACGTTTTGCCCATGCTGGTCAGGTTGGCCGAGGTGGAGAAGTCGGCCCAGCTTCTGGCCGACGAAATCGAGCGCACCCGCAGGCGGGTCAACGCGCTTGAATACGTACTGATACCGGAGTTGCAGGCAGCGGTCAAAAGCATCAGTATGAAGCTGTCGGAACAAGAGCGATCGAATATCGCCCGGCTGATGCGGATAAAGGAGATTGTCCGCGCCTAGGGAGGCGGTCCAATCCGCAGAGGCGGCCGGGAAGGCTGAGGGCTGACAGGGCGGAGGGGGCCGGGGTTTGAGCGAGTTCTTTTCTGGGGATGTACAGGGCCCGCGGCGGCGTCGCCGGGCCCTGCTTTCGTACCTGTTTGTCGGCTTGATCGGTGCGGTCATCGGTGGCCTGCTGGTTGTCACCGTCGCGCCCACATACCTCCTTGACCGCATGCCGTATCTCGGTTACCCGCCGGGCGGGGCTCCGGGCCAGTCCGGGATCGGCATCCCTCCGGGCTCGAGCAACGGCGCCGCCACACCCGCCGAGCCGGGGTCGGTCACATACGCCGCTGAGCGTGTCGGGCCCGCGGTGGTGGGGATCATCAACAAGGCAATCGCGTACGACGTCTTCCGGCGCCCGTATACCGAGGAAAGAAGCGGTTCGGGCGTCGTTTTCCATCAGGACGGCTATATCGTCACCAACAACCACGTCGTCGAGGGCGCCCGTGAGCTGCTGGTCAGCCTGAGCGATGGCCGCTCCGTAACCGCCGAAATCGTGGGGACCGACCCCTTCACCGACCTGGCTGTGATCAAGGCCGCAGCCACGGGCCTGCCCATGGCGGAGTTCGGCGACTCGGACGCACTTGTCGTGGGTGAGTTGGCGGTGGCCATCGGCAACCCCGTCGGGCTGGAGTTCGCCCGGACCGTCACCGCCGGGGTCATCTCCGGCCTTAACCGGCGCGTCCAGCAGGGCGAGCGCTTTTTCGTTCTCGTTCAGACAGATGCGGCGATCAACCCCGGAAACAGCGGCGGGCCGCTGGTCAACGGCCGGGGCCAGGTCGTCGGGATAAACACCATCAAGTTCGCCGCGCAGGGCATCGAAGGGATGGGTTTCGCGATCCCCATCAACCTCGTGCGCCCGGTAGCCAATGAACTCGTCAGTCAGGGGCGCATAGTCCGGCCGTGGCTGGGGGTGCGCATCGCCGGCCGCGAGGATGCCGCGCGTTTCGGCGTCCAGGTCGAGCGAGGGGTGCTGGTGGTCGAGTCGATCGACGGCGGACCTGCGGCGCGGGCCGGGATCAGGACCGGCGACGTGATCATCTCCGTGGCGGGCCGCGAGGTCAACAGCACGGCCGAACTCACCGAGGCCGTGCAGGCTCATCGGGTCGGTCAGGCGGTGCAGGTTGTTGTGCTCAGACGGGGCACCCAGCTCACCTACTCGGTGGTTCTTGGCGAGATGCAGGTCTAGCCGTGGGCTCCGAGGGCGGCGAGCGCCGCGGTCTCGGCTACGCCATCCTGGCGACGGTTTTCTTCGCCACCGCCGGGCCGCTGGCCCGGATGGCCTCTGCGCTTCCTCCGGCGCAGGTCGCCTTCTGGCGGGTGCTGCTGGGGGCGGCCGCCATCCTGGCGCTCGGCCTGGCGCAGGGAAAGGCGCCGCGGGTTCGGCCTGCGGATCTGCCGCTCCTCTTTGCCTATGGCGCCGTCCTGGGGCTGCACTTTTACTTTTACATCGGCAGCCTGTTCCGGACATCGCTCGGGCACGCCCTCATACTCGTCAACACCGCCCCGATCTGGGCGGCGTTGCTGTCGGCGATCGTATTGCGCGAAACGCTGGCTGCGGCCAAGCTGCCGGGGCTGGCCCTGGGGGTCCTCGGCACGGCCTGGCTGGTGGCCGGTGACCCGGCCGCGGGACGCGCGACGCTTGCCGGCGATGGATTCGGGCTGCTGGCGGCGGTCTGCTATGCCGCGTACGCTGTGGCCGGGCGCCGCGAGCGGGCTCGCTACGAGCTGCTGACCTACGCCTTCTGGGTGTACCTCGGGGCGGCGCTGGCACTGGCCATCGCGGCCCCGCGCACGACGATCCTGGCTTCCGTGCCGGCCGCGGCCTGGCCGCCTCTGGTGCTCCTGGCTCTATTGCCGACCTGCTTCGGGCACACGCTCTTCAACGCGTCGCTCCGACTGATCCATGCGGCCAAGGCCAACTTGCTGGCCACCCAGGAGGCCACAGGCGGCATGATAATCGGCTGGCTGCTGCTCGGGGAGATCCCCACGAGCACGGCGCTCCTGGCCTGGCCCCTGGTGATGGCGGGTATCGTCTGGGTCGTACTGCCGCAGCGCTCGGTCCCAGGTGAAGCCAAGAACACCCCCGGCCCGCCCAGATAGTGCCGCAACTTGCGCTGCCGTACAACGAGCAGGTGGCCTAGCTGGGCTTCAAGCAATACTCGACAACCGGTCGCCGTTATCTCAGGAGGCGCCTAGCCCGATAATGAGGGAAACAGGACGTGTTAACGGCGGCCGCGCCAGCGGCCGCGGGAAGGGTGAGGCAGTCTGACAGGCCGGCAGCGGTGGCTCCCCCTGTATTTCGCCGTGGTGGGATGCGCCGGATGCTCTCTTTTTGTGTTTCTCGCGCTCCGGGCCCCCACGACGGCCGTGTTCCGCGATTTCGTCTTGCTGAGCGTGATCTATGGGGCCTTTTCGATGCTCAGGGTCAAGCTCCCGGGGGGGACGCGCATTTCCGCGGCCTACCCTGTGCTCTTCGCCGCTCTCATCAACCGGGGCCCCCTGGCCGGGATGGCGATGATCCTGCCGGGGATGGTGGCCAGAGCGTATGTCCTGGGCGACAGCCCGCTCTACATCTTCTACACCTTCGGGCAGGTCTGCATTTCCTGCTTTGTCGCCAGCAAGGCCTATCTGCTGACCGGGGCGCAGATCGGTCACACCGTGCTCCCCGTGGGCCTTTTCTCCCTGCTTGTCGCCGGGCTCGGCTTTGACGTGTCAAACGTCGGTTTCGCGCAGGGGCGCGTTGTCCTCCAATACGGCGGCAACTGGCTCAAACGATGGTGGTACGCGCTGTTTGAGGAGCGTGGGGTGGTCATGCCCGTGTACCATGCGCTCGGCCTCACCGCGGCGTTGCTCTATCAGGACCGTGGGCTGCTCGGCCTTGGTCTGGCCTGCTTGCCCGTTGCCGGCCTGCATGTGTTCTTCAGGCTGCAGGCCGAGTTCTCCGAGACCAAACGCCTTGCGGAAACCGACCGGCTGACGCAGGTGTACAATTACCGCTACCTCGCACAGTGGCTGCAACAGGAGTTCCCGCCGGCGACCGAAGCGAGCCGGCCGCAATCGGTGCTTTGGGTCGACGTTGATGAGCTCAAAGGCATCAACGACACGCACGGCCACGGGGCGGGAAACGAGGCCCTGCGCTACGTGGCCGACGTGCTCAAGGCCAACACGCGCCAGACCGACACGGTAGTCCGCTATGGGGGCGACGAGTTCGTGGTCGTGCTGCCTGACCTCGGCGCCGATGAAGCCCGGCGGGTGGTCGAGCGTGTGCATGGAGCGCTTGACTCAGAGCCCTTTTCGTATGGCGGGCACGAATTGAACCTAGGTCTTAGCATCGGCACGGCGTCCTATCCGGGCGACGCACAGACGCCACAAGAGCTGCTGACGGCCTCAGACCGGGCGATGTATCAGATCAAGCAGGTCAAGAGGATGAGCGGGGCCACCAGACTGGCCGAGTAGGGCACGAGCCGGAAACCGGCCCATTGGCTGCTAGGGCCCCAGCGGCCAATCCTCGCCGTCACGCTGCCAGGCCTCGCGGGCCCGTTCGAACCATTCGCGCCAACCGGGAATGTCCAGCAGGTCAATGTCTTCCGGAAGCTCGTCGGGCAGTTCGTCCGGCCATGGGGCCAGCCCGGGCTCCTCTCCTTCGGGCCCCTCGTCGGTCCCGGGCCCCCCAGGCGGCGGGACGTCGAAGTGCCAGAGAGGGCAGATCGCCGTGGGCTGTGTGCCCTCGATGAAAACCTCGACCGCCGTGGGGCAGGTGGGATTGGCGGCCTGAAGCGTCTGCGTGCATACCGTCACGTCCACGATGCCCGGCGGGCGCGGAAAGGCGGTGGCCGGCTGTCCGGCCATCGCCAGACGGATGAACTCGGCCCAGATCGGTCCGGCGAGCCTGCCGCCTGGAGCCCACAGCGCCCGGGGGTCGTCGTACCCGACGTAGACCGCGCACACAGCCTCCGGGATGTAGCCGATGAACCAGGCATCTTTGTTGTCCGACGTGGTTCCCGTCTTGCCGGCGCTTGGCCGGTTGAGCGTCCAGCCGAGGTGCCCGCCGGTCCCTCCGGGCCCCATCACCGTGCTCAGCATGCTCGTGACCAGGTAGGCGACCCGCGGGTCGAGAGCCTCGGTCGCCTGGGGCGCGTTTTCCTCGATTACCCGGCCGTCAGGGGCGACGATCTTCCGAACGGCGAGGGACTGAACACGGAAACCGCCGTTGGCCAACGGCGCGTAGGCAACGGCCATTTCGAGCGGGTATACCTCGAAACTCCCCAGCGCAATGGGCAGGTAGGGCAAAAGCGGGCTGTGTATTCCGAGCATTCGCGCATATGAGACCATTGTTGAAGGGCCGATTTCGTTGCACCAGCGCACGGCGGCAACGTTGTCCGAGATCTTCACCGCCTCACGCATGGTCATCAGGCGCCCGTGATAGGGGACGCTGCCGTAATCCTTGGGCTCGTAACGGGGCTGCCCGGGCCCGGCCGGGAAGCTGACGTACTCGCAGGCTATCTGGCTGACAACCGTGTAGCCTCTATCAAGCAGGGCCGCATACAGAAACGGCTTGAACGCCGACCCGGGCTGGCGGTGGGCCTGTGCGGCGCGGTTGAGCTGAGTCTCGCGGTAGCTGCGGCCGCCAACCATCGCCAGGATATAACCAGTCTGCGGGTCAACCGCGACGAGCGCGGCCTGCGGCTGGGTCACGCCCGCCGAGTCCTTTTCGCCTCTGGTCAGCTGCGTTGCCATCGCTGTGTTGGCTGCCCGCTGCATACTCAGATCAAGGCTGGTGTAGATCTGGTGCCCCGTTTGATAGACGTCGGCGGCGATGTCGGGATAGCGGGCGGAGATTTCGGCGAGTACGTAGTCGATGAAGTACGGAGCCTCGGGTATGCGCGGCTGGAGCTCGGCGAGCCGCAACGGTTCGGCCCTGGCCTTTTCGGCGTCGTCGGCTGTGATGTAGCCGAGGTCGACCATGCGCGTGAGCACGAACGATCGCCTGCGCAGCGTGCTTTCGGGGTTCCGGAACGGCGAGTAGTTCTCCGGGCTGCGGGCAACGGCGGCCAGCGTGGCGGACTCCGCCAAAGTCAGCTCGCGGGAGCTCTTGCCGAAATAGACGCGGGACGCAACCTCCACCCCGTACGACCCGTGCCCGAGGTAGATCTGGTTGATGTACATCTCCAGAATCTGTTGCTTGTCGTAGAGCTTCTCGAGCTTGAGCGCGAGGATGGCTTCCTGGATCTTGCGGGTGTAGGTGCGAATCTGGCTCAGATAGAGCGTTCGGGCCACCTGCTGGGTGATCGTGCTCGCGCCCTCGACTGTGCGCAGGGCGAGGAGGTTACGGAACGCGGCCCGGCCTATGCCCAGGAAGTCCACGCCCGCGTGACGGTAGAAACGGTAGTCCTCAATCGCTACCATCGCCTGAGGCAGGTACGACGGAACCTCGTCCAGCTTGACCGGAATACGGTCCTCAACATACAGGCGGGCGATCACCTCATCGTTGCGCCCGTACACCGTGGACGCCGCCAGAACGGGCGGCTCCGGCAGCGGCAGGACCTGCATAAGAAAGAAAAATGCCACCACGCCGGTTGCGGCCAGCAATAATCCAGCCCGCAGGGCGAGCATGCCTGCAACTCGCCAACGGGGAAGCCTGCGGGATGGCTTGCCGGCAGTCCTGGCGGCTGACCTGAGTCCGTTGCTTTCTTTGGGCCCAACTGTGACCGGGCGCCGGCTGGCTCGATGTTTGCCCATGGCTCACGATAGTCTTCCCGGCGCGGATAGGCCTTAACGCTGTACCCCGGCCGTGTTGACTCCCGGACCCGCAAGGTGGTATCATCCTGCACAACACGCGCACGCGCAGCGTGCGAGCAGTATCTGCGGCGGCGATGAACGGGAAGAGTACCTCCTCAGGCCGGTCACAGCGAGCCGGGCAAGTGCAAGCCGGCACCGGGCAAGGAGCGAACGACGCCCCCGGAGACGCCAGGCTGCCGGCCTTACCGGCGTCGCTGTACCGCCGATGGAGACGGTAAGGCGAACAGAGGTCCGGACCGTAAGGGCCGGGCGGCACAGGGTGGCACCGCGGTCACAGACCGCCCTTGTGGGGGCGGTTTCTTTGTTTTTGTCGATGGGCCAATTTCAGAGCGGGCCAAGCTTGCCGGGGAAGCATGTGATGGAGGGAGAACTGGGCATGACGACGGGATATGCTGGCCGGACGCTTGCCGGTTACGTCGCGGCCGAGGCGGGCCGGTACGTAGAGCTTGCGGGCTGGACGCACAGGGTGCGCCGGATCGGGGGCATTACCTTTTTGCTGATCAGGGACCGGACCGGTATGGCGCAGGTCGTCTTTGAGGCGGGTGGCCCGGATGAGGTGAAGCTTGAGCGCCTTGGCGCCGAGGATGTGGTGCGCGTCGGCGGCATGGTCAGGGCCGACGCGCGCGCGCCGGGCGGCGCCGAAGTGCTGGGCAGGTCCCTGGACGTAATCTCGGCTGCGGAGCCGCCGCCATTTGAAATCAACCTGCCGGCCGTAAAGGCCGGCCTCGACCTGATCCTCGACCACCGCGTCATATCGCTGCGCCATCCAACGGCCCAGGCGGTGTTCCGGATCAAGGCCGACATCGTTGCGGGCTTCCGGCGCTTTTCGGAGGCCCAGGGCATGGTCGAGGTACAGACGCCGAAGATCGTCGCCACCGGGACTGAAGGCGGCGCCAACCTCTTTGCCGTGGACTACGTCGGACGGCGGGCGTACCTGGCCCAGAGCCCGCAGTTTTATAAGCAGCTGCTGGTGATGAGCGGCTTCGAGCGCGTCTTCGAGGTCGGCCCGGTCTACCGCGCCGAGCCGCACAACACATCACGCCACCTCAACGAGTTTACCAGCATGGACTGGGAGATCGGGTTTGTGGGCGGGGCAGGGGAGGTGATGGACCTTGAGGAGGAGATGCTCAGCGGACTCGTCGCCAGCCTCAGCGAGATCCGCGGGCGCGAACTGTCGCTGGTGGGCGCAGACGTCCGCGCGCGCCTGCCGGCCGGAGGCATTCCGCGCCTCGCGCTGGCCGCTGCCGTAGCGCTGCTTGAGCGGTCATTCGGGAAGGTCAGCCCCCGCGGCGACCTTGACCCGGAGGGCGAGCGGCTGCTGTGTGAGGCAACCGGCGGTGCCGTCTTCGTGACCGAATGGCCGGCCGCCACCCGGCCCGCCTACGCCGCGCCGCTGGACCGCGATCCGGAGCTGACCGACAGCTTTGACCTGCTCCTCGGCGGAATGGAGGTCACCACCGGAGGCAGGCGGATCTCCGACTACGCGCAGCTCAGGGCCAGCCTCGCGCAGCGGGGGCTAGACCCTGGGGCATTTGGTTTCTACCTGGATGGGTTTCGCTACGGGACCCCGCCGCACGCCGGCCTGGCGATCGGCCTTGAGCGTCTGACCATGGCCCTGCTCGGGCTCGGCAACATGCGCGAGGTGACGCTCTTTCCGCGCGACCTGACCCGGCTTGAGCCGTAGGATGACGATGTCTGCGCGCCCCCGGCGCTGCTTCGGTAGATCCATGGATCCGTGAGCCGCGTTGCGGGAAATGTGGCGGGTAGACCGTCGCAATCTGCACCCGGATTGGCCAGGACGTCAAGGGCAAGTGGTTATCCGCCGCAGTGCGGCGCGCCAGATTGCGTAGCGTTTGTGCCCGTCTTGCTCACTCCACCGTCCGCGGCGTCTTGACCCAGGCCTTGGGCTCCCGTCCGAGGCCTTTGAGGACCATCGCCGCGGAGTAGGGGACCGGGAACATGAACGCCGCGAGGGGCAGGATCAGCAGCTGCGGCAGTACGCTCCAGTGCCCGAAGCGGTTGCGCGGCCGCGCGCTCATGTCGAGGTACCCGTGATAGCGCACGTAGACGTACATGGTGAAGCCCCAGTAGACGAGGGTGAGCGCCGACAGGAACCGGTGCACGGCCACGGGGAGCCCGTAGGGGTCTACCCAGCCCATGAAATACAGCACGACCACGGCGGGCGGCACCAGAGTCGCCAGCTGGTACAGGGACCATTCCATCTGACCCTTGACGAACAGGTGATGCAGCAGTTTGCGCCGCCGCACCGGGTCTGAGGTATTGTCCGCTCGCAGCTTGTCCATCACCTGCAGGTGCCCGGTGCCCCACCGCAGCCGCTGGCGGAAGAAACCGCGCAGCGTGGGCGGTGTCTGCTCGCTGCTGGCATAGGGCAGGTACTCCGGCCACTCGCCGGCCCGCAGGTAGGCCCGCACTCCCAGCTCCAGATCCTCGGTCAGGCTCCCGTGGTCGTAGCCGCCGAGCTCCTGGAGCAGCACCTTTTCTACGTAGAGATTGGTGCCGCTGACGAAGGGCAGCCGCCGGAACAGGTGCGGCAGATACCACTCGTGCGTCACCGCCTGGTACAGCGACGCGATCCGGCACAGGGGCCCCATCTGGAAGAAGTTGCGCACCTGGAATACCGGCCCCTGCATGACCTTGGTGCCGGCCACGAGCCGCCGCCAGGCGACGTAGAGCAGCACCGGCGGATCCGGGCGGCTCTCCGCGTCGTAGAAACCGCAGACCTCGGTCAGCGGGTCCACGTGGACCAGAGCGTAATTGAGCGCCCGCCCCTTGGTGGAGGGCACGCTTGCGCCGGTGCGGCGCCCGCCGAAACGCCCGTCGAAATCATAGGGCACAACGATGTGCTTGACCCTGGCGCCCGTACCGCGGCCGCCCAGCCCGCAAATCGTCCGGTCGACGACGTCCTGCGTCGTCGGGAGGGCCTCGATCGCCGCCAGTTCGAGGCGCGACCGCAGGTCGGCCGGGCTCTGACGGGCCAGCGAATCCACCATTGTGGCGCTGAGCAGGCGGACGAGCGAGACGAGGATTTGCGCTGTTGCGCGGTGCTTGGCGCGGGCCGCCCGGCGCAGCATGTTCGGGACCATGCGCCTGCCGCCGTTGCCGGAGAGGTCATGGAATGCCGCGAGCACCGGGATGGCCAGACCCACGAGAGCCGGGCCCTCGCGCCGGAGTTGCTCGGCCGGACGGGCCGGCACGGTGCGCTCGACGACGCAGCAGAGCTGGCGCTCGGTCAGCCGGCCGCGGCCAGCGATGAGCAGGGCGGCGATGTCGCGGAGCAGGCCGGGCCGCTTAGCATGCGGGACCCAGGCCAGACCGGACGGGACGACGAGCACCGGGTAGCGGCTCCGGCCGCTGTTGTACTCGCGGAGGGCCTGCTCGGCAAGAAGGTGCGTCAGCAGCCTGGCCGCCTCCGGGCCGAGCGGGCGAGCCGGGGCGGGCCGGCCCGCGGCGGCGTCCGGGTCGAGCCGCTGCCTCAGCAGGCTCTCAACCTCGGCCACGGCAGCGGGGCGGGTTCTGGCAGCCTCGATGACTTCCTTTTGGTCGGTCGCGACGACGACCTCGTAGTGTGTTTTGGGGTAGTCCATGCGAGTCAGATGCTCAACGGTCTTCTCAATCACCGCAGCCTCGTTGCGGGCCGGGACGAGAACGCTGAAACGCGGAAGGTCGCGGCCCTGTTGGTGCGCGAGGCTCTGCAGCGCGTGGGCCGTCAGCACAGGCCTGCGCCCCCAGTAGTCGCGGTCGGCCAGGTACTTCCATACGAAGAAACGCGCGAATAGCACAAAGAAAATCAGGTATACCACGACAGCACAGCAATAGACGACCTGTGGTCCGGTCAATCGACGTTCCTCCCAGGGTCATACGAGCTGCCGGGCCTGCCGTCTGATAAACGCGCCGGATGTGCCGGCGCGCCGCGGAGGCTTCCAGCGTCGTCATAGTTGTGGCGCTGGGAGGTGGAATTATGCCTGTCTGACGAATTGCAGGGCGGCTAGGCAGGGCGGGCCCGGCCGGCCCTCAGGGCTAACCCCTCCTGGCCTGCGGGGGCGCGGTCCACGATCACGTCTTGCCCCTCGGCGAACTCCCCTTGAAGCATCTTGAGCGCGAGCGGGTTCTCGATTTCCCGCTGGATCAGCCGTTTTAGGGGGCGGGCCCCGTAGGCGGGGTCGTGGCCGGCTTCGGCCAGGTAAGCCTGCGCAACCGGCGTGACCTCGACCGTCATCTTGCGGTCCGCCAGCCGCCGCTTGAGCACGTCGAGCTGGATCAGCACGATCTGACGCAGTTGCTCGGGGCCGAGGGCGCCAAACACCACGATTTCGTCGATGCGATTGAGAAACTCCGGGCGGAAATGGGTCCGCACGGCCTCAAGCACGAGGGCGCGCACCTTTTGCGGCTCGCGTCCGGCGTACTCCGTGATCAACTGGCTGCCGAGGTTGGAGGTCATGATGACGACGGTGTTTTTGAAATCCACCGTGCGTCCGTGCCCGTCGGTCAGCCGGCCGTCATCGAGCAGTTGGAGCAGGGTGTTGAAGACCTCAGGGTGAGCCTTTTCGATTTCATCGAAAAGGACCACGGAGTAGGGGCGGCGGCGCACGGCCTCGGTCAGCTGCCCGCCTTCCTCATAGCCCACGTACCCGGGCGGGGCGCCGATCAGCCGGGCCACGGTGTGCCGCTCCTGGTACTCGGACATGTCGAGACGGATCATGGCCCGCTCGTCGTCAAACAGGAACTCGGCCAAGGCGCGGGCCAGCTCGGTCTTGCCCACCCCCGTCGGCCCCAGGAAGAGAAATGAGCCGATCGGCCGGTTGGGGTCGCCGAGCCCCGAGCGCGCGCGGCGCACGGCGTTGGATACCACTCCAACTGCTTCATCCTGACCGACCACGCGCCGGCGCAGGGTGTCCTCCATCTTGACCAGCTTGGCGATCTCGCCCTCCAGCAGCCGCGATACCGGAATACCCGTCCATCGGGCCACGATCTCGGCGATGTCCTCCTCATCGACCTCTTCCCGCATCATCCGCTGTCCGGCCTGAATCCTGCCCAACTCGGCGCCTACAGCCTCCTGCTCGCGTTCAAGGCCGGGGAGCACCCCGTAGCGCAGCTCGGCGGCCTGAGCCAGGTCCCCGCGGCGTTCGGCCGCGGCCTCCGCGGCGCGCGCGGCCTCGACCCGTTCCTTGATCGCGCGGATGCGTGTGATCGCCTCGCGCTCCGCGACCCAGCGGGACTTGAGCTCGGCCGAGCGTGCCTTGAGCCCCCGGAGCTCGTCCTCCAGCCGCTGCAGGCGTTCGCGCGCCGAACGGTCTTCCTCCTTGGCCAGCGCGCGCTTCTCGATCTCGAGCTGGATTATCCGGCGCTCCAGCTCGTCAATCGGCCCCGGCATGCTGTCCATGTCCATGCGCAGCCGTGCCGCCGCCTCGTCCATGAGGTCCACGGCCTTGTCGGGCAGAAAGCGGTCGCTGATGTAGCGGTGCGAAAGGGTCGCCGCGGCGATGAGCGCCGCGTCCCTGATCCTCACGCCGTGGTGGACCTCGTAGCGTTCCTTGAGGCCGCGCAGGATCGCCACGGTCTCCTCGACGTCCGGCTCGTCAACCAGCACCGGCTGAAACCGCCGCTCAAGGGCGGCATCCTTCTCGACGTGCTTGCGGTATTCGGAGAGAGTGGTGGCGCCGACGGCGCGCAACTCACCGCGAGCGAGGGCCGGCTTGAGCATGTTGGAGGCGTCCACCGAGCCCTCGGCCGCCCCGGCGCCGACGAGGGTATGCAACTCGTCTATAAACAGGACGATCTGTCCCGCGCCCGACTCGACCTCCTTGAGCACCGCTTTCAGGCGCTGCTCGAATTCGCCCCGAAACTTGCTGCCCGCCACGAGGGCTCCGATATCCAGGGCGATCAGCCGCTTGCCCTTGAGGCTCTCCGGAACGTCGCCGGCGACAATCCTTTGCGCCAGCCCCTCGACGACGGCGGTCTTGCCCACGCCCGGCTCGCCGATGAGGACCGGGTTGTTTTTTGTTCGCCGTGACAGGACCTGCATCACGCGCCGGATCTCGTCGTCGCGGCCGATCACCGGGTCGAGCTTGCCCTGCCGCGCCAGCGCGGTAAGGTCGCGCCCGTACCGCTCAAGGGCCTGGTATGTCGTCTCCGGGCTCTGGTCGGTGACCCGCTGCCGTCCCCGGACCTCGGCGAGCAGCCGGTAGATCTCGTCGCGCGTGACGCCGAGCGACGCAAACCACCGCCCGAAGTCGGTCCCCGGGTCGGCCATGCCAAGCAAAATATGCTCCGTGCTGACGTAGTCGTCCTTGAGCCGGTCGGCCTCCTCCTGGGCGAACTGGAGTATCCGTCCGAGCTCGGGGCTAAGGTACTCCCCGCCGGCGGCGGCGCCGTACACGCGCGGAATCGCCTCCAGCCGCTGCCGGACGTGCGCCCCCAGGCCGCCGGTCTTCCCGGTCTTGGGACCGAGCTTTTCGGCGATAGCCGGCACCACGTTGTCGGGGTCGGCGAGCAACGCCGTCAGGACGTGTTCGGGTCCAACGGCCTGATGGCCGCGCTCCGCCGCCGCTGCCTGCGCCGCCTGCAGAGCCTCTTGGGACTTGACGGTGAAACGGTCAAGACGCATGGACAACCCTCCTTAAACGGCGGACGCGTCCGCCGCCGCGTTTGCCCCTGGTGAACGTTGCCGGCCCGGGGCGTTCACCTGGCGTAACTACCCCCGCACGTGGTCCCGGCTGCCCGACCGGACGACCCTCACGAGCAAATCGCCCGCCCTGCGCCATGCCGTCGGCGGCAATCCACGCCCGCGCAGCCGCAGCACCTGGCCGTTGGCAATGCCTCGCGGCAACGTCATCGTCAGCCGCCCCGCGGGGGTAGTAAGGGGCAGTTCACCGCCGGCCTCGGCCAGAGCCGGATCAACAGCCACATCCACGTGCAGATCGTCGCCTGCCAGCCGGTACCGCGCATCCGGTCGAAACTCGATGCGGACGAAGCGGTACGGCTGTCCTGCGCCTGCCCAGGGGATGCGCATCACGGAGTCTTGCCTGGCTCCAGGGGGAATGCGCACTCTAACGCCCTCAAACGCAATATCCTTGCCGGTAAAGGCCTCAGCGAGGTCAAGCAGCACCCGAGCCGGCTGGTCCTGGCCGAAGCCGTCGGCTCGTTCACGTCTGGTCGGCCCGCGCCGGGCGAAAGCAGCCCGGCCCGCCGTGTCCGCTCGCCAGTCTGGCGGTGAAAAAGCCGTCCGTGCGGATGGCGCCGGCGGATCGCCCGGGGCCCACGTGTCGCCAAGGAAGTCCCGGACGAAGCGGCTCAAGACTGACCCCACGCCTGCCGGCGCCTGCTCACGCGCCTCGGCCGGGGCGGCCGCAAGCCCGCCCGCCAGTCCGCCGACAAGCCGGAGGCGTGCGCGGTCGTAGCGATCACGGGCGGCGGGGTCGCTGAGTACCCCGTAAGCCTCCTGCAGGTCCAGGAACCACGCCGAGTCGCCCCCGCCCGCCTGGGCGACATCGGGGTGGGCCTGTTTGGCGAGGTGACGGTACCGCCGTTTGATCTCCTCGAGCCCAGCGGCGCTGGCAACCCCGAGGACCGCATAGTAGTCCTTGATCTCCAGCCCTCCACGCCCAGAGGCCGCGCAATGACACACCAAATAGGCCAGTTAAGGCGCCACAAACCGCCAACGTGGATTAGTCGCGACGGCGTGGCTCCGCGTGTCTTACGACCGGGGTCTGGCCACCCGCACCTGCGCCGGGCGCAGCACCTCGCCGCCCTGGGTGTACCCCTTGCGCAACTCGTCGGTCACTGTCTCCGCGGTGACGTCCGCCGACTCCCACACAGCAACAGCCTCATGCAGAGCGGGGTCGAACGGCTTGCCCACCGCCTCCACAGGCACAACGCCTTCCGCGGCCAGCACAGCCTGCAGCTGCCGGGCGATCATGGCCACGCCGCCGGTGAGGGAGTCGGGATCGATGCCCTCAACGCCAGCCAGCGCCTGCCGCCAGCCGGCCAGCGCGCGGTCCATGTTGTCCGCGAGCTCGAGCAGCCGCATGAGAAGGTCCTTTTTGCCCAGCCGCACAAGCCGGTGGACCTCGCGCTCGGTGCGGCGCGCGAGGTTGTCATAGTCAGCCCTGGCGCGCAAGAAGCGGTTGTAGTTGTCCTCGGCCTGGGCGCGCCAGTCGTCAACCTGGGCCGCGGGCGCGGGGGCGGCGGCGCCCGCCGCCCCTGTTTCCCCCGCTGCCTCGGCCTCGTTACCGGCACCTTGTTCGGGCCCGCCAGCCGCCGCGGTCTGCGGGTCCCGATCGCGATGGTCCCCTGGGCCGGGCATTAGATGACACCGCCCCGTGGCCCGCGGTCCTTTTCGTCGGTGGCCTTGAACTCGGCATCGATCACGTCATCGTCTGCGGGCTGCCTGTGCTCGCCGCCTTGCGGCCCGGGGCCGCCCGGCGCGCCCGGCGCACCCGGCGCGGCGCCCGCCGTCTGCCGGTACAGCTCTTCGGACAGCGGGTACGCAGACTGGTTGACCTCCTCGGTCGCCTGCTTGATGCGCTCGACGTCTTGGCCCTTGATGGCCTCCTTGAGACGGCCCAGAGCGGACTCGACCTTTTCGCGGGCGCCGGCGGAGACCTTGTCGCCGATGTCCTTGAGCATCTTCTCGGTGCGGTACACGACCGAATCGGCCATGTTGCGGGCCTCGACCTTGTCGCGCTGCGCGCGGTCCTCGGACGCGTGGCGCTCAGCCTCGCGCACCAGCTTCTCGACCTCGTCCTTGTTTAGCTGCGTGGAGGCTGTGATGGTGATGCGCTGCTCCTTGCCCGTGCCCATGTCCTTGGCGGATACGTTGACGATGCCGTTGGCATCGATGTCAAACGTCACTTCGATCTGCGGGATGCCGCGCGGCGCCGGCGGGATCCCCTGAAGGTGGAAACGACCGAGGGTACGGTTGCCCGCAGCGATATCGCGCTCGCCCTGAAGCACGTGGATCTCGACGGATGTCTGCCCGTCTGCCGCGGTGGTGAAGGTCTGGCTCTTGCGCGTCGGGATCGTCGTGTTGCGGTCGATCAGCCTCGTCATGACGCCGCCCAGAGTCTCGATGCCCAGGCTGAGCGGGGTTACGTCGAGCAGGACCACGTCTTTGACCTCACCGGCCAGCACGCCCGCCTGGATCGCCGCTCCGACGGCCACGACCTCGTCCGGGTTGACCCCGCGGTGCGGCTCCTTGCGCGTCAGCCGCTTGACCAGCTCCTGGATAACCGGCATGCGCGTCGCGCCGCCGACCAGGATGATTTCGTCAAGATCCTCCGGGCCGAGCTTTGCGTCCCGGAGCGCCTGGTGGAAAGGACCCGTCGTCCGCTCCGTGAGGTCCGCGGTCAGCTCCTCGAACTTGGCCCGCGTCAGCTTGCTTTCCAGGTGCTTGGGGCCGTTCTGGTCCGCCGTGATGAACGGCAGGCTGATGTTGGTTTCCGTGACCTGCGACAGCTCGGTCTTGGCCTTTTCCGCCGCCTCGATCAGGCGCTGAAGGGCCTGCCGGTCCGTGCGCAGGTCGATACCCGCGCTGCGCTGGAACTCCGCCGCGACGTGGTTGACGATCCGTTCGTCGTAATCATCGCCGCCAAGATGCGTATCGCCCGCCGTGGATTTGACCTCGAACACGCCGTCGCCCACGTCGAGCACGGAGACGTCGAATGTCCCGCCCCCGAGGTCCCAGACCAGGATGGTCTCGTTGGTCTTCTTATCGAGCCCGTAGGCCAGCGCCGCCGCCGTCGGCTCGTTGATGATGCGGAGCACCTCAAGGCCGGCGATGCGCCCGGCGTCCCGGGTAGCCTGACGTTGTGAGTCGTTGAAGTAGGCGGGCACCGTGATGACCGCCTTGGTTACCGTTTCGCCGAGATACTTCTCCGCGTCGGTCTTCATCTTCTGAAGGATCATGGCCGAGATCTCTTCGGGCGAGAAGTCCTTGCCCGTGAGCGGGACGTTGACCCTGGCCTCGCCGCCTCCGCCGCGCCGCACGTTGTAGGGGACGCGCTTGCGCTCGCCCTCCACCTCGTCGTAGCGCCGGCCCATGAACCGTTTGATGGAGAACACCGTGTTTTCCGGGTTGAGCACGGACTGGCGCCGCGCGAGCTGCCCGACCAGCCGCTCACCCGTCTTGCTGAAACCCACCACCGATGGCGTAAGTCTATTGCCTTCGGCGTTGACGATCACATTTGGCTTACCAGCCTCCATGACCGCGATAACCGAGTTTGTGGTTCCCAGGTCGATCCCGACAACCTTGGGCATTGACGTCGTGCTCCTTTCCTGACCGGCCCCGGCCGGCAATCATTCCCCTGACCCCTGCTGGTCTCTGGCGGGCGTTGTTTAGCGCGGAAAACGAGCGCGGCCGGCATCGCCGCCGCCGTCTCGACCGCCGCCGGGTTTACCCCCGGCTCCTCCGCCGTCGCCTGACCTGCCCTGTGCCTCGCCGCCGGCAGGCCTGTACTCCTCCTCGGCGGATGGCCCCAGGATTTGCTCGTACCGGCGCTCGATGCGCAGCACGGTGCGGACCCCGGCGATGTTGACACCCTCCACCCGCACCAACTCGCACACGCGCCGGAGGTGGATGAGCTCGTTTTGGGAGTACAGCCGGATATTGGCCTCCGTCCGTGCCGGCTCGACAAGCCCCTCGCGTTCGAACAGGCGAAGAGTCTGCGCGCTGACGCCGAGCAGCCTGGCAACGACGCCGATCGTGTACACCGGCTCGTCCGGACCGTGAAGCTTCACCGCGGCCACCTCCTACCGACGAGGCAAGTATAGGCTTTGTGCCCTGGGTGCGTCAATAAGTGTACAAGGGACATCCGTAAGAGTTGCATTGACACATACAACTTTCCTCACAACTCGAACGCATGCAGACCTGGTCCATGCGCCCTGCCTAGTCTGCCCGCCGTCTGCAGGCCATGTTATACTCGGCTGGGCTTCAGCCTTTGGCGGGCCAGGGAGGTTAGTTGCTTGTCAGCACGTTCTCTCGCGGCATGCCCCTACGGCACGCACCGTTCGCTCGAACCGGTGGGGAGCCTGCCGCAACCGGCCTGGAAGCTCGACAACATTGCGCGGGCCTATGACAATGAGATTCTTATCGGTGTCGAGACCCTCAACATCGACGCCGCCAGCTTCACGCAGATGGAGGAGGCGGCCGGCGGCGACGCCGCCAAGGTCGCCCGCCAGATCGAGGAGACCGTCGCCAAGCGGGGCAAGATGCACAACCCCGTTACGGGATCAGGCGGGGTGCTGATCGGCGAGGTCCTCGAAGTCGGACCGGCTCACCCCGACTATGGCCGCACCAGGCCGGGGGACAGGGTCGTCACGCTCGTCTCGCTGTCGCTTACGCCCCTCCACCTGGAGGAAGTCCTCAAGGTCAACGAGGACACGGATCAGGTGGACGTGCGCGGCACGGCCGTGCTTTTCGCCAGCGGCATCTACGCCGTTTTGCCGCCGGACATCCCCGAACGCCTCGCTCTGGCCGTCCTCGACGTCGCCGGAGCGCCGGCCCAGACCGCGCGGCTGGTACGGCCCGGCGATACCGTCTTGGTCATCGGCGCGGGCGGCAAATCCGGGATGCTGTGCATGTACGAGGCCCGCCGCCGCGCAGGGGTCACCGGCCGGGTCATCGGGCTCGGCCACAGCGAGGCGAGCTGCGCCAGGGCCAGGGCGAGCGGCTTTGCCGACCTGGTGCTGGCGGGCAGCGCGCAGCGCCCGCTCGAGGTCATGGAGATGGTCAGCGAGGCAACCGGCGGGCGGCTCGCGGACGTCACCATCAACTGCGTAAACGTGCCGGGGACCGAGATGGCGTCCATCCTGGCTACCCGCGAGGGCGGGACGATATACTTTTTTAGCATGGCGACCAGCTTTACCGCCGCCGCGCTCGGGGCGGAGGGCATCGGACGCGACGTCAACATGATTGTGGGCAACGGCTACGCGAAGGGACACGCCGCCGTCGCCTTGAACTGCTTGCGGGAAAGCGCGGTATTGCGCCGGGTCTTCGAGGCCCAGTTCCTATCGTAGCAACATACAAGGAGGCATGGCGATGGCCGATCGGCAGTGCCGTGGTCCGGCAGTGGGCGGCGGCGGGCCGCAGGCCGGCCCGTTTGCCGGTACGGCGCCGGCCGACTGGGCCGATTGGCGCTGGCAGGTGCGCAACCGGATTACCACCCTGGAGGGACTGGCCCGCGTACTGCCGCTCGATCAGGCGGCCGAGGACGGCGTCCGTCGCTGCCTCGGCACGTTCCGGATGGCGATTACGCCCTACCTGGCCTCGCTGATCGACCCCGCCGACCCGCACTGCCCCATCCGCCGTCAGGCCGTGCCGACCGCCGACGAACTGCTGGCCGACCCGTCGGACATGGGCAGCGACCCCCTGCACGAGGACGTGGATTCGCCGGCGCCCGGCCTCACGCACCGCTACCCGGACCGGGTGCTGTTTATCATCACCGACCAGTGCGCCATGTACTGCCGCCACTGCACGCGCCGCCGCCTTGCGGGCCATGCGGATCACGCCCGCCCGCGGGCCGAGCTCGACGCATGCCTCGACTACATCCGGCGGACGCCGGCGGTGCGCGACGTATTGCTTTCCGGCGGCGATGCCCTGCTCGTGCCGGACGAGACCCTTGAGTATCTATTTAGCCAACTGCGCGCCATCCCGCACGTGGAAATCATCCGCCTGGGCACCCGCGCGCCGGTCGTCCTGCCGCAGCGAATCACGCCCGAGCTGTGCGCGCTGATCAAGCGCTTTCATCCCGTGTGGCTCAACACCCATTTCAACCATCCGCGGGAGATAACCCCCGAGAGCGAGGCCGCCTGCGCCCGGCTGGCTGACGCGGGGGTGCCGCTCGGCAACCAGACGGTGCTGCTCCGCGGGGTCAACGACTGTCCGCTGGTCATGCGCCGTCTCGTGCAGGGCCTGCTGCGCATCCGCGTGCGGCCGTACTACATATATCAGTGCGACCCGACGCGCGGCATCGCCCACTTCCGCACGCCGGTGGCCACCGGGATCAAGATAATCGAGCTGCTGCGGGGCCACACCACGGGCCTGGGGGTGCCGACCTACGTCATCGACGCGCCCGGCGGGGGCGGCAAGATCCCCGTCGGGCCCAGCTACCTGATATCCATGGGTGAGCAGGAGGTCGTCCTGCGCAACTACGAAGGCGTGATCTCGGTCTACCGGGAGCCCCGCCCGCGTCCGGCGGCGGACGGCGGCGCAAGCGACGATGCGGACGGAGGTGTTTGTCCCCTCTGCGGCACGCGACATGAGGACCTGGGCACCGGGCTTGGGGAGCTCTACTCCGGGCAATTCCAGAGCCTCGAGCCGCAAGGGCTGGCCAGAGCGCGGCGCAAAACTGGGCCCGGCCGGTAGGCCGGCGGACGTCCCGCGACTACCAATCCCACAGGGATAAGAGGTGGCCAAGCACAGATGAGCCTGCTTGACCTTGTAACCAAGGACAAGCTGCGCACCGTTTCGGTTGTCGGCATGGCCAAGAACGTTGGCAAGACAACGACCCTGAATCACCTGATCAGCCTGGCGGACGGGGCGGACTTGTCCCTCGGGCTCACATCCACCGGCCGTGACGGGGAACGCGTCGACATCCTGACGCGCCTGCCCAAGCCGGCGATTTTCGCGCCCGAGGGCACGCTCATCGCCACCGCCGAGGAGGTTGCCGGCCAGGGCACGGCGGGCCTCCAGGTTGTGAAAGGCACGGAGTACATCACGCGCCTGGGCCCGGTTGTCATTTACATGGTCGTCCGCGCCGGGGCCGTGCAACTCGTGGGGCCGGACACGATCAGGCAGACGCGCGACGTCGTGGCCTTGATGCACAATTTCGGGGCCGAGCTGGTGCTGGTGGACGGGGCGTTCGACCGGGTCGCATCGGCCGCGCCGGCGGTGACCCAGGGCACGATCCTGGCGACAGGGGCCGCGGTCAGCCCGTCGATGGACGAAACGCTGAACCGCACCCGGCTCGCGGTTGAGCTTTTCAGGCTGCGCCGGGTACGCGAGGAGCCGCACGCCTCCCTGGCCGCGGGGCTCGTCGCGGAGCACAAGATCGGCCTTATCGGCGCGGACGGGCGGGTCACGGTACTGCCGATCCGCACCGCCCTGGAGCAGGGCGAATACATCGCTCAGGCGGTCGAGCCGGATACGAAGTACGTGGTCTTGGGGGGTTCCTTGCCCGGAAGCGTGTTGCGCGACCTGATGAAGCGGGCGGAGGTGGTGAAACGGGTGCAGGTAGTCCTCGCCGACGGCACCAGGGTGTTCGCGAACGCCCGCGCCTGGCGCGATTTCGCGCGTCTTGGCGGGCAGTTGCGCGTGATTTCCCCAATCAGGCTGCTGGCGGCGACGGTCAATCCTTTCTCCCCGCTGGGGGGCTCCTACGAGCCGGACGAGTTCCTGGCCAAAGTGGGCGCCCTGGCGGCTCCGTTGCCGGTCTTCGACGTAGTCCTCAAACGCTCGGTCAACACGGAGCCGCGCCGGACAACAGGCCGCCGCGGCGGCGAAGGGGCCGCCGCGGGAGACGCTGCCAAGGGTATCAGTGAGCCTGGCGAGATGCAGGTCAAGTTGGGTCTCAGCTAGTTACCCGGCACTTACCTTACAGGCCTCTCCGGCCGGCTCGGTCTCCGCGGGATGCGGGGACGCGCGGGACGGAGAGGGGGATTGACATGTCGCTCAGGATCGAGGTCGACGGGCAAAAGGTGCGGAGGGCGCGCCACGCCGCGGAGCTCGTGACCGGGGAAGTACAGGAGTTCATCGGCCGCCACACGACGGTGAGCATTGAACGCACGGTGGCACGTTTTTTCGGCATTGACGGGGTGGACGGGGACGGGGTCCCCTTGCCCAACATTGTGACTGAAAACGTCCGCGCCGCGGGCCAGCTCGGCTGCGGCGTCGCTCTTTCCATCGCACGCGCGATGGATTACCACGATCTAAGTGCCCAGGAGGTCGCCGAGGCCGTCTCGCGCCGGGCGATCGACCTGGGCAAGGTGCCCGCCCGCCGTGACGCCCAGGCCCGCCAATTGGCCGCGCACCTCGCCGCGGCGGCCGCGAAGCACGTGCGGGAGCGCCGCGCGGAGCGTGAGACGCTGCTGCGCCAGTTGCCGCCGGGCCCGCCGCCGCTGCTCTACGTCATCGTGGCCACGGGCAACATCCACGAGGACACCGTGCAGGCTCAGGCGGCGGCAAGGCAGGGCGCCGACATCATCGCGGTCATCCGCAGCACCGGGCAGAGCCTGCTCGACTACGTGCCGTACGGCCAGGTCAGCGGCGGTTTTGGCGGCACGTACGCCACGCAGGAGCACTTCCGGATCATGCGCGCGGCCCTCGACGAGGTCAGCCGGGAAATCGGGCGCTATGTGCGCCTCGTCAACTACTGCTCGGGCCTTTGCATGCCCGAGATAGCCGCGATGGGGGCCCTGGAACGGCTGGACGTGATGCTCAACGACGCGATGTACGGCGTCCTGTTCCGGGACATCAACATGAAGCGGACGTTCATCGACCAGTTCTTTTCCCGCGTCATCAACGCCTATGCCGGAATCGTGATCAACACCGGCGAGGACAACTACATGACCACCGCCGACCCCGTGCGCCACGGCCACACGGTGATGGCCTCCCAGTTTATAAACGAGCAGTTTGCCGTGCGCTGCGGGCTGGAGGACTGGCAGATCGGCCTCGGCCACGTCTTCGCGATGGACCCGGCCCAGCCCGGCGGCCTGCTTTTGGACCTCGCCCAGGCCGCTCTGACGCGGGCGGTCTTCCCCGGGTGCACCCTCAAGTACATGCCCCAGACCCGCCACAAGAACGGCGACATTTTTCAGAGCTACGCCATCGACGCGCTGCACGACCTGGTCGGAGTGGTCACCGGGCAGGACGTCATCCTGCTGGGCATGCTCACCGAGGCCATCCACACCCCGTTTATGCAGGATCGCTTCCTGGCGCTGGAGGGCGCGCGGTACGTCATGACGACCGCGGGAGGGCTGGGGGATGAGCTTGACGTCCGGCCGGGCGGCAAGGTCGCGGCCCGGGCGGCGGAGGTCCTGGACGGCGCGGTCGAAATGCTCGAGCACGTTGCCCGGGCCGGCCTGATGCGGGCGATCGAGGAGGGCATGTTCGCCGGCATCCGGCGGTCGCGGGACGGCGGCAAGGGGCTCGAGGGTGTGGTCGAGCGAGCTCCGGACTACTTTAACCCGCTGATGGACGTCATGCTGGCCACCAACCATGCCGGCCGGTCCGGCGCGGCCCAAGGAGGTGCGCGGCCGTGAGCGAGGCGGTTAGGAGCGAAGGCAAGGTCCAGCCGGGCGCGCGCACGGTTGACCTTACCAGGGTGCGCCCCTACGGCGACCAGTGGGACGACGGCGCGGTGCAGATTTCCTTTACCCTGCCGCTCGCGGCGGGGCCGGCGGCGGGCGAGGCGGCCCGCCAGCTCGCGCGCAAGATGGGCCTCGACGGGGTCAAGGTTGTGGCGCAGCGCGACCTTGGCGGCAGTTTCTCCTTCTTTGTGATCTACGGGCGCACCACGCACAGCGTGGATGCGACACAGGTCGATGTCCCCCGGCCGCGTTTCAAGGTCATGGGGTTTGACGAGCTAAACGAATACGTGCGGCGGCGGATCGGCCGCAAGCTGGTTGTGGTCGGAGCGTGCACGGGCACGGACGCCCACACGATCGGCCTGGACGCGATCATGAACATCAAGGGCTATGCCGGCCAACATGGGCTCGAGGGGTACCCCGAGATCGAGGCGGCCAATCTCGGCAGCCAGGTGGCCAACGAGACCCTGGTCGCGAGGGCGATCGACCTGGAGGCCGACGCCATCCTCGTGTCCCAGGTGGTTACGGAGAAGGAGATCCATATTCCGAACTTAACCCAACTGGTGGAGATGCTAGAGGCGGAGGGTTTTCGCGACGAGGTCGTTCTGGTCTGCGGCGGCCCGCGCGTTTCGCACGAACTGGCCGTTGAGCTGGGTTACGACGCCGGGTTCGGGCCCGGCACGCTGCCGCCGGAGGTGGCGTCGTTCATCGCCCAGGAGGTCGTGCGGCGCGGGCTGGCCTGACCAACACGTGAAGGAGGATATCCCAAGATGAAACTCAAATGGCTCGGTCACGCCTGTTTTCTGATCACCGCCGACGACGGCACCCGCATCCTCACCGATCCCTACAATGCCGAGGTCGGCTACAAGCTCCCGCTTGAGGACGCCGACTATGTGACAGTCAGCCACGACCATTTTGATCACAACAGCGTGGCCAACGTTCCCGGGTCGCCGGAAGTGATCAAGGGCCCCGGCCACTTCGAGCTCGGCACGGTCAACGCGGTCGGGGTGCCCACGGCGCACGACGAGCAGGGCGGGGCAAAGCGTGGGCACAACACCGCCTACTGCTTTGACCTGCCGGGGGCAGGCGAGACGGTGCGCATCTGCCACCTCGGGGATCTCGGCCACCAGCTGACGCCCCAGCAGCGCGAGTCGATCGGCGAGGTGGATGTGCTGCTGGTGCCGACCGGCGGGACGTACACCATCACCGCCGGCGGCGCCGCGGACCTGGTCCGGCAGATGCGGCCCAGGGTGGTCGTGCCGATGCACTACAAGACCGACGTGCTGTCTTTCCCGCTCAGTCCGGTTACGGACTTCACGCAGCTGATGGGGCGCGCCGACATCGAATTTACCGGCCAGCCATCCGTGACGCTGGACGCCGCGGAGGTCAAGGCCCTGGAGCGGAGCGGCGACAGGCCCAAGGTGCTCGTCCTGGAGTACACGCGTTAGCGGCGGTCGTGCGGTCGTGCGGAGGGCGGCGCGTTGTGCGGCCAATGATTGATTTGCTGCTTGAGGCGCTGGTCGCCCCGCTGCAGTCTATCCGGCGGCTTGCCGCGGAGCCGGTGCCCATGCCCGTGCGGCCCGCGGCGGCCCTGCTTGCCGCCGGCAGCCTCGGGAGTTCGCTTGCCGTCTGGGTGACGTCGGGCCGCGGCCTGTCCCGTCCCGCAGCCACAGCGGCCGCCGTGGCGGGGCGCCTGTTGCTCGATCTGGCGGTCTGGGCCGTGGCCGCGGCTCTGCTCGGGCTCGCCGCCTCCCGCCTTGCGGCCCCGGATCGAGCAGAGGCCGGCTCGCGTCGGCCGGGGGCCGACTTCCTGGCGGTTACGGCCTGCGCCGCCGCGCCGCGGGTGTATCTGCTTGCGGCGGCTGCGCTCGCCCGGCTCGCCGGGGCCGCATGGCTTTGGCGCTATGCACGGCTTGCGGTGTGGGCCGCGGTCCTGACCGGACTGCATGCCGCGGCGCGCGAGGCGGGGGGGCTAAGCGGCCGCCGCGCGGCCCTTGCTGTCGCGCTCGGACTGGCGCTGCCGCTGGCCCTGGCTGCGGCGGGTCTGGCCCTGGGAGGGCTGGGGTGGCTGCTGGCACCGCTCTTCCCCGACGGGTTTTCGCCCTTTGTGCCGCTCTAAGGGCCGTGACAGGCGGGCCGGCGGGTGCAGGGCGAATCTCCGGCAGGTAACCGGGGCTTAGGACAAGAAGTCTGGCCCGTACGGCATTGGCCCGGCCCGTCCGCGATTTCAGCGCCGTATGCGCCGCGGGGCGGGTGCGGCCGCAATATCGTTCGGAGGATGGTGCAAGGTGCCAACAAACGAGCCCAAGATGCCCGCGCGCGTCGGAATCACGGACCTGACCCTGCGCGACGGGCATCAATCGCTGTTTGCAACGCGGATGAAGGTCGAGGACATGCTGCCCATCGCCGAGGCCATGGATGAGGTCGGCTATCACTCGCTGGAGGTCTGGGGCGGGGCCACTTTCGACACCTGCCTGCGCTTTCTGAACGAGGATCCGTGGGTGCGCCTGCGGGAGCTGCGCCAGCGTTTTGTCCGCACCAAGCTGCAGATGCTCCTGCGCGGGCAAAACCTGGTCGGCTACAAGAACTACCCCGACGACGTGGTCACCGAGTTTGTCAAACGGGCCGTGGGCAACGGCATCGACATCATGCGCATCTTCGACGCCCTCAACGACGAGCGCAACATGGCCAAGGCGATGGAGATCTCCAAGGCGGAGGGCGCGCACGTCCAGGCGACGATCAGCTACACGACCTCGCCGGTCCACGATGTGGACTACTACGTGCGGACCGCCAAGACGCTCGCGGCGATGGACGCCGACTCGATCTGCATCAAGGACATGGCCGGGATTCTGAGCCCGGTCGCGGCATACGAGATCGTGCGGCGCATCAAGGCCGAGCTCGACCTGCCCATCCAGGTCCACTGCCACTACACGAGCGGCATGGCCGCGATGACCTACCTCAAGTCGGTCGAAGCCGGGGCCGACGTGCTCGACTGCGTCAGCTCGGCGTTTGCCCTCGGCACGGCGCACCCCGCCACCGAGACCATGGTCGCGACGCTCAGCGAGATGGCCTGCAGCACCGGACTCGACCTGCGCAAGCTCAAAGGGGTCGCGGACTACTTCAAGGAGGTCCGCAAGAAGTACGCGGCATTTGATGTGGGGACGATGATCGAGGCCGGAGTGCTCATTTGGCAGATCCCCGGCGGGATGATGTCCAACTTTGTCAGCCAGCTGGCGCAGCAAAACGCCGGCGATAAGCTCGAACAGGTGCTCGACGAGGTGCCGCGCGTCCGCGAGGACCTCGGCTACCCGCCGCTGGTCACGCCGACCAGCCAGATCGTCGGCACCCAGGCGGTGCTCAACGTGGTCATGGGCGAGCGGTACAAGATGGTCACGAGCGAGGTCAAGAACTACCTCCGCGGCCTCTACGGACAGCCGCCGGGACAGGTCAACGAGGAACTGCGCCGTAAGATCATCGGCGACGAGCCCGTCGTCACGGCCAGGCCCGGCGACGTGCTCGAGCCCGGGCTGCCCGAGGCCGCGCGGCAGGCCGCCCCCTACATGGAGCAGCCGGAGGACGTGCTGTCCGTGGCCATCTTCCCACAGGTGGCGATCAAGTTTCTCCAGGAGCGCCAGGCCAAGCGGACCCTGGTTGACTACGAACTGCAGGAAAAGACCCGCACCGAGGGCCTGATGGCGCCGGTCTAGCCCCGGACCAGCCGCAAACGAGTGAAGGAGCATCTGCCCAGCTTGGTGAAAGGTGTCCGGGTCGGAAAAGGCGGCCGCCGCTGGGCGCCTCGCCCGCATAAAGACGTTCCTGGCAGGTGACGATATATGCCCTTGCCCGCCTCCCGCGCTGTCCGCAAGGTCAAGGTGTATCAGGTGGACGCTTTCACGGATGTGCCGTTTGGCGGCAACCCCGCCGGCGTGGTGCCCGACGCCGCCGGCCTGAGCGACGCCGAGATGCAGCTGATCGCCCGCGAGATGGCGCTCTCCGAGACGGCTTTTGTGCTGCCCGTCAGCCCGGCGGGGCAGGGCCAAGCCGACCTGCGGGTGCGTTTCTTCACCCCCAAGGCGGAAGTGGAGCTCTGCGGCCACGCAACCATCGGCACCTTCTGGCTGCTCGCCAAGCTCGGCCGGATCGGCGCGAAAGGGTGGGGGCGCGAGCTTGCCGGGACCGGCAGGTGGCGTGAGGTCCAACTCGTCCAGGAGACCGGCGCCGGCAACCTGCCGGTGATCGTCAGGTACAGCAGGGGAGGCCGCCGCATTGACCGCGTGCTCATGGCGCAGGCCCGGCCCAGGCGGCTGGCGAGGCTGGGGGATGCCGAGCGGGCCGAGCTGGCAGCGATACTCCACGTAAATCCTTTTTCAATATGTGTCTTGCATAGGGTGGGGGATGCCCCGGCCGAGATATGGACCACAGGCCTCCCCGACCTGATCCTGCCGGTGCTCGACCTCGCCACGCTCCGCGCCCTCGCTCCGGACCACGGGCGCCTGGCCGAGCTGTCGCGCCGCCTGGGGGTGATCAGCGTGCACGCTTTTACCCTCGAAACCGAGTCCCCGAAGGCCGACGCCCACGCCCGCGACTTCTCGCCGGCCGTGGGGATTGCCGAGGAATCGGCCACGGGCACCGCCAGCGGCGCCATGGGCGCGTACATGGCGGCCAACCGTCTCGGGCGCGCTTGCGCAGGTCCGGGACCGCATACGTTGCTCTTCGAACAGGGGCATATTCTGGGCCGGCCAAGCAGTATCAATGTTGAGGTAGACGGTGAAGAGGGACATCCCTCCGCCGTGCGGGTGGGGGGCCGGGCGGTGACGGTGCTCGAGGGCGTGTTGAGGTTTTAGCCGGGACATGGAACCGGGAGCCCCCGAATGATGTCCAATCTCCTATGGCACGGGAGGGCACCAGATGCGCAAGCTGCTGCTGACCGGCTTCGAGCCTTTCGGTGGAGAGAAAGTCAACCCAAGCTGGGAAATCGCCAGGTCCCTGGACGGCGCCGAGATCGGCGACGTGAAGGTGGCCGCCGCACGGCTGCCGGTGGTCTGGGGGCGGGCGAACGAGGCGTTGATCGAGCTGATCGTGCGTGAAAGCCCCGACCTCATCGTCTCCCTCGGGCAATCAGGCCGCGAGGACATCTGCGTCGAAAGGGTGGGCATCAACGTCAGCGACGCGGCGGCGGCGGACAACGCCGGCACGCTGCTCACCGACGCCCCGATCGACTCCGATGGGCCAGTGGCCTACTGGAGCACGCTGCCCATCAAGGCAATGGCCGCGGCGATACGGGCGGCGGGGGTCCCGGCCCATGTTTCCAACTCCGCGGGCACGTATCTCTGCAACCACGTCATGTACGGGGCCCTCCACCAGCTGGCCAAGGCAGGCCGCTGCATACCATGCGGCTTGATCCATGTGCCGGGCCTGCCGGAGCAGGCGGCTCTGAAAAACCGGCCCGAAGCAAGCATGGGGCTTGAGACACAGATCAGGGGGATCAGGGCGGCCCTGGAGGCCTGCGGGACAGTATCCAAGTGACCCGGGCACTTGCGTCTCGATGCAATTCGTTGTCCAAAGTGGACGTAAGGCAGAAGGAATCACTGCCCTCAGCGAGAATCCAGATGATGTCATGGGAACGAATTCGTTCTAGCCGAAACATATGCAGGCAACAAAGCTATCAATTGACCGCAAATGCAGCCTGGTGCTATGATGTGGGTTAGACCCATCGCTGGCACATGCTGTAGCGGCACGACAACTGTGCAATCGGCCCATAGCACACGACACACCCCACACTCGCCACCGACCAACATCTGCCTCGCAAATAGCATCCTGGCAGGGCAGGAAGGGGCCGAGTGCAGAGCGAAATACGAGTTAATGAGCCAATCTTTCTAAAGGGTACCACCTTTAGCTAGGTTGAGTTTACGTGTCTAAGGGGGAGGTGAGGTCTGGAGCAGTCGCTCTATCCGTTAGTAAGGATAAGTGTGGTTATGCTGACTTCTACCAAAGGAGGATATGAAAGCATGAAATATCTTAAGAGGTTCACGGTCGTCCTGCTCGTGGCGGCCTTGATCCTCAGCACCGCCGGGATCGCCGGCGCGGCGCCGTCGGACGTCGCGGGCACTCGCTATGCTGAATCCGTCGAGTACCTGCGCAACCTGGGCGTTCTTGCTGGCTACCCCGACGGGACCATCAAGCCCGAGGCCACGATCACCAGGGCCGAGGCCGTCAAGATCATCATCGTGGCGACCTACGGCTCTGAGACCCTGGCCAATCTGATGAAAGGCGCGACGCCGTTCAGCGACGTCCTCGGGACGCCCTGGGCGAGCGGGTTTATCGCGCTGGCCAAGAACGCGGGTATCGTTGACGGGTATCCTGACG
>JAUYEG010000118.1 GCA_030691505.1 Bacillota bacterium | reverse complement strand
GGCAGGGCATCGAGCCCGACGAGGTCGTCGAGGCCGAGGACCCGGAGGACCTTGCGCCGTACCTCCTGTGGTGGCGTCCCATCCGGCACATGCGCGTCGGCCTTGACGTGCTGGCTCTCGAGGAAGTGCTGTGCTATCTGGACGAATTGCGCGAGGAGCCGGACGGTGTGTACGGAATGGACTCGGTGCGGGCGGTGCAGCGCCTCCAGCGGCGGTTCGGACTGCCGGTGACCGGCATCGTTGACGAGGATACCGCGACGGCGCTCAACGAAGCGGTTCTGGACACTGCTGCCGGGCAGGCCCGCGACACCCAGCTTGAACGGGCGCTGGAGCTGCTGAAGTCAGCTCTCTAGCCGGCATGGGTGCGGCGCGGGCTCGGGCTGGGAGGCTAACCCGCCGCCCGCACCACAGAGCGGGCCTGTCTGGCGGGCAGAGCCAGCAATCCGTGCCTGAAAAGCAGCCCACCGGCGACCCGTATGCATCCCGCGACGAAGAGCGCCTCACGGATGCCCAGCCGTTCCATGATCATGACCGCGATCATTGGGCCAAAAAGGGCCGCGAGGTTGGCGGCGCTGGTGTAGTACGCAACGTAGGTGGCCCGGCGGTCGGGCGGCGCGATTTCGAGCAGGGTGTTAAACATCATCAGGTTCGTGCCGGTGTTGAAGATTCCGGACCACATGCTCGTGATCACGCCAAGCGGAAGCGCGCGGATAAGGGCCAGCGTCCAGACGTTGCCGGCAACGGCGGCCGCCGACCACCACAGCACACGCCGGTAGCCGCGGCGTTCGCCGAGCCTGGCCCAGAGGACGGCCGCGCTCATCGCTGCCAGCGACTCCACCACCGCGTAGAGACTGAGCCAGGACGCGTTGGCGCCCATCACGGAGACCCTGTAGCGCGTAAAGAGCGGTCCGCCCATGCTCCACCCAAGGTGCAGAATGAAGGCCGCGAAGGTATACCCGGCGAACTCACGGTGCCCCAGGACCTCCGCCACCGTGGCGCCGCGGCGGACGGCCCCTGCCGCCTGTGCCCCCGGGGCTCCTTGCCCGTCAAGCTCGACCAGCCCAAGTATCAACCAGGCTTCAACCAGGCCGACCAAAAAGGCGCCGCAGAATACCAGCTGGTAGCCGATCGGGAAGGCCAGCCGGTCGAGCAATCTGCCGGTGACCAGCAGGGGCAGGATGCCTGCGAGAGAGACAAGCCTCGCGCGTTGGGCCAGCGCCGTCGCCCGGCCGCGGGCGGGCAGCACCTCCGCGAGCAGAGACTGAAAGGCCACGTTGGCGAGACTGCCCGGGAGGTTGGTCACCCCGAACGCCGCCACCAGGAACCACGGTCCGAGCGGCCCCCTGAACAGCGGCGCCAGGGCGTAAACAACAAAGAACCCCCGTGCCGCCACGACCAATACGAAAGTCAACCGCTGCTTATGGGCCGCGCGGTCGAGCAGCCGCCCGCCGGGAATTGCGCACATCAGGCTGAAGGCGGCAGGCAGCGCCGAGAGCAGGCCGATCTGCGCGTTGCTGGCCCCAAGCCGCAACGCGAATAGGCCCAAGAAGGGGTTAACCATGTTGGCGGCGAGGGCGGCCACAACCCCGTTGGTGTTACAGGTCAGGACATTGCGCCTGATCAGTCTCGCCTGTTCCGCGCCGGGCGCGACCAGACCAGTGTCAGGCAAGCCCACTCCCCCCGCGGAGAGCCCTGCACCTGCGAAAACGTGCAGCCCCCGCGCTTGCCACCAACAAGACGCTACATCGGGGCACACTGGCCGTCAATGAATTTCGTGAAGCCAAACAATACCATGCCCTGGGCTGCACCCGTGGCCCGGTCCTGACGGCCCGGCGCTGGATGAGTTCCAAGACCCTGGCCGGCACCGTCACGCAGATCTACGGTGAAGCCCACACATTCGCATCCGGTTTTCGACATTCCGTCGACCCCGGGGCGCAGGATTCGCGGCGCACACGGCGAAACTAATACTCTCTCCGTATCTTTTCTCCGAGGGGGTCTCTTCCAGCGATGGCACCGGTGCGCAGCACCCCGAAGCGTGCATGCACCAATCACCGGTATCCATTGCCGTGGGGTCGGCGGCGTCCGGTTTCATCGTACAGCGCTGCTCTGATGGTGCTTTTGATGCTTGCGGGCAGCGCCATGGGGTGCGGCAATTTGCTGGTTTCAGCAGGAAATGGCACTGGGGCCGGAGATTCCCCGCCGCAGGTCCCCCCGCTCGACGTTATCTGGCCCGATGCGGTTTCGCCGGTCCAGCTGACACCGCTCTGGTCACAGCAGTTTGACCGTCCGGTTACAGCGGCGCTGGCCGGGGACGGCCGGTGGGTCGTCGTCGGGCGTTCCTACGGTTCATCGAGCTCGGAGTACTGGGGAGCCCTGCTCTTCGATGCCGCCGGAAAGCAGGTCTGGTCGCGGAGCTTCCGGGAAAACCGCTACCGGACGATCCGGGTCAGCAGCCTGGGAGGGGGCAGTTACTTCAGCATTGCCCTGTTTACCTACTCCAACCCGGGCGTCGCGTACCTGTACAGCGCCGAAGGGCAGCGCGTGTGGTCGCGGAGTGTCCGTTCATCGGTCGCCCTCGGTCTCGACGAGGGGAGCTCGAGTCTGTATGGCGTTGACCACGGCAGCCGTGAGCTGTTTGTGGCGGCGATCCCCTCGGGGCAGGCAAGGACCCTGCGCAGCGTCGGCGCGGACGCTTCGCTGGACGTTGCGGGGAGCCGGGCGCTGGTGTACGACAAGACCTCGGCGCTGCTCCTCGGGTCTGACGGGTCGCTCGTGCATCAGCAGACCGTGCCCCAGGGTTTCCTGTCGATGGTTCTGGCGGCTGACGGGAGCGGCGTGTTCGCCGCCACCGGCGGCGCCGACAGTGCGGTACTCCACTTGGACGATCGCGGTCAACTGGTATGGTCAACCCACATCATCCCGCCGGCCGGCTCCAACAGCCTCGAGGTCAGCCCCTCAGGGCAGCACGTGATGGCCTACAACATCACGCTCGACAGCGGCTTCGCCGTCCTCGAAGCGTCCGATGGCAGGATTTTGTGTAGGAATTCTTTTGCTCCCGTCGAAGAGAAAGCAAGCCAGTTCATCCGCTGGGCCAAGTTCCTGCCGGAGCAGGACGCGATCCTTGTGGACTACGCCGTGGCCCGTTCTCTAGCCACGGGACATGTCGAGGAGCACAGCTTGCTGCTGTTCAGCGTCACAGGGGAGCTGCGGGCGCGCTTTGACGCCGGGTCCAATGTTGATGTGCTGGTATCCGACGACGGACAGGCATGCGTGACAGTCAGCAACGTATCCCTCGACTGGAGTGGGCCGAGGGTCAACACTCTCCGCTATTATGACCTCACGCCCCTGTTCGGCCGGAGGTGACCCCGGCCCGTAGCTGGCGCTATCGGGACGGGAAGACCATCGCACCGGCGGAGGCATGTCTTTGATCAGATTGCCGTCTCTTGTTTCACCTCGCCGCCGCGGGCGTCCCGTGGCCTTTTGGCTCTGCGTCTGCCTGATCGCGCTGCTTGCATCCCCGCTTGCGGCGGTAAAGGGCACGAGCGCGGCATGGGCGGGCCCACTGTCGACGCGGGTGTCCTTTGCCGACACGGCGGGGCACTGGGCGGAGACGTCCATCGCCGCGCTGGCCGCCCGCGGGGTGGTGGCGGGCGTCGGCGAAGACCGGTTTGACCCGCAGAGCGGGCTGACCCGGGCCCAGCTCGCGAAACTGGCGGTCGCCGGCCTCGAAGGCAGCGGCACCGCGGACCTGCTGCAATCCTATCCACCACCGTACAGCGATCTGTCCGGCCATTGGGCCCGGGGCTGGATCGCGGCGGCCACTGAGCTTGACCTGGTGCGCGGCTACGGGGACGGCCGTTTCGGACCCGACGACCCGCTCACGCGGGCGGAGGTCGCCGCCGTGCTGGTGCGGGCCCTCGGCTGGGAGTCGGAAAGCATCGAACTCGTCTTTAGTGGGGCGGCGGATGCGGTTGTGGCAGCATACCCGGATGCCGCGGATGTGCCTGCCTGGGCTGTAGGCTATGTGGCGGTGGCCGTCGAGCGGGGGTTGATCCGCGGGTACGAGGATCGGACGATCCGTCCCGGCGTTGTGGTGTCCAGGGCGGAGGCGGCTGTCTTGCTTTTCCGTGCGCTCGACCGGCTCGGGCGGGCCTTTGACATCGGCGGCGAGCTGGTTGAGGTGGACGATGCGGGCCGGATCACATTGGCCAACGTCTGGGGGTGGCCGGATGACGGGAGGCGCCTCGCGCTGCAGACATCGGCGGCGACCGCCGTTTTCCGCAACGGCGAGAGGGCCCAACTAGCCGATTTGGTCACGCACGACACCCTGCTGGCGATCCTTGGCGGTCTGGCCGATGGCGCCGGCGAGGTTGCCCCGGTCATTTTCCTGCATGCGCTGTCGTGGGATGTGCTGGGCACCCTCGTTGAAACCAAGGACGATGGCGAGTCGTTCATTCTCACGACCACGGAGGGTTCCCAGGTTGAGGTGCACCTGGGGCGCAAAACAACGGTATGGCGCCACGGCCGCCCGGCTGCGCCGGCCGCGTTGGTCCCCGGGGACAGGGTCTACGCTTTGATCGACCCGCTGACGGGGAGGGCCCGCATAGTTGACGCCGTCCGCCCTCAGGTCATGGGAGTGCTGGTTGACGCGGGGCGGCAGGATGAGCGGGTCTTCGTCGAGATCCGCCCCGACGGGGCGAGTCCCGGGCCGGACTTGGCGCCGCAACGGATTTATCTTTCCGCCGGCGCGTTTGTTTCTCTTGACGGGCTGCCGGCAAGCGCCGAGGACCTTGGCCCTGGTCAGCGGGTGATTCTCGCCGAGTACGACCCCGGCCGGCACGAAGCCGGCTACTGCGAGGCGATGTCGTCATTAGCAGGTGCGCAGACTCGAATGCGCGGATTGGTTGTGAGTGCCGCCGGCGGCACGCCGTCGTTTGCGGCGCCGCCAGCCGCACTTGGAGTAACCCAGGCCGCGGCACCAGCCCCCACGACGTGGACGCTCTCCGGCACGTGGTCCGAAACCGTTGCACGGCAAAGCCAGGGGTCTTTGCTGCCCGTTTCGGTCCTCAGGTCCGCCGCCCGGCTGCCGGGGACGGCCGTCGCCGAGGCGCGCGGCGTGTCCATCGCCGCGGCCGGGGCGCCGGATTTCTGGGCTTTGTTTGGGGCTTTTGGCGAGGGGGTGACGGTGGCCATCGTGGACAGCGGCGTCGACCCCAGCCATCCCGTGGTCGCGACCACCGTGTCCGGGGACCGCAAGCTGGTGGACTGGGTTGACTTCACGGGCGAGGGCCGTGTCGACACCGTACTCCCCTCGGCTTCCTACAGCGGCCACATCACCACCCGGTTGGGTCCCGTCCGCCTTGGGCCGGTCGTTTCGCGCAGCGGGATATACCGTAGCGGCGTGCTCCGCGAATCCGCCCTTGTGGGCGACTCGGGCCTGGGGCTTGACCTGAACGGCAACGGGCGGCGCGATGACTCGTTCGTCGTCGTCCTTGTTGATGCCGTATTGCCGGGCGTGTACGACACCGCGATAGTGGACGGCAACGGCAATCTGGATCTGCGAGACGACAGCCCGCAACGGTTGTTCCGGGTCGCCGGCGAGTGGTCGGTCTTTGGGACGTCCGGTCAGGCGGGGGACGGCGGGACCGGTTTCGGCTATGTGGTGAGCGAACTCGACTCTCAGGGCCGGTTCGCGACCATTGGATTTGACGGCAACGGGCACGGCACCCATGTCGCCGCAGTCTGCGCCGGCCACGACCCCGCGCCGGGCGCGGTCCCGATCGGCATGGCGCCGGGCGCAAGGCTCATGGTCCTGAAGGCGCTGGGCTCCGACGGCGGCGGTGGCTGGGACGCTATCCTGCGGGCCGTCACGTATGCCGCGGCTCAGGGCGCCGATTTGGCGGTGCTCGCCGTCGAGTCGCTTGAGCCGGGGCAAGCGCTGTCCGCTGAGTACGGCGAGCTTACGGACCTGGCCCGTGAGTTCGACATGCCCATATTCCTGGCTGCGGGCAACGGCGGTCCGGGGTCGGGAAGCGCGGCGAGCGTCCCTGACCCGGAGATGCTCGTGCCGGTAGGCGGCTATGTTTCCGCCGAAATGTGGCGCCGCCTGTACGGATGGGAGTTGGGCACGGACGGGCTCTGGCTGTACAGCGCGGTTGGTCCGGGTTCCGGCGGGGGGCTGACTCCCCGTTTGGTTGCCCCGGCGGCGGCGGTGTCGGCTGTTCCGAAAGCTGTGTCGCAGGTTGGCTACGAGCTGTTTGAGGGCACAAGCATGGCTGTCCCGCACGCCGCCGGCGCCGCCGCGCTGCTGCTCAGCCTGGCACGACTGGAAGACCTGCCGATTACCGCGCGAGGATTGATCCGCTGCCTTTCCGCGGGAGCGTCTGCCCTGCCCGGCGTAGGCGCGGCGGAGCAGGGGTACGGTGTGCTGAGTCCGGCCCAAGCGGCGGACTACCTGCCCTATGCGCTCGACTGGCGCGAGGTCCAGGTGCGCTGGGGCGAGGAGCTCGTCGCGGTCGCAAACCGGAACTATGCGGGACCGCTGGCCGTTGACTGGCCGGTGCTGATCACCAACACGGGAACAGAGCCTCTGCAACTGGCCCTAGAGACAGCGTACGGGCAGGTCGATCCGGAGCGCGGGCTGGTCTTCCTCGCCGGCGGAACGACCCGAAGGTTGTGGCTGCGGCCGTCCTCGGAGTGGGTGCCGGGGGAATACGACTTCGATGATCTGGCAGTGGCCGGTGACCCTGTTTCCGGCCTGCCGCTCGGGGCCGTGGTCATCCGCGTGCCGGCCCGCCTCGAGCTGGTGCCGGGCGCACCGGACCCGCTGCTCCTGACGGGGCAATTGCCCAAGGGCACCGCCGGACGATGGTGTTTCCAGGTGCCGGACGGCTGTGACTGGCTTGAGCTGAGCCTGGCATGGCTGCAGACCCCGGGCGGCGCGTCGCTTCCCGGCGCGCTGCGGGTGTTTCTGTATTCGCCGACCGGCTATCCGGTCGCCGAGCTTTCATCCTTTGGCGAGGGCACCGGGCCGGCCGGGCCCAGCGATCCTGTCGCGGCGATGGTTCTCAAACCGCCGGGCGGCCTCTGGGAGATCGTCGTCTGGGGCGAGCCGGATCAGTACGCAGGAGAAGGGGCCCTCGGCTATGCTTTGGCGCTCCAGGCGGGCGGACGTCCGGGGGTATCCTACCCGGCGCGAGCCACCCGCCCCGGCGGCAACCAGGAGCCCGTGCCGGTCACCCTGACGGTGGACCTTCCGGCCGGGCTCGCGGGAGTCACCGTGGAGGCTCTGGGCTGGCTTGCAGGAGGCCAGCGCCCGGAGACGGCGCGCAGGATGGGCACGGTCATGACCGGAGGCGCCGCGGTCTGGCGGCTGCCGCCCGTCCCTGCCGGATCGGCCATGCTGGATGTCGCTCTCGCGGGGCTGGACTCCGGCGACGTGGACCTCTTGCTGTACCATCTTGCGGACGGCGGAGGTTTCTGGCACGAAGTGGGCCGGTCGGAAAACGTTGGCGGTTCGCTGGAGCGGGTCCTCGTTTCCGAACCGGCGCCCGGTGAATACGCGGTCGCCGTCCAGGCGCGTGGCTTGACCGCGCCGCTCGATGTCGTCATCGACGCGGTCTGCTGGCCGTCGGGAACCGCCGTGCTGGATCGCGTCGAGTTGGCGGCAGGCCCAGCCGGGCAGTCAGGCCCGCGCGAGGTCCAGCTGATGCTGCCCTCGCCACCCGGCGTTGTGGGCGAGCATCGGGCGGTTCTGGTCATCCGCGAGCTTGGGTCCCAGCGCCCGCTGATGAGCCTCTCGTTCGATCTCGCGAGAGGGCTGCCGGGCCTGCTGCCGTTCGTCGGCCCGTCTCTTGCAGCGGGCGCCGGCGCAGGCATGGGCGCGGGCGGCGGACCCGTCGTCAGAGTTCGTTCGGACCAGACTCTGGAGACCGTTGTGGCTACGTTGAGTACATCGGGACGTGCGACCGGCGGCGCCGACGGCAGCCTGGTGTTGCGCCCGTCGCTGCTTGGCGGCGCCGCGGGGCCGGGCGGCGAGGTGCAGGTCACGGTGGGCGCGTCGGGCCATGAGCCCTGGACAGGCCAGCTGTTCCCGGCCGGCTTGGAGGGATCTGTGGCAGGTGCGGTCGGGTCGGTGGATGGGGGGCCGCCGTATCCGCCGGTAGGCGGCGATGATGCGGCGCTGCGGCATGCCCTGAGGCTTAAATGCACCTGGCAGGAGTAAACCAAAAGCAGCCGGCGAGCCACGTTTTCCTGGAGACGAGGCCCGGAGGGGCCGCGGTTGCTGGGACCACGTGACTCGCTACGGCTGCCCGCTTAGAGTGTCCGGCGCTGCGGTGCATATGCATGCTGAGATTGCCTTTTTCGCGGGCGCTGGCCTGCCATCGCCCTTCCTCCCGCGGACCCAGCGGCAAGGCAACCACGGGTCGACGTTTTTCGTACCTTGGCGTCAACTCGAATGGAGCTGGGCAAGGTTCGTCACCATCAGGGTGGTGAGCGCCTAACCGTGGTTGCCGCAAATATTGTGACCGGCAGCCGGCCTTTCATGCGTTCAAAAAGCGCCTGCTCCAGCCGCCGCAAAGCGGCATATCATGGCAGCACTTGAATTTGCGGGCCCGCCGATGATAACAATAGACCTTAGGGCTAGGCTCCCAGCAGGATTTCGTCCGGCGCGCCGGGAATCAAACGGGCGTCCGAAAGGAGTTGGCCCCCATGCCTTCCGCCGGTCCCGGCGGTGAGGTAAGCTCCCCGGTTGAGGAAGTCCTCATCCGCGTGCGTATGAGTCAAGCCGATGCCCACTACGCTGGGCAACTGGTTGATGGGGCGCGGATCCTGGCTCTGTTTGGGGATGTGGCGACCGAGTTGCTCATCAGACACGACGGTGACGAGGGGCTCCTTCGCTCGTATGACAGCGTCGATTTCGTCCGGCCGGTTCTTGCGGGTGACTTCATCGAGGCCCGCGGGAGGATAGTCCGCACCGGTCCGACCACGCGAACTATGGAGTTCGCGGCGTACAAGGTCATTCAGGCGCAGCCGGCGCAGGGTCAGGCTTCGGCCGCCGAGGTGCTTGACCCCCCGTTATTGGTGGTCCGGGCCAAGGGCACGTGTGTCGTGCCGGCCGACAGGCAGAAGGGAGCCCGGCCCATTCAGGAGAGATAGCCTTTGAGCAAGCTGGTGATCACGGCCGCCCTGGTGGGCGCCGAGCTGACCCGCAAGCAAACCCCCAACCTGCCCCTGACCCCCGAGGAAATCGCCATAGCGGCCGAGGACGCCTGCAACGCAGGGGCGAGCGTGGTGCATCTGCACGTCAGGGACAAGGATGGGCAGGCGACGCAGGACAGAGATGTGTTTGCCCGGACGATCCAATTGATAAAGTCGCGCTGCGATGCCGTGATACAGGTTTCGACCGGCGGTGCGGTGGGCATGACTCCTGAGGAGAGGCTGCAACCGGTAACCCTTAGCCCGGAGATGGCTACCCTGACCTGCGGCACGGTCAATTTCGGAGATGCGATTTTCGCCAACCCCTTTCCGCTGATACGCAGGTTTGCACGTGCGATGCGCGAGCACGGGGTACGCCCGGAGGTCGAGGTTTTCGATACCGGGGCCATCGCGACGGCCGAGCGGCTGATCGGCCTCGGCCTGCTGGAGCCGCCCGTGCACTTTGATTTCGTGATGGGGATGCCCGGCGGTATCCCGGCGACCGTGCGCCACCTCGTGTGCCTGGTTGATTCGCTTCCAGCGGGGTCGACCTGGACCGTCGCCGCCATCGGCCGCAGCCAACTGCCGCTCAACACGGTGGCAGTCGCGATGGGGGGCCACGTCCGGGTCGGTTTTGAGGATAACGTGCACTACCAACGGGGCGTGCTTGCCGACAGCAACGCGCAGCTCGTGGCGCGGGTGGTCCGAATCGCCACGGAGCTTGGCAGGGAGATTGCCAGCCCGGCCGACGCGCGCGCGATGCTGCGCCTGCCGGCCGCAAGGAGAGGAAGCTGAGAGTGCGACTATTCCTGGACACGGCGAATATCCAAGAAATCGAGGAGGCCCTTTCGTGGGGCGTGGTCAGCGGCGTCACGACCAATCCCTCGCTGGTGGCCCGCGAAGGGCGCGAGTTTCGCCCAACTATCCGTGAGATCGCCGCGCTGGTTGATGGCCCCGTCAGCGCCGAAGCCGTCAGCGAGGATGCGCCGGGGATGATTGCCGAGGCCCGCGAGCTGGCTGCCCTGGCCCAGAACGTCGTCATCAAGCTGCCGATGGGCGTGCCGGCCCTCAAGGCCACCAGGGTGCTTGCGGATGAGGGCATCCGGGTCAACATGACGCTCGTGTTCTCGGCCAACCAGGCGTTACTGGCGGCCCTGGCCGGTGCGGCCTATGTCAGCCCCTTTGTGGGAAGGCTCGACGACATCGGGCATGACGGAATGCAGGTGGTCGCGGAGATCGTCGACATCTTCTGCGACTACGGGCTGGAAACCGAGGTCATCGCGGCAAGCATCCGCCACCCCGCGCACGTGCTGGCGGCAGCCCACGCCGGTTCCGATATCGCGACGGTGCCGTTTGGCGTCTTGCAGCAGATGGTCCGCCATCCGCTCACGGATAGCGGCATTGCCCGCTTCCTGGCCGACTACAGGAAGATCCCCGGCTAGCCGCGGACCGGAACGCCGGGTGACGGATAACCTCAGTGTGCGGGGCTCGTGCTCCGCGCGATCCCGATTTGAAAACGGCAGGTGTTATTGATGGCCCATCTAACGATGTCGGAGCTCGAGGCTAAGACGCTGGTCGAGCTCGTCCAAATGGCCCGTGACCTCAATGTCAACGGGTACTCGCAGATGCGCAAGCGCGAGCTGATCTACGAAATAATGAAGGCCAGCGTTGAGAAGGACGGGCTCCTGTTTGTGCACGGTATTCTGGAGATCATGAGCGAGGGGTATGGTTTCCTCCGCCCGATCAACTACCTGCCGAGCCGGGAGGACATCTACGTCGCGCCGACGCAGATCCGCCGCTTTGACCTGCGTCCGGGCGACTCGGTAACAGGTCAGGCCCGCGCGCCCAAGGACAACGAGAGGTATTTTGCGCTGCTACGCGTGGAGCTCATCAACAACGAGAACCCGGACACGGCGCGGACGCGCGTTCCATTTGAGGCTCTGACCCCGCTGTTCCCCGACGAGCGGCTGACGCTCGAGTTCAGCCAGGAGGATATTTCGACCAGGCTGATCGACTTTATCTGCCCCATCGGCAAGGGCCAGCGCGGCCTCATCGTCTCGCCGCCCAAGGCCGGCAAGACCGTGCTGCTCAAGCGTATCGCCAACGCCATCACGACAAACCACCCGGACGTCCACCTGATCGTGCTGCTAATTGACGAGCGGCCTGAGGAAGTCACGGATATGCAGCGTTCGGTCAATGGCGAGGTGGCCTACGCGACGTTTGACGAGGTGCCGGACAACCACATCAAGGTCGCGGAGATGGTCCTTGAGCGAGCCATGCGTCTTGTCGAGCACCGGCGCGACGTGGTCATCCTTCTGGACAGCATCACCCGCCTGGCCAGGGCGTACAACCTGGTCATGCCATCGAGCGGGCGCACTCTCTCGGGCGGCATGGACAGCACGGCGCTGCACAAACCCAAACGGTTCTTCGGCGCCGCCCGCAACATCGAGGAGGGCGGCAGCCTGACCATCATCGCCACCGCTCTCATCGACACGGGCAGCAAGATGGACGAGGTCATCTACGAGGAGTTCAAGGGCACCGGCAACCTCGAACTGCACCTTGACCGCAAGCTTGCCGAAAAGCGCATCTGGCCCGCGATTGACATCAAACGGTCCAGCACCCGCAAGGAAGAGCTGTTGCTCACACCCGAGGAACTGGAGATGGCCTGGGCACTGCGGCGGTTGTTCGCGGGGATGGAATCGTCTGACGCCACCGAGCGTTTGAACGACCAGCTGCGCAAGTCCAAGACCAACAAGGAGTTCATGCGCCGGGTGCTCAAAGAGCTTCATTAGGCCAAGACCGTCTTTGGCCGCACAGAGCTGCACAGAGCCGCACAGAGCTGGATAGAAGCCGGCGCCGGGCCGTTTTCACGGTGCCGGCTTTCGCTTCGGCAGCACCAGTCTCTGCACCCGCGGATGCGTTTTCCCACGCTTGGCAGAATAAACCTGAACCCGTGATGCAGACTATCTGTGCCTGGCGAACGACTGCCTGGCATGCATGGTCATTGTCATGGGGAGATGCTGAAGCTCGATGGCTTCACGGCAAAGCGGAAAACGCGGCCGGCAAGCGCCGGCCTCAAACTCAGAGGATGCCGATCGTTCGCGAAGCCTGAGGCGGGAGTTGGCGCGCCGCCGCCGGCGCCGCGGGCTCCTGCTCGAATTGATCGGCGCGGCGGTTATCCTGGCCGTGCTGCTATCGCAATCGGTGACCGGTTCGTTCAGTCCGGCTGAGGACCCTCGGGGCGGCGGCGTGGCCTGGCAGCCCGGCGTGACGGCGGACGGAACCCCCGGCGGGGCGGCGGAAACCGGGGCCGCCGTTCCTGGGGCGGGGCCCGCGGCCGGCGCCAGCGGCACCGGCCAGACCGGCTATGCGGATGGTCCCGAGGCTCAGCAGCCTGAGGGCGGTCCCGTCCTGTACGTGGTCCGAGCCGGGGATACCCTTTCGTCGATCTCGTCGCGCCACGGGGTATCGGTAAGCGACCTGTGGATCGCCAACAGACTGCGCAACCCGCACAGCATCATGCCGGGGCAGTCGCTGGTCATTCCGTCCGGCCCGGCCGAGGTCTACGGCAGCGCCAATACGGGTGCGACCCAGGGGCAGACCCCGGCGGCTCAGGCTCAGGCTCCGGCTCCGGCCGAGCCCGTCTACCACAGGGTGCGGTCCGGCGAGAGCCTCTGGGTCATCGCCCGCCGCTACGGTACGACGGTCGCCGCGCTATGCGACACCAACGGCCTGAAGGTAAACAATCTGCTTAAACCGGGACAGCGGCTTGAGGTGCCGGCCAGCGCGACCGCCGTGCCCAGCACGGCCCTCCAGCCGCTGCTTGCCAACTGGCCGGTATACGGCACGATCACGTCACCGTTTGGCATGCGAGGCAGAGAGATGCACGAGGGCCTGGACATAGCCGCCCCGCGCGGGACCCCGATCGTCGCCGCCTCGGCGGGAACGGTCAAGAGCGCCGGGACCATGGGCAACTACGGTAGGACTCTTATCCTCGACCACGGAAACGGCATCTCGACGCTCTATGCGCACTGCGATAAGCTGCTGGTCAGC
>JAUYEG010000055.1 GCA_030691505.1 Bacillota bacterium | reverse complement strand
CGCCGAGCACCGAGATGATCGGCAGGCGGTCCTTGTTGATCTTAAGCATTTGGGTCCCTCCCCTTTAGTCTGATTCTGGTCTATGGTCTATTTGTCTGGCCGGACCAGCCGGCCATGCCGAGCCACAATCTCGAGCGCCAGGTCCAGCGGCAACCCGTAGCGGACGTGGTTGTCCCTGCCTTCTGTCGTCTCCGCCGCGAGAACCGCGTTGATGACGGCCTCCTCTGTCGCCTCGATGGTCGCCTGGAAGAGCGCGCCCATGTTGCGGCCATCCTCCGCCAGCCGTGTCTCACGGTACGTGATCGCCTCAAAGGTGTGGGGCTGAAGCGATGAGTTGGCAAAGGCGATGACGAAATCGCCGCTGCCGTGCCCGGCGATGCTGCCTGCCCGCGCCAGTCCCATACCCGCTCGCCGGGCCAGCCGGCTGAGCTGGCGGTCCGTGAGCGGCGCGTCGGTGGCCACAATCACCATCACCGAGCCGACGTCAAGGTCGCCGACGGGCGCCTCAGGCGCAGACTCCGCGAGACGCGGGCGCACCGCCGGATCGGCGATGGCCTCCCGAGGCATCCACTCGCGCAGGGCGCGACCAACCGGGACCCCGTCAATCAGGAGGTCCTCGCGCCGCCCGAAGTTGGCCAGCACAAGGACGCCGACCACAAAGCGGCCCAGCGGCTGAGGCAAAACCCGCGAGGCGGTGCCGATGCCGCCCTTGAATCCGAACGCCGTCATCCCGGTGCCGGCGCCGACCGCGCCTTCGGCGACCGGGCCGGTCGTCGCCGATGCCAGTGCCCTCAGAACGTGCTCCTCACGGACATGGCGTCCCTGGATGTCGTTAAGATAGCCGTCGTTGCACTCACCCACCACAGGGTTGACCGTGCCGACGGGTCCGACACCGATGTCGGGGTTGCCCTGGAGCATGTAGGTCACCGCGGCATCCCAGACCCGCCCGACGCTCAACGTGTTGGTCAGGAGGATGGGGGTTTCGATGTTGCCCAACTCCGCTATCTGGGCCAGCCCGGTGGATTTGCCGAAACCGTTGATGACGTGCACCGCCGCCGGGACCTTGCGCCGGAACACGTTGCCCTGGTGCGGCAGGATGGCCGTGACACCGGTGCGCACCGGGCCGCGCCCGGGCACAAGCGGCCCTTCCCCGGAGATCAGCGTGACGTGGCCGACTGCCACGCCGGGCACATCGGTGATGGCGTTGTACTGGCCGCGATCCATCGTACCGATGATGACACCGGCCTCAGCGGCGCGCAGCCGCCTGGGGGCACTCATCGCGCGCTGCACCTCCCTTGGCGTTAGGACCGGCCCTGGCCGGCCCCGGCGACAGAGACCAGCCGGGTGAACACCGCCAGATGCAGCCGGTCGTGGGCCCAAAGCCCCTCCGGGTGCCACTGTACCCCGAACGCCAACTTATGGCGGGTGCTCTCCATCGCTTCGATCAGCCCGTCATCGGACCACGCGGTGGCCACGAAGCCCTCCGGCAGTCCCTTGACGGCCTGATGGTGGAATGTGTTGACCATTATCTCCGTCCGGCCGTAGGCCTCGGCGACGACGCTGCCCGTGAGGAGCCGCACGGCATGGCTGGCGTGCCAGCGGGGCGCCAGCTGGCGGTGTTGCCACACGCCGGCCACCTGCGAATCGATGTCCTGGTACAGCGTCCCGCCGGCCGCCACCGCGAGGGTCTGGATACCGCGGCAGATGCCCAGGACCGGCAGGTCGAGCTCCAGGGCCCGGCGGGTGAGCACCAGTTCATAGTGGTCGCGCTCCGGGACGACCCTGCCAAGGCCTTTGAGCGGCGGCTCGCCAAACTCGGCGGGCGCCAGATCGGGTCCGCCGGACAGCAGCAGCCCGTCGAGCCGGTCCAGTACGGGCAGCCAGCGATCGTCGGGCACCTCAGGGCCGGGAACGGGCAGGAGAACGGGAATGCCCCCCGCCTCCGCGACGCCGAACGCGTACTCGGGCCTCAGTTCAATCATCCCGCGGTCAGGGTCAAACCCGGAGGCAATCCCAATCAGCGGCTTTGTGCTCATGTCAGTCCTCCCTGCCGTTGCGGCCATTCCGGGTGCGCTGCGGTAGAGCCGCGTCATGCAACTCATCGGCGTACGCAAAGAGTGCCGGCGAGCCCCCCGAGTGCAGGAACAGGATCTTTTCGTCCGAACCGATGACGCCGCGCCGGACGAGGTCAATCAGGCCGGCCAGGGCCTTGCCGGTGTACACCGGATCGAGGAAGATCCCTTCGGTGCGGGCCGCCAGGCGCACCGCCTCGCGGCAGCCCTCGGTGAGTTTTCCGTAGCCCTCGCCGACGTACTGGTCGTAGACGACGACGTGCTCGGGTTGCAGCACAAACGGCAGGTCGAGCCGTGCCGCCCCCTGGTTGGCGACCGAAGCCACCAGCGCGCGCAGGTATTCGGCCGGGCGGCTGACGCTGACCCCGGCCACCGTCCAGCCGCCGTGGCACGCCATCCCGCCAATGATCAGACCGCCCTGCGTGCCCCCGGAGCCCGAGGCGCAGAAGACGCGATCGAACCGGACGCGCATATCTGTCGCCTGCGCCAGGATCTCCTGGGCGGCCAACACGTAGCCTGCCATCCCAACGGGGTTGGAGCCGCCGAGGGGGATCACGTAGGGGCGTCGGCCGCGCTTGCGATACCCCTCCGCAACCTCCTCCATGCGGGCTTCGGCCCGCTCCTCCTCGCCCACGAAGTGCAGGTCCGCACCCACGAGCGTGTCGAGCAGCAGGTTGCCGTTGCGGGGCCTGGAGTCCTCGCCTGTCAGCACAAGGGCGCAGTCCATGCCGATCCGCCGCGCAAACCCGGCGGTCATCCGGCAGTGGTTGGACTGCGGGCCGCCGGTGGTTATAGCCACGTCGCAGCCCTTCTCGAGGGCATCCCCAAACAGAAACTCAAGCTTGCGGGCCTTGTTGCCGCCCAGCGCCACGCCGGTCAGGTCGTCGCGCTTGATGTATACGCGGGGCCCGCCCAGGGCCCGGGTCAGGCGCGGCGCCTCCTCCAGCGGGGTCGGCAACACCGCGCCGCGTATTCTTGCCAGTTCACCTAGCTGCATTCCGTACCCTCCGTTCAGCCTCGACGGAAGTGCCCGATTCGACGCCCAGCCACGGCAAATCCTGCCACCCGGTCACGTCCCACCGGCCGGCGATCGACGCTAGTCTGACCGGACGCCCCTGTCTGACGTACAGCCTGGCCACCCGCCGGCCGACCGTGGCCACCACTTCGTATCCGATCGTGCCGGTCAGCGACGCCAGTTCCTCAGCGGAAACCAGCTCTGTTCCCTGGCGGCCGAGCGCGATGACCTCGTCGCCGGCGCGCACGTCAAGGCCGCTGACGTCGATGATCGTCTGGTCCATGCACACCCGCCCGCGCACCGGCGCCCGTGATCCGTGGACAAGCATGAAGGCACGGTTGGAGAGCCCGCGCCTGTAACCATCGTGATACCCCAGCGGCACCGTGGCGAGCGTCACGGTGCCGGAGGTGGTGTAGGTCCGTCCGTAACTGACGGCACGCCCGGCCGGGACGTCCCGCACGAGCGCGACGCGCGTCCGCACGGTCATGGCCGGGCGGAGATCGATGGGACGGCTGACGGCATCCGAAGGCCAAAGACCCCCGATGAGAACGCCGGGCCTGACCATATCCAGATGCGTTTCAGGCAGATCCAGCAGCGCTGCGCTGTTCGCGGCATGGCGCAGCCGGAACTCCACGCCGCGCGCGCGCAGCCTGTCCAGGAAGTCCATGAACCTCGCGAACTGCCCCCGCGCAAAGCCCTTGTCGGCCTCGTCCGCATCGGCAAAGTGGGTAAAGATGCCCTCCGCCTCCAGTCCCGGCAGGCGAACGACCCTCTCCACGCTTAGGGCCCCTGCTTCATCCGGCCAGACGCCGAGGCGGCTCATGCCCGTGTCCACCTTGATGTGCACCCTGGCGCGCCGCCCACGGCGGCCGGCCTCTTCGGAGATCGCCTCCGCATCGTCCATGCTGAAGACGGTGGCCGTTATGTCGAAGTCCAGCACGGTCGCAGCGCTGTAGCCGGGGACGTGCCCGATCGCCAGGATCGGGCAGTCGAAACCCGCCCGCCGCAGTGAAACCGCCTCGTCGATGACCGCCACGCCGAGCCGGGTGGCGCCGGCGGCGAGGCACTCAGCGGCGGTTTCGACAATACCGTGCCCGTAGGCGTCGGCCTTGACGACGGCCATCAGCTCGGCCGCCGGGCTGGTGATGCGGCGCAGCTCGCGCACGTTGTGGGAGATCGCGTCCAGATCGATGATAGCTACCGTCGGCCGCAATGCGGGCGGGCCGCCGGGAGTTGGGGTAGCGTTTGTGCTACAGGGCACGGCTCCGGACACCTCCGCGGGTCGCGACAGAGCAGCTAGCGGACTGTCAGTGCAATCGCTATCAATTCGGAGACCAGCACGGTGCCGAAAAGCGTCATCGCAAGCTCCCCTGAGCGCCAATCGACCCCGTTGAGATCGCCGAGCTCAAAGACCTGTCCCTGCCATCCGGTGCGCGATTCGGGCCGCCCGTAGGGGAGCGGACTCCAGCCTGCGCCGGCCAGGGTCTCGGTCAAAGTGAACAGCGCGTCCGTGACTGCCCCCTCTCCGGCGGTCCGGGTGTAGGTCAGCACCAACGCGCGGCTCTGTCCGGTCCCGAGTAGGTTCACCGCCGCAAGCGCGAACCCTTTTGGAAGCGGCGTCGGAGTTCTGGGGGCAAACCCCAGGCCAGCGGCGGCTGCCGCCGCGACGTCAGGGTACGGCTGCGGCAGCGACTCGGCGATCACCCGCGCTCCGGCCGGAGGCGTGAAGGCAAACTCCGCGGCGGCTATTCCAGGGGAAAGGCTGAGGTCGCTTACCTCCAGCACGCCAAGCAGACGCCCTTCAGGGTCAAAGCGGCGGGCCCGCAGCGGGACGCCCGCGCGCGCGTCGACGTCGACCCGCAGCTCGCCGCCGTCAAGCAACCTGCACGACAGCTCGAACACGGCATGGCCGTCCACCGCGCCTCGTCCCAGCACACGGCGCTCGCGCTCGGGACTGGCCTCGATAAGCGACAGCAACTCGTCGATGAAGAGCGGCGGCGGCCCGTCGGCCCTGGACACAAGCGCCAGGTTGAGCAGCGGGCTGTATGTCCACCAGGAAGACCCGTCGTGGACGGTCAGCGACCCGGCCGCGTCGGAGGGCTCAAGGATCTCCACCCGCATACCTGTCCCCGCGAGCCACCGTACCGAGGTGAGACGCTCGCCCTCTGGGGGGGCCAGCAGGGTTCTGGCGCCCGGAATGCCGCCGCCTGCGGGATACGCCTCCGGCCAGGGGATGCGGATTGTGCACGACAGCTGTGTCAGCCGGGCACGCGTCTCCTTGAGCGTGGCGACCAGCCGGGCAGCCGACGGCGGCCGGAGCCAAACCTGCCAGGCATACACCCCGGCCGCGGAGGCGGTTAGGACAGCGACCAGCACCAAAGCCCAGGGCGAGGACCTCCGGCGCCTCGGGCTGTGTCTGGACGTTCCCCCCGACCGCCCCGCCGGACCGTTGCCATCTTCCCCGGGCCGCTCAGACAATCCCCGCCACCCCCAGAAGGGAAGGCTTCAGCGCGGCGGGTGCATCCGCGGGGAAAAGGAGCAGGTGCCGCGCGCGCGGAAGCCGCCCGGCCACGTCGCCCGCCCGCAATCCTACCTGGCCGATCTCCAGCGCCGCGAGATCGCCGGCAACGGCATGAAGCAGAGCCCCGACCGCGCCGATGCTGTGGGCGGCGTGAGGGTCGGGGCGCTGTGCCCAGAGGGCCGCGAGAAGACCCGTCAAAACATCCCCCATCCCGCCGGAGGCCATGCCGGGGTTGCCGGCTGAAACCATCCACGCGGTGCCATCGGCTGCGGCGGCGACCGTTCCAGGGCCTTTGAGCAGGCAGGCCCCGCCGACGGCGCGCGCCGCCCGTCTGGCTGCGGCCATCCGGTCGGCCTGTATCTGGGCGACCGGCACCCCCAGGAGACGGCTAAGCTCACCGGGATGAGGTGTGATGAGCAAGGAAGCGCACGACGCGCGGGCGGCCAGGCTTTGGGCGCGCCCGGCGAAGGCGTTGATCCCGTCGGCGTCGAGGACCAGCGGCACCGGGCAGGCACCCACAAAGCAGCGGATAAACTCCGCGACCCCCTCGTCCCGGCCCATTCCCGGGCCGATCGCGGCCGCGTCGCACCCGGCGGCGAGGCGCAGAGCCGCGTCGAGGGCGGCCGGACCCAGGGCGGCGGCACTGCCGGCAGTGCCGGCGGCGCCGGCACCGCCGGCGTCGTGGTCGCTGCGGCCTCCGGCTCCCTCGCTGGGAAGCGCGAAAGTCATCGCCTCACGGAGACCCGAAGCGACAACCGGCTGCACCGCTGCCGGAACAGCCAGGGTCACGAGCCCGGCCCCGCCGCGCACGGCGGACTGGGCCATGAGCATGGCGGCGCCGGTCATCCCCGTCGAGCCGCCGATCAGCAAAACCGTTCCCGCGTCACCCTTGTGCGCGGCGCGCGGTCTCGGCGGGAGCAGCGGGGCCGCCTGCGCGGCGGCGAACAGGCCTGCCTGCCCGGCGAGGGGCGGAGCTTCGCGGTCCACACCGGGGAGCCCGATGTCGGCAACGAACACCCGGCCGGCGGCAACGGCGCCGGGGAGGGTAAGCAGGCCCAGCTTTGGCAACCCGAACGTCACGGTGGCGCCGGCCTGCACGTGCGGGTCGAATACCTGGCCGGTGTCGGCGTCCACCCCGGTCGGCACATCCAGAGATAGAACCGGGGGCACCTCGGGGGTGGTCGGGGCTGCCGCGTGTGCGCTCAGAATTGAAACGGCCCGGCCGACCTCACCTCCGGGCGGCCTGGTCTGTCCGATCCCGAGCATAGCGTCAACGACCAGTCCGGCCCAGCCGGCGAGGTCGCGCTGCAGGTCGTCCCAGAAGCTGCTTTGGGGCACGGCGGCGAAGGCGCAGTGGCCTCCGCTCCGCATCCAGGCGCCGAGGTTCGCGGCCGCCTCCGGCGGCAGACCGTCCTGGTGCCCGCACAGGTAGACGCGCACCGCGATTCCCGCGTTGCGCAGGTGCCTGGCCAGAGCCAGGCCGTCGCCTCCGTTGTTGCCGCGGCCGGCAAGGATCAGCGCCTGGCCCTTGCGCGGCGAGTCTGAGAGCATGCGGAGGGCAACTGCGGCGGCCTTGCACGCCGCGGCCTCCATCAGCGCGAGCCCGCTGACCCCGAGCTCCTGCGCTTGGCGGTCAAGCTCTCTGGCCTCACATGACGTGATCAGGCGCAACGCCCGCCACCTCCTCCGGCTCCGGGCCGCGGCCGAGGGCCACCGCGCATGCGGCGGCCGTTGCTTCCGTATGGGTGATCGAGACCATGACCTGGCTTACGCCGGCTCGCGCGGCGGCTGCCGCGGCGGCGCCCGACAGGCTGCACACCGGCCGCCCGTTGGGGCCGGCCGTGATGGAGAGCGACCGCCAGCCGATCGGGCCCACGCCCAATCCGATCGCCTTGCCGACCGCCTCTTTGGCCGCGATCCGCCCAGCCATATACTGCGCTTTGACCCGGCCCTGCAACCCCCGGCCCTTCGTTTCGTCAAGTTCCGGTTGGCTGAGAACGCGGGCCGCGAACCGGTCGCCGCGCCTGCTCAGAGCCTCCACGACGCGCCATATGGGCACGATGTCAAGACCAAGCCCGCAGACCTGCACCATCTAACCCCCCCGCCATTTGGGGCATGCCTCAAGTTTGTATTCCTGCCGGGCCGCGCCATACCTGCGCGTGCGCTCCTGTCGGGATCGGGGGCCGCGGACCGCGGATCGCGGAGGTATGCAGGGCCCGCAGGCGGAAGACCCGCGGGGAGCATTGTACGCGTGGAGACCGATGGGCCTTGAGAACCAGCGTGACCCTTACGCCAAAGCTCTGCCCCTTGATGCCGGAGGTGCTGTCATGAGCAGTGGGGCTTCAGGCTTGACTGGTGCGGAGGCGCGAGCGCTGATACGGAACGGCCGCTGGCGTGGTCCGACCGCCGGCCTTGCGCCGGGCTACGTCCAGGCCAACCTGGTGATCATGCCGCGGGAGCACGCCTTTCATTTCCTCGCCTGGTGCAGCCGCAACTCCCGGCCATGCCCGGTGCTTGACGTCCTGGAGCCGGGCATCGCTGAGCCATCGATCGCGCCGGGGGCCGACCTTCGTACTGACCTTCCGCGCTATAGGGTCTACCGGGGTGCGGACGCCGCCGCGGAGGAGGTCGAGGACATCCGCGCCGTGTGGCGCGAGGACCTGACGTCCTTTCTGCTCGGATGCAGCTACACGTTCGAGGCGGCGCTGGTCAGGGCAGGGGTGCCGGTCAGACACTGGGAGGCCGGAAGCAACGTCCCGATGTACATCACCAACATCGCCACGGCCCGGGCCGGACCGTTCGCGGGACCGACCGTGCTAAGCATGCGGCCCGTGCCGGGCCGGCTTGTGGCCCGCGCGGTGCAGGTCACCAGCCGCTTCCCAGGGGCCCACGGGGCGCCCCTGCACGTGGGCGGCCCGGCGGATATCGGGGTGCGCGACCTCGCCCGGCCCGACTTCGGGGACCCGCCGAAGATGCAGACCGGAGACGTCCCGGTGTTCTGGGCCTGCGGCGTGACCTCGCAGGTGGCCTTGGCGCAGTCGGGGCTGCGGTTCTTCATCGCGCATAGCCCGGGGCACATGTTCGTCTCGGACATCAGGGACGAGGACCTGGCGGTGCTGTAGACATGGGTGGCATTCCCAGGTAAGCTCAGGGTTGGAGCAGCCAGTCCTGGGGAACGGGGAGGGCGTGACATCACATGGGACGGAGCATTTTGATCCTTGTCTATGAACAGTTTGCCGAGTTTGAGGTGACGGCGCTGGGTTTTGTGGCCCGGCAAGAAAACAATGACGTCGTGACCTGCGGTCTTGATGGCCACTTGGAGGTCACCGGCATGGGCGGGCTCAAGGTGCTGGCGGACATTCCCCTCAGCGCCGTTGAGGTCGACAAGTATGCCGCACTTGTGATCCCCGGGGGGATGCCCGACGCGATCTTGCAGCGCCCCGAGGTATCGCAGCTCATCATGGATTTCCATCGTGCGGGGAAAGTCGTTGCGGCCATCTGTCTGGCCCCCTTGCACCTGGCCAAGGCGGGGGTACTGGCGGGCCGTCAGTATACCACCAGCGCCCGCGAAGATAGGTGGGGTTACTTCGACTGGTCGTTGCGGCAGGACCGGCCGGTTGTGGTGGACGGCACTGTCGTCACCGCACTGGGATCCGCATTCGTCGAGTTCTCCTTGACTGTGCTTGGGCTGGTTGGAGGATTTAGACGCCCCGAGCATCTGGGGCTGTGGCGCACGGAGTTCGGGGTGTCCGGCGCGCATCTTTGACCGTGGTGACGACGAGCCGCGCGCGAGATTAGTCTGCACAATCCAATGAGGTGGGGGCGGGCTCCGGCCCGCCTCCGCTCTCCCATCGACTATCCCGCGCTCTACTCCACCGTCACGCTCTTGGCGAGGTTCCTCGGCTTGTCGACGTCGGCGCCCCGGGCCACGGCCGTGTGATAGGCCAGCAGTTGCAGGGGAATGGCCGCCAGGGCCGGCTGCAGCCACGGCAGGGTCGCAGGCAGCGCAAAGACCCTGCTGACGTGCGGTCTGACCATGGCCACGAGGTCCTCGCGGACAAACGCGGCGACGTCGCCGCCCCTCGCCCCGACCTCACGGATGTTGCTGACAGTCTTTTCGGCAACCGCCGGCTGCG
>JAUYEG010000025.1 GCA_030691505.1 Bacillota bacterium | reverse complement strand
CTGGAGCCGGCGAAGAGATTTGAACTCTTGACCTGCGGATTACGAATCAGCTGCTCTACCACTGAGCTACGCCGGCTCATCTCTACTAAACCAAATGGAGCGGGAGACGGGGCTCGAACCCGCGACCTTCGGCTTGGGAAGCCGACGTTCTACCGCTAAACTACTCCCGCTCGTTCGCAACAATGATTATACAGCGGCCTTTCCCGCGTGGCAAACGTCAAGCGTTGACAACGTCAAGCGTTGTCAGGCAAGGCATCACAAGCGATTAAGCGTCAATGCCTGCGCGGTTGTCATGCCCGCGTTGCAGCGTCAGAAGCCGTAACCGCAAGCCCCTCGCGCCGCAGGATTTCCCGGGCAATCCACACACCGGAGACCGACGCCTGCACCAGCCCGCGCGTCACCCCTGCCCCGTCGCCGATCGCGAACAGGTTCGAAACCTGGGTCTCAAGACACTGCGTCAACCTCGGCCGCGCGGAGTAAAACTTGACCTCTACGCCGTAGAGGAGCGTGTGCCTCGAGTACACTCCGGGCGCGACCTTGTCGAGGGCCTGCATCATTTCGAGGATGTCGACGAGGTGGCGGTAGGGCAGGACCAGGCTCAGGTCCCCCGGCGTCGCCTCGGCCAGCGACGGATGGACCATGCCACGCTCGATCCGTTTGGGCGTCGAGCGTCTTCCCGCCAGGAGATCGCCGAGCCGCTGCACCAGAACGCCGCCGCCGAGCATGTTGGCGAGCGCGGCGATGTTGCGGCCATACGTCAGCGGCTCCTTGAACGGTTCGGTGAACATCTTGCTGACGAGCAGCGCGAAGTTGGTCAGGTCCGTCTGCTTGCCGGCGTAGCTGTGGCCGTTGACCGTGATCAGGCCGTCGTTGTTCTCAATGACGACCTCGCCGTGCGGCGCCATGCAGAATACCCGCACCCGGTCGTCAAAGGACTTGGTGTAATAGATGAGTTTGCTCTCATAGACCGACTCCGTGATGTGCTCGGTGACGGCTGCCGGCAGCTCCACCCGCACACCGATGTCCACGGGGTTGGTCTCCATCTCGAGCCCGATCCGTCCGGCCTCTTGCGCAAACCAGCTTGCGCCTTCGCGTCCCGGGGCGCAGACCACGTACTTGGCGTCAAGCCGCGGTCCGCCGGCAAGCACCACCCCGCTCGCCGCGCCGCCTGCTCCACCGACCTCAACGGCAGCGACCTCGGTCCCGGTCATGATCTCGACACGGGGGGCGAGATGCGCGTGCATCGCCTGGAGGATGTCATAGCAGCGCTCGGTGCCCAGGTGCCGGATGCGCGCGGGAATCAGGGCCATGTCCGCCGCCGCGGCGCGCCTGGCCAGATCCCTGATCGCCTCCGCGTCTCCCCCATAGACTCTCTCCGGCGCTCCGAAGCGCAGGTATACGCGATCAACGTACTCGATCAGGTCCGCCAGCGCCTCGCGGCCGAGGTACTGGTCAAGCGACCCGCCGACCTCAGGGGTTAGAGTCAACTTGCCGTCGCTGAACGCCCCGGCGCCGCCCCAGCCGGTGACTATCGAACACGGCCGGCAGCGCCGGCACGGCACGCCCTGCCTCTTGGTCGGGCACAGCCGGTGGTTGAGGTCGGGCCCCTTGTCCAGAAGTGCCACGCGCAGAGCCCCGTTCCGTCCCGCAAGCTCCAGGGCGGTGAAGATCCCCGCCGGTCCGGAGCCCACCACGATAACGTCGTACTTGCGCGAGCCCGCTCCCGAAGTCACGACCCGCCCGCTCCCTTCCCGTCGGCGGCGGCGGCGTCCGCGGCGCCCCCCGCGTTGGCCGGCCGCCGCGCGACCACGTAGACCCGGGCGGTGCTGGGCATCACGGCCTCAAACCCAAAGGCCGAGAACATCCCCAGCACCTCCAGCCCTCCCGTCCCGGCGGCAGCGGTGAGTTCGGCTGGTTCGTAGGCCCGCTCCTCGTGCACCTCGCGGAAGCGCTCGAAGGTGTCCCCGCGGCGCAAAAACCCGGTGAGGTCGGCGCGCCAGATGCGCGACGCCGGCGCATATGAGTTTCTCCAGACAAGGCAGTAGTCGTCCTCATCGAAGACCATCGTCTCGTCCTCGTCCTCCACCCTCGACAGCCGGTGCGGCGTGTTGGCGTCGAAGATGAACAGGCCTCCCGGGCGCAAGGCCCCGAACACGCGCCGGCAGACAAGGGTCAGGTCCGCGGGATCGAGCAGGTAGTTGATGCTGTCGTAGAGGCAGATGGCAAGGTCGGCCGGCGGATCGAGCGCAAATTCGCGCATGTCCGCCTGGCGGAAACCGACTGCCAGCCCAAGGCCCTGGGCTTTTGCAGCAGCTTGCTCGAGCATCTCGGCGGAACGGTCGACGCCGACAACGTCGTAGCCTCGCCGGGCAAACGGAAAGGACGTATTGCCGGTGCCGCAGGCCAGATCGAGCACCCGTTTCGGCTGACAATCGTAGAGCCGGCAAAGCTCCTCGATGTAGTCCGCCCACATCTCGTACCCGACCGGCTCCATGATCCGGTCGTACAGGCGAGCAAACAGCCCATAGGGCGTACGTGAATGGTTGGTCATCGGGGCAGCCTTTCGGGCCGCGCGTGCGCACCTCCTCCCCGGCCTCTTCCCGCCCAGGATATGCCCGTGCCGGGCAGGATTCATGCGGAGCGGCCGAGGGGCCGCCCCTCCTGCCCGGGACGACCGGGCCGGCGCGCCCGCCGCGGGGACGCCGGCTGCACCAACCAGGCATTATGGCCAGGTCTTGGGGGCAGTATCTAGTCCCGGGCATTGACAAGGCAAAAAGCCTGACGGTAATATCATGTGTGTTAGCACTCTTGGGCCGCGAGTGCTAACAAGCTTGTCTATCGCGGCCCCAAGCGCTATCGGGAAGGGGGATCGAAATTGATCAAGCCGCTTGCAGATCGGGTTGTGGTCAAGGTGCTGTCCGGGGAGGAAAAGACCAGGGGCGGCATCGTGTTGCCCGACACCGCCAAGGAAAAACCCCAGGAGGGCGAGGTAATCGCCGTCGGCACAGGCCGTGTTTTGGAATCCGGCCAGCGTCTTTCGCCCGAGATCAAGGTGGGGGACCACGTCATTTTCGCCAAGTACAGCGGTACCGAGGTCAAGCTCGAGGGTGAGGAGTACCTGATCCTGCGCGAGAGCGACATCCTGGCGGTTCGCTAGGTCCTGACCTGGACCCACTGGGGGTCCGGTCTGCCAGACTAGACCCGGGGCGCACAGCGCGCCCGGTACGAGGAGGTAATGAAGCAATATGCCTGCAAAGCAACTGGTGTTTGACGTCGAGGCGCGCAAGGCCTTGGAGCGTGGCGTCAACGCCGTGGCCCAGGCGGTAAAGGTCACGCTGGGCCCGAAGGGCCGCAACGTGGTCCTGGAGAGGAAGTTCGGTTCCCCGGTCATCACCAAGGACGGCGTAACCGTGGCCAAGGAGATCGAGCTCGAAGATCCCTATGAGAACATGGGCGCCCAGCTCTGCCGCGAGGTGGCGTCCAAGACCAACGACGTCACCGGAGACGGCACCACCACCGCCACCGTCCTCGCCCAGGCTATCGTGCTCGAGGGCCTCAAGAATGTGACCGCCGGCGCCAACCCGATGTTTATCAAGAAGGGCATCGACCGCGCGGTCGAGGTCGCCGTCGAGGCGATCAAGAAGCTGTCCGTGCCCGTTGAGGACAAGGAAGATATCGCGCAGGTCGCTGCGATCGCCGGCAACGACCCCGAGATCGGTCAGCTCGTCGCCGACGCGATGGACAAGGTCGGCAAGGAAGGCGTCATCACGGTCGAGGAGTCCAAGGGCACGGGAACGACCGTCGAGGTTGTCGAGGGTATGGAGTTTGACAAGGGATATACGTCGGCCTACTTCGTAACAAACACCGAAACCATGGAAGCGGTCTTCGAGGATGTCTACCTCCTGCTGCACGAGAAGAAGATTTCGTCAATCGCAGACCTGCTTCCGCTGCTCGAAAAGGTCGTCCGCACCGGCCGCCCGCTCGTGGTCATCGCTGAGGATGTGGACGGCGAGGCCCTGGCCACTCTGGTCGTCAACAAGCTTCGCGGCACGCTTCAGTGCGCTGCCGTCAAGGCCCCCGGGTTCGGCGATCGCCGCAAAGCCATGCTTGAGGACATCGCCGTTCTGACCGGCGGGCGTTTCCTGTCCGAGGAGCTTGGCCTCAAGCTCGAGAATATCGACCTGCAGTACCTCGGCCAGGCCAAGAAGATCAAGATCGACAAGGAAACCACGACAATCGTCGAGGGCAAGGGCGACAAGAAAGCGATCCAGTCCCGTATCGCTCAACTCAAGCGGCAGATCGAGGAGTCCGACTCCGACTACGACCGTGAGAAACTCCAGGAGCGCCTGGCCAAGCTCGCGGGCGGCGTGGCCGTCATCCAGGTCGGCGCGTCAACGGAGACCGAGCTCAAGGAAAAGAAGCACCGGGTCGAGGACGCGCTGTCGGCCGCCCGGGCCGCCGTTGAGGAGGGCATGGTCGCAGGCGGAGGCACCACCTTCGTGAACGTGATCCCGGAGCTCGACAAGATCGACGCCACCGGTGACGAGCGCGTCGGCGTCAATATCGTCCGCCGCGCACTCGAGGAGCCGCTCCGCCAGATCGCCGAGAACGCCGGCCATGAAGGTTCGGTCGTCGTTGAGCGCATCAAGACCTGCGGCAAGATCGGCTGGGGGTTTGATGCACTCGCCGAAGAATACGTCGACCTCGCCAAGGCCGGCATCAGCGATCCGGTCAAGGTGCTGCGCTCGGCCCTGCAAAACGCTGCGAGCATCGCCGCGATGGTCCTTACCACGGAGGCGCTGGTGACTGAGATACCAAGAAAGGAAAGGGCGCCGGCCTACCCACCGCCTGACATGGACTACTAGGCTCTAGGCTTAACCGACTACGTAGCATGCACCTGGTCCGCTCGGACGAGAGGGAGAGCTTAGGCTCTCCCTCTTGATTGCTTTCGGCCCAGCCTACTTGACCATGGACACAGGGTCTTCGTGAATGGTATCAGGTACAAAGAACCTCCCGGTGTCGCGGCGGAAAAACAAATGGACTGCACCGGTCGGGCCATTGCGTTGCTTTGCTACTATCAACTCGATTTTTGCCTCGCTGTGGGTTGATTGCTCACGATCCTTGGGGTCCTGGTAGATGAACATCACCACATCAGCATCCTGCTCTATGGCCCCCGATTCCCGCAGGTCCGATAACTGCGGACGCTCCCCCTCGCGCTGTTCCACGGCGCGCCTCAATTGTGAGAGGGCTATGATTGGCACGTTAAGCTCGCGCCCGAGCGCCTTCAGCAGTCGCGAGATCTCACTGATCTCCTGCTGTCGGCTCTCGGTGCGCCCACCCGTATGCATGAGCTGCAAGTAGTCGATCACTACAAGATCTATGTCCGCCTCGGACTTCAGCCTGCGCGCTCGAGTCCTGACCTCCATGGCGGAGAGGTTCGGGGTGTCATCGATGAAAACGCGGGCAGAGCCGAGTCTCCCTGATGCCCGTGCGAGTTCCCGCCAGTCGTCACGCGCAAGTCGGCCAATGCGCAGCAGATTGCTGTCTACGCCCGACTCGCTTGCAAGTAGACGCAGGGATAGCTGCAGTGCAGCCTGCTCAAGGCTGAAGTACAGAACAGCCTTGCCGTGAGACACGGCAGCAGTACGAACGAAGTTCAGGGCCAGCGTGGTCTTGCCGACTGAAGGCCTAGCTGCGAGGATAATCAAGTCTGATGGCTGAAAACCCGCTGTCAGCCTGTTGAGCCTATCAAAGCCTGTGGGGATGCCAGTTACCCGCTCGCTGCTCTTAGCCAACCTTTCGATATGGTCGAACGCGTCAATCATGATTTGCTTTAGGGAAAGCTGATCGGTCCCTCGGCGACGACTTAGGGAAGCAATAGCGAAGATGGCCTGTTCAGCGCTGTCAAGTATCTCTGGCACCTCTTCCCGTGCCTCGAAGCAGCGAGATACCACACGGGTTGCCGCCGATATGAGCCGTCGCAGAATGCTCTTCTCGCGAACGATCAAGGCGTAGTGCTCGATGTTGGCTGCGGTGGGCACGGAGTTGGCCAGCGCCGTCAGGTACGTCAGCCCGCCGCACATCTCAAGCTGCTCCCTGCCGCGCAGTTCCTCGCTGACCGTTACGAGGTCAACGGGCTCGTTGCGGTCGAAGAGCGAGGCCATTGCGGCGTAGACGCCGCGGTGCGCTTCACGGTAGAAATCGTCCGGGCCGAGCAGTTCCATGGCCCGGATGATGGCTTCCTTTTCGATGAGCATGGCTCCGAGCACCGACTGCTCGGCTTCCAGGTTCTGCGGAGGAACCCGCTCGAGGCTGCTCACGGGCTCTTGGCGCCGTCCTCGTCCGCGCCGGGAGTCGTCCGCAGAGCGGCCACGCCTCCCTCCAGCATGTGTTCGAGGACCTCCTCAATGGTGCTTGCGAACACCGCCTCGACGCCCTCCGGCGCGGAGATCTCCTGCTGGTTCTCGCTCGGCAGGATGACGCGGCGCAGGCCCGCCTGCCGGGCGCCGTGGAGTTTCTCCACGATGCCGCCGACCGCCTTGACCTTCCCCTGAATCGAAACTTCACCCGTCACACCGATGTCCTGCCGGATGGGGACCCCTTTCATCGCGCTGATGACCGCGACGAGGATCGCCGTGCCGGCTGAGGGGCCGTCTATGTGCCCGCCCCCGATGATGTTGACGTGCAGGTCGTAGTCGGAAACGTTTTCTCCGGTGACGCGGCGCACGACCGCCGCGGCGTTAAACACCGAGTCCTTGGCCATCGACCCCGCCGTTTCGTTAAAGCGAAGGCTCCCGCGGCCGGGGCGCCGCGCCCGGAACGCGACGGCCTCAATCTCGAGCACGGAGCCCATGTATCCGAGCACGCCCAGACCAAAGACCCTGCCCACTTCCCTTACTGAGTCCGACCGGGGCGGAGCGTTGAGCGTCATCCGTGCGTTCTTGATGACATCGTGCAGCTCGTCCAGCCGCATCAGCGCCCGGTCAGGACCGGCGGGCGCGCCGCCGGCGCGGTACAGCGTCATGCCGTACACATCCGCGAGCAGGCCGACCGCCTTGCGCCCCTCAACCGTGTACTGTGCGGTGAGCTCCGGAAAACCCGGCTCGAAGTCCACGCCGAGCCGGTCCGCCGCGCTGCGGACGATCGTGGCGATATGGGTGGGCGTCAGCGGCTCAAAGAAGACCTCCGCGCACCGCGACCGTATGGCGGGGCTGATGTCGGACGGGTCGCGGGTCGTGGCGCCGATGAGCACGAAGTCGGCCGGCGCGCCCTCGCCGAAAAGCTTGCGGATATACTTCGGCACGCCCTGATCGTCAGGGTCGTAGTAGGATGAGTCGAAGCGGACGCGCTTGTCCTCGAGCACCTTGAGCAACTTGGCCAGGAGCAGCGGGTCGAGCTCGCCGATTTCGTCGATAAACAGGATCCCGCCATGAGCCTCGGTGACCAGCCCGGTCTTGGGCTCGGGGATCCCGCCCTCAGCCAGGTCGCGTCGCGCGCCCTGGTATATGGGGTCGTGCACTGAGCCAAGCAGCGGGTTGGTAACCTCGCGCGGATCCCACCGCAGGGTCGTCCCGTCGACCTCGATGAAGGGAGCGCGGGGCGCAAACGGCGTATACGGCAGGGACTTGGCGTGCTCGAGAACAAGGCGCGCCGCCGTGGTCTTGCCGGTGCCGGGCGGGCCGTACATGATGACGTGCTGGGGATAGGGGGACGCCACCTTGGCCATCAACGCGGCCACGGCGCGGTCCTGCCCGACGATCTCGGCAAGCTCCTTGGGCCGCATGACCTCATGCGCCGAACGGGCCAGATTGATCGACTCCAGCCGTTCAAGCTCCTCGAGCCTTGCGAGCGTACGCTGGTTTTCCGGGCCGGTGTCCTCCTTGACGATCTGCATTTTGATTTCGCGCACGTATTCCTCGTGCCGCTCCTGCATACGCTCGGCGATTTTCTTTTCGAGCTTCTCCTCAACCGAGCGCCTTGCTATAAGGTCGGCGAGCTCCTCCTGGATCTGGTCCAGAATCTCCGGCACCTCTTCGAGCGTGGGCAGATGGTCTATGGTGGGATCCTCAAAGACGATCCGTTGCAGGGCCAGGACCCGCTCTTCCACATGATTTGAGCGCATGCCCTGCATCGCACCCAGCTTGCCTGCCTTGAGGACAACCCGGTCGGGGCCCCACACGGTTGCGAGCATCCCGAAAACCGCGTTCACCTGACGCGACAGCTGGGCGCGAGGGGTCATCCTTTCGCGCGCGCGCGGTCCGTCGGACCGGCCTCGCCGGGAGGCGGGCTTGTCTGCCCTGCCCCTGGCGGTACCGTCACCGTCGCCGATGCCGCTCCCGGTTGCCCCCCCGCCGCGGGCCGTCATGCCGCCACCACCCGTACCTCGATGCTCACGGTGATCTTTGGGTGCAGGCGCAGTTGCACGCGGTAGGTACCCGTGGCCTTGATGGTCTCCGGCATCTCAATCTTGCGGCGGTCGACGCGCGCCCCGGCGACCGCCTCGATTCCCTGGACGATGTCTTGCGCCGTCACCGAACCGAAGAGCCTGCCGGCCTCGCCGGTGCGTGCCCGTACGGTGATGCTGAGTCCGTCGAGCCTGCGGGCCAGGGACTGGGCGGTGTCCTCGAGTTTCTCGGTCTTGGTTTTCTGCACGGTTATCCGTTGCTCGCGCTGCTTGAGATTGCTCTCGCTCGCCGGCACGGCCAGCCCCCGGGGCAACAGGTAGTTGCGGGCGTACCCGTCGGCGACGTTGACCACCGCGCCCCGCGCGCCCAGATCGAGTACGTCCTGTCTAAGGATAATCTTCATTGTCTCTTCCCTCGCCGAAACTCGCTTTCGCGGCCGGGTTCCGCCGGCCGCCTAGTATCTACGGATTCGCTAACGGATGCGGAATCCTCTTCGCCGCCGGACCGGGCGAGACCATGATGGCGCTGCGAATCCGTTTCGACGGACCGCTTGCGGGCGCGCCTGGCCCCGCGTGTCCCGTACAGCCCGCGTATGTCCAGGGCCAAATCGAACATCCCCGCCAGCATCAGCGCCTGTCCGGCCAGCGGTACACTGAACCCGGCGAGCACCGCCAAAGCGATCGCCGCACGCCGCAGTGCCGGCGGGGGCTCGGCAAGCGTTATGAAGTGCGCCCACAGCCCCAATCCCTGAAGTGTGAATCCGAGGACAACCAGGGCCAGCGCCTGCTGTAGAAGTAACAGACCGGCGGAGCCAGGGAGAAACCGCCCGCCAAGGAACGTGGCCGCGGCCAGTCCCAACAGACAGGCCACACCCAGGTATCCGGGCAGGTGCCACACGGCAACCGGCGCCACGCGCGGCGCGGGGGGTACGTCGGAGCCCAGGCGCCGCAGGATCGGGGCCCCCACCCCGTACCACATCACGGACCACATGGCGCCGCCCGTGATTGAGGCAAACAGGAGCGTATGCATCGGGTAGGTTCGGAACACCCCGGCCAGCTGAACAAACGCATCAGCGCTGGGCCCCCCGCCCGGCAGGTTGCGGATCGCCTCCGCAGCCTGCTCGAACGCCACGGCCATAGCCGCAATTCCAGCCACGGCGGACTGCGCGCCAAGGAGATAAACCACCAGGCCCCAAGAGGCCACCGCGGTGGCAAAGAACACGCCGCTGGCCAGGGCTATCGTCCGCCAGGCGCCCCACCGGCGTCCCATGCCGTAGCCGAGGGCCAGGCCGAGGGCACAGTTGGCCGCGATGAACATCGCAGCCAGCGGCCCCCCCACAAATGCGGCAAGGAGGCTCGCGACGATGGCGGCAAGCACCCCCGTGCGGAACCCGTACCGCAGGTGCGCGACGGTGAGCGGGAGCGGCGCGACAAGGGCCATGACCTCCCCAACGACCGGCACGTAATAGGCCGCCAGGCCGAGGACAAGCGCAAGGGCTGCAAGAAGGGCCCCTGCCGTGATTGTCCTGGTGTCGAGCTGCCTCTGGCCTGCCAAGACCCTCTACCTACCCCTTTCGCGCCTTTGCCGGGCGTGAGTAGCTCCATAGCCCAAAGGCCCGGAGCGGAGCTCCGGGCGATGGCGACGGTCCAACCATATGCCAGGCCGTCTGGCTATTCGATGCAAAAGGGCAACAGGGCCAAAAGCCGCGCCCTTTTGATGCACACTGTCAGTTGGCGCTGGTGGCCGGCGCAGTTTCCGCTCAGGCGCCGGGGCAGGATCTTGCCCCTGTCGCTCAAAAACCGCTTGAGCCGCGTCGCATCCTTGTAGTCCACGGTCTTGATCTTATCGACGCAAAAGCTGCAGACCTTGCGTTTTGGCCTGCGGCGATCTCGGCGCATCCTCAATCCTCCCAATCCGACGGCGATGTGAACGGAACCTCATCGGGTCCCATTTCAACCTCGTCGCCCATGCTGTCTTGGCTCGAAGGCTTGCGGTCGAGGAAGGCCACGCGGTCGGCGACTATCTCGTACACCTTGCGCCGCTGCCCTTCCTGAGTCTCGTATGTACGGGTCTGGAGCCGCCCCTCGATTGCGACCAGACGCCCTTTTTGCAGGTAGTTGGCCACGAGCTCGCCCTGCTTGCGCCACACGACGATGTCGAAAAAGTCGGTCTCCCGCTGGCCCTGAGCGTTTGCGAACGACCGGTCGACGGCCAGCCCAAACTGCGCAACCGGGACTCCGCTCGGGGTATATCGCAACTCGGGATCCTTTACCAACCGTCCGATGAGCACAATGCGATTGAGCAACTCGCCTTCACTCCCTAGGTCTCCACCTTCACAACCAGATAGCGAAGCACATCGCCGGCAAGCTTGAGGTTGCGTTCAAGCTCCGCTGTCTGGCCGGGCTGGGCGTGCAACCGGAGCACGGTGTAGACGCCCTCGCGCTGATCGTCGATTTCGTACGCCAGACGGCGCTTGCCCCAACGATCTACGTTCTCGACAGTGCCGCCAAAGTCGGCAATCTGGCCGAGTACGCGTTGGATGGCCTCTTCGCTGGCTTCTTCACCGAGATCGGCGCGGAGAATGAAAACACATTCGTAGGACGACAAAGACCTATCACCTCCCCCCGGACTAGGGCCCCGCGTCTCGCGCGGAGCGGGGATAGCGGGCTGGTTGCCCGCATGGTCGCCTAAGTATACACCGCGTGTGCGCCGCGCTCAAACGTTGAAGCGAAATTGCACCAAATCGCCGTCGCGTACCTCGTAGTCGCGGCCTTCGAGCCGGAGCAGCCCCCGGCGCAGCGTGTCCGCGGGCGTGATTCCGGCGGCCAGCGCCTGGGCGGATATGACCTCGGCGGCTATGAAGCCGCGCGCGAAATCGCTGTGGACCTTGGCCGCAGCCTGCACCGCGGTGCTTCCCTGCCGGACAGTCCAGGCCCGCGCCTCGTGCCGGTTTGCCGTAAAAAAGGTGACGAGCGCGAGCGCCCGGTATGCCGCGACGATCAGAGTCCTGGTTTGGACGTCCGAAACTCCGAGAGCCTCGGCCATGACCTGCCTGTCGGCCTCGTCAAGCTCGCCAAGGTCGGCCAGAACGCGTGAGGAGACCTCGGCGAACTGGGCCCCCTGCGCTTCGGCCAGCCCTTGCAGGGCGCCCGCCCACGTGTCGCTGCGCGGCCCGGCTTGGTCCGGGTCCGGAACGTTGGCAACAAAAACAACAGGCTTTGTGGTCAATAGCCGCATCTCGGCGGCCAACGCGGCGGCGTGCTCCGACACCCCGGCCAGCCGTATCTCGCGCCCCGCGTCTAGCGCGGCAATGAGCTCCTCCAGCATGGCCAGTTCATGCCGCGCGGCGACGTCCGCGGCCCGAGCCTTGGGCAGCATTCTCTCCCGCCGCCGCTCAAGGGCAGCAATATCCGCCAGGCAGAGTTCGGTGACCACGACTGCGGCATCTCGCAGGGGATCCGGCTCCCCCAGGACGTGCGGCGAAGCAGGGTTGTCAAAGCACCGGACGACGTGCAGGACGGCGTCCACATCGCGGATGTGGCCCAGAAACTTGTTGCCGAGCCCCTCGCCGCGGCTGGCGCCCCTTACCAGGCCGGCGATGTCCACGACCTCTATGCTCGTCGGGGTGACCCTTGAGGAACCCGCGAAGGACGCCATCAGGTTGAGCCTGGGGTCGGGTACGAGCGTCGTTCCAACGTTGCGGTCAACCGTGGAGAAGGGGTAGCCCGCCACCAGGGCTCCGCCGCGGGTAATGGCGTTATAGACGGTGGACTTGCCCGCATTGGGAAGACCGACGATGCCGCAGGAGAAACCCATCGCGGCTTTAGCTTCCCGGCAGCCCGGGGAAGCGCAGGATACCGTCGCCGTGCTTGAGGACCTGCTTGACCGCACGCTCAAACTTGGTCCGGGGAATCATCACCCTGCGGCCGCAGCCGAGACACTTGAGGCCGAAGTCGATCCCGGTCCGGGTTACCTCCCAGTCGGTGCTGCCGCACGGATGCGTCTTGCGCAGCCGAACGACGTCGCCGATGCGGTACGGAATGCGTTCAGGGGGATCGCTCATAGCGGGCGCTTCCAGATGGACTGGCCGATCTGGCGCAGCCATGGAATAATCTCGTAAAAAGCGTTGAGCAGCGGTGGCGCCAGTCGAGACTGGCGGACGGCGTCCGCGAGGCCGGACGCCGCTTGCACACTGAGGAGCGGCATGCCCAGACCGAGAACCAGGGCGCAGACCAGCACACCCTGCGCCACCCCAAACGCTAAGCCGCCCAAATGATCGAGCGCGCCTGCTCCCATGGCGTTCACCGTCCCCGAGACACCTTGTCCAACGATTCCGATCAGGATGCGGGTGATCACCATCAAGCCGATGAAGGTCAGGACACTGAGCACCAACATACCCAGGCTATCCTGGATGAAACGAGCCAGTGTCATGTTGGCTTGGGCCGGCGAATCGGCCACCCAGGTCATTACGGCATCCTTAAACTGCTCCGGAAGCCCCGAGCCGTCGAGCATGGACCACAGCTGTCCGCTGCTCAGGTTGGTCAGCGTGGTGCGCCCGAAGTCGGCGGGCAGCTGTATGTACCGGGCCAACAACGCTCCCAGTTGTCCGGCCAAGCCGAACTGTTCCTCGAGCCAGAACGAAACGGGTCTGGTGAGCACAAAGGCGGCAACCAGAGCGCCGATCTGTGAAGCCAGCCTTGCGATGGTCTTGACGAAGCCCCGCCGGAGGCCGCCAAAGGCCGTCAGGGAGATAACGGCGGCTATGACCCAGTCTACCCAGTTCATCTGCCTGCCCCCCTACGAGGCGCGTCGGACAAGGTAGGAAATGGCGTAGACCCCGAGCGCCACCGGGGCGACAGCCACCGGGCCGGAGACGGCCCGTTGCGCCACAAAATGCAGCCCCACGGCAACCAGTGAAAGCAGGCCGAAACGGAGCCAGTCCCGGGCGAGATCTTCGTAGTACACAGTCGGCCGCCTGGCCCGAACCGGCGTCTCAAGGATGTCGGCCGCCGCCTTGGTTAGGACAAGCAGCACAGCCAGCCTCACGGCCGGCTGCGCCTGCGGATACCAGAGCGCCAGCCAATTATCGCCCACAAAGACAAACACACACAGGAATGCTATCGACAGACCATAGCCAAACGTGCGAGAACTCAATGGCCGCCTCTCCTGTGCCCCTGGTAGCGTCGGCGTTCGCCTATTCGGGCCACGATTCCTGCCATCGCCTGATCCGGCCGGATGCCTGTGCCGGGACTGGCAAGTGTCAACGCGACGAACCGCCAATGAGCACAAACAGGGCAAGGGTTGATCCTTCCGTCCGGCAAAGGAAGGCCCCTTGCGCATCAACCCCCAGCGCCCCGGAAACACCCGTCAGGGTCAGGCTCGCCCGGAGACGTCCGGCGCCGTCTAGCAGCGCCACCCCATCCATGAGGCCAAGGGCCATGGTGTCGCCCCCTGCCCCGACGGCGGTCGCGGACAGCCCTGGGTTTTTCCAGCGCGACTGCACCCGGCCGCTCTGGTCCAAAGCCAGGGTGTTGCGGACGGTGCTGATCACCACCCGCCCGGCGGCTGTCACGAGAGCTCCCTCAACCCGCACCGCCGGGAACGCGGCGCTCCACAGGATTGTGCCGTCGCCGTCGACGAGACGGAGCCGGCTCCAAGTGACAACGAGCACGTAGCGTCCTGTAGGGCTCGGTTGTACCAGATATGCCGGCCCTTCTTCAGTACGGAGGTCACAGAGCAGCTTGCCGGACGCGCTATAGAGCCGCGCAAATGGACTCACACCGGTTCCATCAAACTCAGCTCCGGCAAGGGCAAGCCCACCCGCGGGCGTGGCGCCGCCCCACGATGTAAAGAGCCCATCCGCCAGGCTCACCTGCCAGAGCGTCTTGCCGGAGCCGGCGGAGACGACAAGGCAGGTGTGCGGAACGCCCTCCTGGCCGCCGGCTATCACCGCCACAGCGGTATCCAGCGCTACCAGGCCAAAGACCGCGTTCGGAATTCTTGCCTGCCATGCGGTGCCGATCTTCGTCTTGCTCTGGCCCGCGGCGGAGACGGAAACGGCGGACAAAACCCCCCCGGCCGCCCTATCCGCGTCGGGGACCCACAACATAAGTGTCAAGTCAGCCACGAACACGGCCAGCGCGGGTTCGCCGGGCAGTGTCAGCGAGGTCGCGGACCGGCGGCCGTCGGGCCAGAGCAGCGTAAGGGATGTGCTGCCTCCTCCCGTCGAAACGGCCGCGGCGGGCCCCCCCGGCGCGGCATTGACCGCGAGACACCGTCCATCAAGCGATGCTTCCGTGACCTGTTGCAGTGATAGCCCGCCCCAGCCGCGGGCGCCCAGCGGGTCGCGTGCCGGCCAGCTGGCCGCAACGTATGGGCGCGCATGTGCCCAGCCCAAGGCCCATACAACTGCCCCCACCACCGCCAACGCGGCGATCAGGCGGAGGGGGCGGGCGCGGTAGCTCCGGCGGGGTCGGGATGGCTCGGTCTGAATGCTCACATCGTGAGTGTTGGCGCGTGCGCAGCTCATTCCTGCCTGGGGACGGATGCAGCCCACAATCCGAGCCATATCAGGCCCAGAAGGCCGAGCGCGGGGTAGACGGTGCGTACCAGACGGGCGAATCCCAGCGTGGCTACCGGAACGGCCAGCCACACGAAAACGGGCGCCGGGGCGCCCGGACGGGACCGCTCGCTGGGCCTGCATCTTTCCGCGAGGCAGGTGGACACGGCCCCAAGGGTCGTCACGACAGCGAGGCCGAGGGTCAGCGCAAAGAGATGAAACCCGAAGACCGGCAATCGGGCAGCCAGCGCCGCGACGGGGATTTGCGCCCCGAGCACCTCGGGACCGCCGCGTACGCACCCGCGCAGCACCGCCGCCGCCAGCGTCCCCAGCACCGCGCCCCCGGCCGCGGCTCCAGCCAGCGCTGCCCTGCTGTCCCTGTACCTTGCCCCCGCCACCAAAATGCCGCTGCCCAGGACGAGGTTGTATGCTCCGTAAAGCATCCCGCTGGCCACAGCGGACGCCGGCCCGCGCTGGGCCGCCGCCGTAACCTGGAACAGCACCCCGGGGGCGGTCGGGCCGGGGACCGTTGGCGCGCGACACCCCGGCAGCACTGCAATGACGAGTAGAAACAGGACCAGCACGGGCGCGAGAACGCCGGTTCCGGCGAACAGACTGGCCTGACCGCGTCGCACCAGTAGCGTGGCGGCTACTGCCGTAGCCGCCAGTCCGATGGCGTCTGGAATGAGGTAACAATCGTGGAGGAGGGCCGCACCGCCGGCTAGGGTGACGCCCGCGGTCAAGAAGAGAAAGGCTGTCACGACCGCATCGAGCACCCGGCCGGCCCCTGGACCGGCCGACGCTCTGAAGAGGGCGCCGTAGTCGGGGAGGCGGTCAGACGCCGCAGCCCTGACAACGGCGCACCCTCCGACCGCCAGCACCATACCGGCGGCCGTCAAACCCAGCCCCGCGCGCGCCCCCAGCGGCGCGAAGAAAGAGACGATCTCCTGCCCTGATGCAAAGCCGGCGCCGATGACCGCTCCAATGACGGCGCCCGCGACATCAAGCGCATCGCGCCATTTGCCCAGCGACACTCTGGCCCTCCCCTGTCAACGCGTCCCTCAGCTCTCTCTATGCGTCGGAAAGGGTGGCCTTGACGGCTCGGCATAGGCCTTCCAGCGCGGCCATATACTTGCCATGTGGAAACGACCGCCCAGGCTCAGCCCTTTCGCGTGCGTTGCGCGCCTCATGATCCCGCGGAGAGCCGCCGTTTGAGCGCCGCTCTGCGGGATGTGGTTTCGCGTACCGGCCGGGGCCCTCTGGTCGTGGTCTGCATCGGCACCGACCGCTCCACCGGTGATGCGCTTGGTCCATTGACCGGGTGCGAACTCCTCGCCCGGGGGTACCCTCCCGAACTCGTCTTTGGCACGTTGGATGAGCCCGTCCACGCCGGAAACCTTGGAGAGGCCCTGGTTCGGGTGGGGTCGGCGTATCCCGGAGCGGTCGTTTTGGCCGTTGATGCTTGCCTCGGAAGCCCGGAGAACGTGGGGTCGATCAGTCTGGCCGACGGACCGGTGCGGCCTGGCGCGGGGGTGAACAAGAGCCTGCCCCCGGTCGGCCAGTTGTCTCTGACGGGCGTCGTCAACGTCGCAGGGTTCATGGAGTACTTCGTGCTCCAGAACACGCGGCTGTCGCTGGTCGTACGTATGGCGGGGGTCATCGCCCAGGCGATTGTGGAGGCAGTTCCGCACCAGTCGGACGTCTGGAATTCATGGGCCGTGCGGGCCGCGCAGGGCGCAGGATCCCGGGTCCCAGCGAAGGCGGTTGCCTGCGGCGAGGTGGCCTTGACCTGCTCCGGCTCCGGCGAAGTTCCCGGAGAAACCATACAGACGGATTCTGAGCGCTAGGCGCACGACGGCCATCGCGGCCAGCCGCTACTTCCGGCGGCGGCTCTTTTGCAGCAGCTCGATTACCGTTCGATCACTGACCTGCGCGAAATCGTCGTAGGCCTGCCCAACCGCGTAAAACGGGACCGGTGTCTCAAGACAAATGACTTCATCGACCTCCGGGCGCAGGCGCTCAAGACTCGAGCCCGCGGCAACGGGGACAGCCAGAACGATGGACGCCGGCGATTGGCCGCGCAGCGCGCGGATGGCCGTCTGAAGCGTAAACCCGGTCGCGATCCCGTCGTCCACGACGATTGCGTCTTTCCCCTCGACCGGTACGCCTGCCTCACCGCCGCGATAGACCCGTAGCCGGCGTTCGATCTCCGCTCTGGCCGCTTCCGTGGCAGCCTCCAGGTATGCCTCATCGACGTCAAATGCCTCAATGGCACGGCGATCGAGCAGGACAGTACCATCCTGAGCAATCGCCCCAATGGCGACCTCCGCGTTGAAGGGTGAAGGGAGCTTCCGGGGGACAAGGATATCCAACGGGCAGTTAAGCGCTGCGGCTACCTCGTAGGCGACGACCACCCCGCCACGTGCGACGCCGTAGACCACGGGAGCCGGCATATGAAGCCGTGCCAGCCGCTGGGCAAGCAGCCGGCCGGCCTGGCCGCGATCAGAGAAAGGCAACTGCTGCGCCTCCCCTACCCGGCGGCTCTGGCCCGTCCCCGGTCCGCCGGGGCCTCTCCAGGCTGCGACTCAGCCGCTTCCAGCGGGGCTGCCACCGACAGTGCATTCCTGACGATCTGAAACTCCGCCGGCAGCATCCCGACCGGCTCCCCGTCTGCGTGTATCGCCATGGGAACCCTGCTCGCCACCGTCACGTGTTTGGCGCGGTAGGTAATCACCTTGGGCCTCCCGACGTGCCGGCCTGAGAAGACCAAAGGCAGCAGCCTGAGCGTCTCAAGCTTGCCCAGGTTGCCGCCGACGCACACGTCAAACTGCCCATCATCGGCCTCGGCGCCCGGACACATCATCATCCCGCCGCCGTAGTACCGGCCGTTGCCGACGGCGAGAAGCAGACACCGCTCCTGAAACGAGCGGCTATCCAAAGTGAACGTCAGCTCCTGGGGGCTGTACGTAAACAGATGGCGGAATATGCCCGCGACGTATATCGCCGGCCCGCTGACCATTCGCGTTCGGTGTTTGCACCATGCCGCCACCTCGGCGTCGAAGCCCACGCCGGCCACGTTGACGAAGACATGGCCGTTCACTTTCCCAACGTCGATCCGCTTGATAGGCCCCGCCAGGGCCAGGCGCAGCGCAGCTTCGGGGTCTCGGGGAATCCGGTGCGTACGGGAGAAATCGTTGCCCGTGCCCCCCGGCACGACTCCCACGGCGGTATCCGTCCCGAGAATGCCCGCGACGACCTCCTGGATGGTGCCGTCACCGCCGACGACGATAAGGCGCCTGCACCCGGAGGCGACAGCATCACGGGCCAACAGGGTGGCATGGCCCGGCCCTTCGGTTTGCATGGCCCGCAAGCCCGGCAGGCTCTCCGCGGCCAGGGGGGCAATGCGCCGCCAAACTCCCAGCGACCGGCCCCCGCCCGCGATGGGGTTGATCAGGATCTGAACAGCAGATCCCCCGTCGGTGCCTGCGGACATGGCGGCTAGCTCTTTCCCCCGGGCGGCTTCGCGGGCCGCTCCTCGCGGCCCGTCATATCGCTGTGACCTTTGAAGTACGCTCCCTCGCTGATCACGAGCGAACCCGCCTTGACGTCGCCGACTACGCGGGCCGTGGGCAGCAGTTCCAGCTTTCCGGCCGCCTCAACATTACCGTTTACCGTGCCCCCGACAGCGACGTTGCGGGCCTTGATGTTGGCTGTGACCAGACCGGTCTCGCCAACGGCGATGTCGCCCTTATGAATGATCTCGCCCTCGACCTTGCCGTCGATACGGATTACGCCGGCCGAGGTAACGGTCCCCTTGACCTCCGTCTCCTTGCCGATGATGGTGTCCACCCGCCCATCCCCACTTATGGGGCCGGGTAGTGCGTCTTTGCGGGCTGAAAACAACGATTGCGCCTCCCTGCTGAGGAATGATCGTGAGCCCGGCCTGCCTCAGAGTTAGTTCAGGTAGAGCGCCGGGTTGACGTGACCGCCGCGGACGTGGACTTCATAGTGAAGATGGGGTCCGGTGCTGCGTCCGGTGCTGCCAACGTAGGCGATGACCTGGCCTTTCTTGACCCGGTCGCCGACGGCCACGGCGGGCTTGGAGACGTGCCCGTACAGCGTTTCAAACCCGTAGCCGTGGTCGATCATCACCGTATTCCCGAGGTCCGAGCGCCAGCCGGTAAAAGCCACACGCCCGTCCCCCGTGGCCACGACCGGTGTACCCACCGGCGCGCCTATGTCGATGGCCGGATGCATCTGCCGGGCGCCGCCGAACGGGGCGATGCGGTAACCGTACCTCGAGGTGACGCGGCCCTGCGTAGGCCAGATGGAGGGCCGAGCGGCATCGTAGGCCAGTTTCTCCGCGGCGGCGACCCGCAGCCCGTCAAGACTGGTGATCCTGTACTCCATCTCCTCGCGCAGCACATCCAGGCTGCCGGAGAGGTATCCCGCCATGGCCGAAAGGGAGGTTTCGACGGCCATCGTTGACGGGAGGTACGTGCTGCCGGCGTCAGAAGCCGGCGCACCGGCCACCGTAAAGGACGGGTTTGCGGCGAGCAGCTTGTCAACCGGGGGCAGCGGGGCCTCGAGACGTAGCATCTGCCGGAGTTCGGTGTCAAGGCGGGCCAGCTCGGTGAGCCTGGTGTGGAGCTGAGTCGTGGATTCGGCAAGAACGCGCAGCTGCTCATCCTGAAGCTGTGTCAGCAGCCGAAGATCGCGCAGCTCATGAACGTATGAGACCATCTGGGCATACCGCGCGGCGAAGACCGTGAGCGACAGGAAGACCAGAATGAGCACAACGCAGCACGCCTGGATGGTCCGGCTGTTTGTATTCCACTCCGCCACCGGCCCGGCTGAGTGCGGGATCAGCTTGACCGTGAACCGCTCCTGGCCACGTCGGGGCACCGCCACACCACCTAGCACCATGCTTACCGGCATGTGGGGATTCTTCCTGCGCAACCCACAGCCCTTCTCCGAATATGGCACACTTCACATTTTCTTGTTTTGTTTAATCGATTTTCGGTTTTTGGGTGTCCGCGGCCGGTCGCGGGCGGCTCGTCGATTGACCCGCGTCTATGGCAGGCGGTATAAGGTTGAGTGGATGGTGTCCAAGCTGCGTCCCGGGCCAGGCCGGTTCTCCGGCTTTGGCAAGGATGGAAAAGAGGTGGCACGTGAACCCGGACGCCCTGCGCCGTTTGCTCGAGGCTGTCCGTCAGGGTCAGCAGTCCGTGGATGAGGCTATTGAGTCGTTGCGCAACCTGCCGTTCGAGGATTTGGGCTACGCCCGCGTGGACCACCACCGGGCGTTGCGCCGCGGTCTGCCCGAGGTCATCTACTGCCCCGGCAAGACGCCGGCGCAGGTTGCCGGAATCGCATCGCGCCTGCGGTCAGTCAACCCTGTGGTGTTGGCGACCCGGGCAACGGCTGATGTGTATGACGAAGTCGTCAAGCTCTGCCCCGACGCCTCGTACGACCCGACAGGCCGACTTATCGTCATAGGCAAGCCCGAGGCTGTCCCTGGAATGGGACGGCCCCTAGTTGTCGCCGCCGGAACCTCCGATCTGCCCGTCGCGGAGGAGGCTGCAGGCACCCTAATTGCGTACGGGCACGAGGTGGCCCGGCTGTACGATGTCGGTGTGGCGGGTCTGCACCGGTTGCTTGGGTCCCTCGACCGCCTACAACAGGCTGACGTGCTCATTGTCGTGGCGGGCATGGATGGCGCGCTCCCAAGCGTAATCGGTGGCCTATGCGGCCAGCCGGTAATCGCTGTGCCGACCAGCGTCGGCTACGGCTCGAGTTTCGGGGGGCTCGCCGCCCTGCTTGCCATGCTCAATAGCTGTGCGAGCGGCGTGGCTGTGGTCAACATTGACAATGGGTTCGGGGCGGCGCTGATGGCTGACGCCATACTGCGCACCGCCAAGAAGGCTTTTTCCGCATCATCTGGCGGAGCCCCTACGGCTCTGGAGGGGGACTGACCGTGCGCGTCGTGCTGTTCGACTGCTGGGGCGGTGCCAGCGGTGATATGCTCCTCGGCGCCCTCATTGACGCCGGGGCAAACACGGATCGTCTCAACTCGGGGCTGGATGCGCTTGGCCTGGGCCTCAGCGTGAGCGTTGAACGGGTCCGCCGGGCCGGTTTTGCCGCCCTCAAGGCGGATGTGCTATGTGACGGAAAGGCGGCCGATGAGGCTCACCCTGCCGGGCATCACCACCGCGGGTTGAGTGAGATCCTTCAGCTTCTTGCGGCGCCGGTCCTGGACTCACAGGTGCGCGCCCGCGCCACGGCAGTGTTTGAGCGCCTGGCGGCGGCGGAGGCCGGTGTTCACGGCGTCACGCCGGAGAGCGTGCACTTCCATGAGGTGGGTGCGCTCGACGCTGTCGGGGACGTGGTCGGCACGTGTCTCTGCCTCGCCGACCTCGGGGTCGAGGAGGTCCTGTTTTCGGCGCTGCCCACCGGGGGCGGAACGGTACGCTCGGCACATGGTGAACTGCCGGTCCCCGCACCGGCGACGCTCAAGCTGATGGAGGGATTGCGCGTCTACGACCCGGGCGTGCGGCATGAGATGGTTACGCCCACGGGGGCTGCGCTTCTCACCGCGCTCGGACATCAGGCGGGGCAATGGCCGGCCATGTCTATCCTGGCCACCGGCGCCGGTGCGGGGCGCCGCGATACTCCCCGCGCGAACATCGTCCGCGCTGTTGTGGGCGAGGTGTCCCCGTTCACCGGAGGCAGTGACGATGTGCCCGGATGGGACGCCGAAACCGTATTCGTAGTGGAGACCAATGTGGATGACACCCCGGGACAGGTCGTTGGGGCGGCTGTCGCGCGGCTTCTTTGCGGCGGCGCGCTCGATGCATGGTGGTCTCCCTGCGGGATGAAAAAGGGCCGGCCCGGTGTCCAGGTCAGCTGCCTTGTTCCGGCGCATCAGCTCGAGAGCGCTGCGCGGATCCTTTTTGCCGAACTGCCTACATTGGGTGTACGGATGCATCAAGTGCAACGCTACGTCCTGTCCAGGGAGTTCCACACCGTAGCCACCCCGTGGGGTGGGGTACAGGTAAAGGTCGGTCGTTTGGGCGGGGCGGTGTCCACAGTCTCGCCTGAGTACGAGGATTGCCGCAGGCTTGCCTCGCGGGCGAAGGTGCCGGTTCGTGCCGTCCTTGCCGCGGCAGCGGCCGCCGCGGCAGCGGCTGGGCTGACGGCGACCGTTCCGCCGGTAGGCGGCGGCGATCGGCATCCCCGTTAGCTCCCCCTCAAGTCCGGACCTGTTACCCCCCAGCCGGGGAGCCCCTTACCAGCTCGGATAAACAACACCGCCGGGCGGGTAACCCGGCGGTGTTTCACGTGAAACAGGCACCGTATGCTTCTAGTGACCCGCGACGGACACGCGCCCACCGCCACGTTCGGCTCTGAGCAGGAGGTCGAGCAGCCGCTCAAGATCATCATCGCTGAAGAACCGTATCTGGAGGCTGCCGCCACGCCCCCTGCGCCGCAGCCGCACCTCCGTACCGAGGACATCACGCAACCGCTGTTCCACGTCAGCAACGTCGGGGTCCATGCCGGCCGCGACAACGCGCCGCGAAGTCCTGACAGCGTCGGGTGCACCGCGCTCGCGCTGCCCGCGCACTCGATCCTCTGTCTCGCGCACGGTAAGTGCCATGCCGACGATCTCCGCGGCCAGCGCACGCTGCCGCAGCTCATCCAGTCCGACCAGCGCACGGGCATGTCCCGCGGTCAACTCGCCGGAGGCGACCATGCCCTGCACTTCATCACAAAGACTCAAAAGCCTCAAGGCGTTTGCCACCGCGGGCCTGCTGAGGCCAAGGCGTTCGGCGACCTGCTCTTGCGTCGCGCCAAGCAGCAGCATGAGTTCACGGAACGCCCGGGCTTGCTCCAACGCATTGAGGTCCTCGCGCTGCAAGTTCTCTACCAGCGCGAGTTCGAGCGACTGCCGGTCGTTCAGGGCTCTGACCATGGCCGGGACCGTCTCCAGCCCGGCTACCTGGGCCGCCCTCCAACGCCTTTCCCCAGCTACAAGCTCAAAACGGTCGCCGATCGGACGCACCAGGACCGGCTGAACAACCCCGTGCTCACGTATCGAGGCCGCGAGCTCCTGGAGCCGTTGCTCGTCGAAGCCGGAACGCGGTTGGTGAGGGTTGGGATCAACGTCCCCGACGGGAATATTCCGGAGCTCGTCAGGCCCTGCGACGGCTGCGCCGAGAATCGCCTCCAGCCCCCTGCCCAGACCCCGCCTCTGCATCCTCGATCACCTCCTTTGCAAGATCAAGGTAAGCCTCGGCGCCCCGCGATCTTGGATCGTAGCTGATGATGGGCTTGCCGTGGGAAGGAGCCTCACTGAGTCTGACGCTCCTCGGCACGGTCACCCGATAAACGCGATCCCCGAAATGCCGACGCACCTCCGCCGCCACCTGATTGCCGAGGTTGGTGCGGCCGTCGAACATGGTCAGGAGTACGCCCTCAAGCTTGAGCGACCGGTTAATCCTCTCCCGGACAGCCCTGATTGTGTTGAGGAGCAAGGCCAACCCCTCCAGGGAGTAGTACTCACCCTGGACAGGCACAATCACGGAATCCGCTGCGACCAAGGCGTTGACTGTTAACTGCCCCAGCGACGGTGGGCAATCGATGAGAATGAAGTCAAACTGCTCCTTCAGGGGCGCCAGAGCGTCGCGCAGCCTGCCCTCGCGCGCAAGCTCGGAGAGCAGCTCTATCTCGGCCGCAGCCAGTTGGATGTTGGCGGGAAGCACGAACAGCTTCTCAACAGCTGTCGGCAATACCGTGTCCCGGGCAGTCGCCTTGCCCATCACCAAATCGTAGACCGAGCGCTCGACTCGCTCTTTTTCGATGCCAAACCCAACAGACGTGTGCCCCTGCGGATCGGCGTCCACGCAAAGGACCCGCTTCCCCAACGAGGCCAAGCATGCGCCCAAATTGACGGTGGTCGTTGTCTTCCCCACCCCGCCTTTTTGGTTCGCTATGGCTATGGTCTTGCCCAAACAAGTGTCACCCCTAGGGCCCGCTAACGGGGACATCCGCTTCCCCGCGCCCTGAACTTGACCGGCCCCGGTGAGCCTCCAGCTCCGTGTCCTTCCGGAGCCCCTCCCGCCACCCCTTGGGCAGTCGCACAAGGACTTTGATTTCCAGACCTTCTTCGCGCTCAACTTCATCCAGGTCGGCCTCAAGCCCGGCTTCACGCAACCGCACTACGGCGGCCCTGAAAGTATTGGACAGGATGCGAACATCACGGAAAACGCCGCGCCAGCCCCGTCCAGCCGCAGGCCTCTCCATCGCCGCGGAAGCCTGCTCCTCGGCGCGCAGCCGCTCGACCATCAGCTCAGCCTGCCGGACCGTGAGCCCCCGTTCGACAACCGCGTCAACCACCCGCAGCTGATTCTTGGCTGCGCGCAACCCGAGCAGGGCTCGCGCGTGCCTTTCGGTGACGGCCGGCGGACATAGCCTTGCCCTGACCTCCTCGGGCAGGCGCAGAAGCCGGACCTTGTTGGCGACCGATGATTGGCTCTTTCCCAGCCGCCGCGCAAGTTGTTCCTGGGTCATCCCGAACTCCCGGAGCAGGCGCTCGTAGGCCACTGCCTCTTCCAGGAAGCCGAGGTCCTCTCGCTGGAGGTTCTCCACCAGGGCCAGCAGCCCGCTATCCTCATCCGACGCCTCAACGACTACGGCCGGTACCCGATCCAGCCCGGCCATGCCAGCCGCTTGGAGCCTGCGTCTGCCGGCTACCAGCTCGAAGGCAGTCCCTACCCTGCGGACGAGAAGGGGCTGCAACACACCGTGTTGGGCGATGGAATTCGCAAGATCGCGTAGCCCGGCGGGGTCGGCCGCAATGCGGGGCTGGCGTGGGCTATCCACGATCTCGGAAACCGGCAACTGGACTATCGCCGGATCGTGACCGAGCGCAGGATGAATCCTCTCCGTGGCTTCCGGGCCGTCGGCCGGGCCCTCGCCGGCGCGGCGGCTCAGGGCCCCCCGGATACGAGACCGCCAATCGCGCGTCACGAGCACCCCTCCCCCGGCATCTTTCGTCGCGGGGAGAAGCCATCCTTCAGCCCGGAACCCAAAGGGGGTTCCGTTGTGCCGCCGCGGGCCGCCGGGGATACCGTCCGGGTGCCGGATGATGCTTCAAAAACCTCGCCAGCCACCGCTCGCCGGCCGCTCCAGGCAGCTCCAGCCGCCGCAGATCGTCCAGCGCGGCGCCGAGAACGGACCAAGCAGGCCGCGCCGCATCCGGCAATGCCGCAGCGCTCGCGTAACTCTCCAGCGCCCTTCCTTGAGACGGGCCGACCTGAGCCACAAAACTGCCGCCAACCCTGATCAGAGGGAGAACAAGCTCGCACGAGACACCCAGCGGAGCAACGGCCCGGGCCAGTCCGGCATCGAAACGCTCCCTGCCGGCCCCACCCCGCAGGCGAGCGTACTCCTCGGCCCTGTCTTGCACGACCTCGACGTTCGCGCATAGCGCCCCGGCGGCGAGTCGCAGGAAAGCGCACCTTTTCGCATTGGCCTCGACCAGGGTGTACCTGCGTTCGGGCTCGGCCAGAGCGAGGACCAGCCCGGGGAACCCGGCCCCGCTCCCGACGTCAACGACCAGCCTTGAGCTAGCCCACGCGGGCGACCGCAGACAGAGCAGCGAATCGAGGAAATGCTTGGCCGCCATCTGAGCCGGGTCCACAATGGTCGTCAGGCCAGCCCGGTCATTCCATTCGAGGACCATGTTCGCGTATTCAGAAAGCAGGTCGATCCGCGGGGCGACCGCCCCGAGCCCAAGCTGCCAAAGACCTTTCGTCAGTTCGCTCCGAAACGTCTCAGCGAACGCTCCGCCAGACACATCCTTGCCCTCCTCGCGCTCGGGCCGGCACCGGCATTCCATGCCCGCAAAACAAAAACGCCCAGGACACCCCCGCGCCGTGCCCCGTGCGTATTTCTGAGCTGCCTTCCGTTAGCCCCGAGGCCTGACGGCCCCCCCCCGTCCCTGCTGCCACGGCCTCGCAGGGGCAGGCTGCGTTGGCTTGACCACAACCCGGCGGTAGGGCTCCTCCCCCTCGCTTTCCGTCTGGACGTCTTTCTGGTCCTGGAGCTCCAGGTGAACCACGCGCCGTTCGCTGGGAGACATCGGCTCCAGCGCTGTGCTGCGCCCGCTGCGCCGCGCCTCGTCGCAAGCTCTCCTGGCCATCCGGCGGATCGATTCCTCGCGACGCGCGCGATACCCGCCGATGTCCAGACTGACCTGACGCGGTCCACTATGACGGCTGATGACCACGTGCAGCAGGTATTGAAGCGCATCCAGGGTGTGCCCCTGGCGGCCGATGAGCGTACCAAGATCGTCGCCCTGAAGGGTCGCGGTCAAGTTGCCCTGGTCCTCGGTCACTGACACCGACGCGTCCACGCCTACGGCCTGCACTACCTCGGTCAGAAAACGCCGTGCAAGATCCGCGGCTGATAGCCGAGGGGTGAGCCTAACTACCGCCTCTCTGCCCCCCAGCCCCAGAAATCCGCGGTGGCCGGGTTCCAGCACGGCAACATCAACCTGCTCCGCGCGGAGGCCCAGTTGCACGAGCCCTTCGGCCACGGCCTCGTCCGCAGTGCGGCCGCGGACCTCTATGCCTTTCATGCCTTGTCGACGGCCTCTTTGGGGGCCGGGCGGATGATCAGAAAGCGCTCGACCACGCTGAACAGGCTTGACGCCACCCAGTAAAGCGTAAACGCGGCCGGCATTCTGAATCCAAACGCGAGTACCAGTACCGGAAAAAGGTACGTCATCGTCTGCATTGACGCGTCGGTGGCCGGGGTGGTCAGCTTGCTCTGAACAAAGGTGCCGATGGCCGCCAGGATCGGCAGGATGTAGTAGGGGTCAACCTCACCCAGGTGGGGCACCCACAGGAAAGCCGGGTTGCCGGCAAATTCGTAACCCCGCAACGCCCCGATAAACCCGAAGATGATCGGCAGCTGCACCAGCATGGTCAGGCAGCCGGCAAAGGGATTGACCTTGTGCCGTTTCCAGAGCTCCATAGTCGCACGGTTGAGCTGTTCTTGATCCTTCTTGTACTTCTTGGCCAGTTCCTTGCGCTCAGCGTCTATGGCCTGCATCTTGAAGCTGGAGCGCATGCCGGCGGCCGTGAGAGGAAGCAACACGATACGGAGCACCAGGGTGATGAGGATGATCGCCAGACCATAGCTGCCCGTGAAACGGAACAGAGTGTCCAGAAGTTGCCGCATAAAGTCGCTCAACCAGGCCACGCTTACTGCCCCTTCCTTGCCACCTAGTGAGAGCCCATTCCCAGCGCCCCGTACTGGGGCACCGGATCGTAGCCCCCGGGATTGAACGGGTGGCAGCGTAGAATGCGGCGTACGGCCATGATGCCTCCGCGGCGCAGCCCGTATCGCTCGACTGCCTGCCGCGCGTATTCAGAGCAGGTCGGATAGAAACGGCAATGCCTGCCAAATAGTGGGCTGACCCCGACTTGGTACAGCCGGATCAGGCCCAGAGCCAGCCGCCGCGCGGCGCTGCCTAAGACAGCGCCGCCTTGCGCCAGATGCCCGACCGTGCGCACAACTCCTCCAGAGCGCATAGAACCTCCCGGTATCGCTTGCCCCGGGCGCCCCGGCGCGGGATGATCACCAAGTCGAACCTGTCGAGCAGATGCGGCCCGCAGAACCGGTAGGCCTCCCAGAACAGCCGCCGTACCCGGTTGCGCGCCACCGCAGTGCCGAAACGCCGTGGCACGCTGACTCCGAGCCGGCGTGAGCCCTCTCTCTCCAACACATACAGCACGGCCAGGTCGTTTGCAACCGACCGACCGCGCTTGAGGACGTCCCGGTACTCCTGGTTGGCCCGCAGCCTCGTTTGATCCACGGCGTGGCGCCAAGGGCCGCAATAACCGCCGCTAGACCGAAAGCTTGCGGCGGCCCTTGGCCCGGCGGCGCTTGAGCACGATACGCCCGCCAGGCGTACGCATCCGGCGTATGAACCCATGCACGCGCTTACGCCGTCGCGCCTTGGGCTGATATGTTCTCTTCAATCAAGTCACTCCCAACCAAATCCACAAGCGGCCCTTCGCGGGCCGCAAGCCTAGGGAATTATATCTTGGCCAAAAAACGGCTGTCAAGAAAACCGAAACCGTGGCTTGCCAACGATTTCCCACCGCCAATACCCGCCCCGGGAGGCTTGGGCGCGGCAACAACTGGCGCGGATGTTCGGTTGTCCACAGGACGGACCCTCTGCTATCATTGGGCTGCCGCCGCCCCGCCCGCCGCGGGCCGGAATGAAGAAGGCCATCGCACCAAGCACGGCGCCTTCCTTGCCTGGGGACAACCTGTGTGTAACTGTTGACACCTGCCGCTCACCGCCGGCGGTACGTTATCCCGAAGCCGGCGAGAGCAGGTCTGTACCAGCACCTGCGCCATCAAGCCAACTACCGCCGAGTCGTGTGCGTTCGTCAGCAGGCCAGCTAGTAGCGATAGCAGCCGTGTCGTTGCGTCTGACGGGGGCCCCGCCGGCCACTAGCGATTCGGGGTGCATCCCCGAACCGGACCGCTGGACATGCCTGCTATCGGAGCTGGGCCTGCGGCGGCCCTGTGGATAAGATGTGGATTGTGGACCTTTATCGCGGGGGGATCGAACCATTGTGACCGCCCAACTTGGCGAGGTCTGGGGCCAGGCCCTTGAACGGATCGCTGTTGAAGACTCCGCGCCCAGCCTCGATGGCTGGTTGCGCACGATCAAGCCCCTCGCCCTCTATGACAACACGGTAATCGTAGCCTGCCCCAACGATTTCTCCCGGCAATGGCTTGAGACCCGCTACCACGGGATTCTCCGGCGAGCCCTGTCCGGGGTCGCGGCACGCGAGATCGACGTGCGGTTCGTGACCAACCCTGACGCGGCGCCGGCTCAAGAGCACCCGTCTGCTGAGGGGTCCGCGCTTCGGGCCGCTCCGGTGCCCCGCTCTCACGTGGGCCCGGGCCGACCCGAGCAACTCCTCGCGCCCGCCGGCCGCGTACTTAACCCCAGGTACACGTTCGAGAGCTTCGTCGTCGGGAGCGGCAATCGCTTCGCTCATGCGGCGGCGCAAGCGGTCGCCGGTTCCCCCGCCAAGGTCTATAATCCCCTGTTCATCTACGGAGGTGTCGGTCTTGGCAAGACCCATCTCCTGCAGGCGATCGCGCACCAGGTATTGGCGTCATCGCCGCTTGCCCGCGTCGCCTACGTTTCCTCTGAGCTTTTCACCAACGAGCTGATCGACTCAATCCGCTCCGGCGCCACGCCGGCGTTCCGGGCGCGGTACCGAAACGTGGATCTCCTACTAGTGGACGACGTTCAGTTTCTGGCAGGGAAGGAAGCTACGCAGGAGGAGTTCTTCCACACCTTCAACGCCCTGCACGAGGCCACGCGGCAAATTGTTCTGACGTCGGACCGGCCGCCCAAGGAGATTCCGACGTTGGAGGAGCGGCTCCGCTCCCGGTTTGAATGGGGGCTGACCGCGGACATCCAGCCGCCTGACTACGAGACGCGGGTGGCGATCCTGCGCAAGAAGGCGCGCACCGACGGGTTGGCGGTGCCGGACGATGTCCTCCATTACATCGCCGGCAAGTTTGATTCAAACATTCGCGAGCTCGAGGGGGCTTTGGTTCGCGTGGTCGCTCTCGCGTCGTTGTCCGGCACGGCGCTGAGCACCGACGTGGCCGCGCGGGCACTGCGGGATATCGTGGCCGCGACGCGGTCCAAGACGGCGTCGATCGACAATATCATCAGGACCGTTGCGGCCCATTATCAGATCACCCAGGGTGAGTTGCTCGCCCACCGGCGCACTAAGGCCGTGGCATTCCCCCGGCAGGTAGCAATGTACCTCTCACGGCAGTTGACCGAAGCCTCATTGCCGCGTATTGGCGAGGCCTTCGGCGGGCGCGACCACACCACCGTCATGCATGCCTGTGATAGGGTACGCCAGGAGATAGTGCGCGACTCATCGCTCAGCGCCCTCCTGCAGGATCTAACAGACAAGGCCCGCTCCCGCTGAATATGGCGACATATCCCCCGGAATGCGCGCCGACTGTGGACTACCTGTTGGCCGGCGGTGAACAGAAGCACGAGCTTCACGGCTTGTCCACCGGCCCCTACAGTGGATGGACGAAACCACCCACAGGGCGTCCACTGTGTCGAACGCTGTCTAACCGCGCGGATGCCAACCTGTCCACAAACCCACAGGCCCTACTACTTCTGCTGGAGGGTTTACTAAGACAGAGTCTAGAAGTAACACGTATACCCGAGGAATGGCGAGGAGGAACCCGTGATGAGATTTGCCGCCGCTCAAGTTGACCTGGTACAGGCCGTTCAAACGGTCCAGCGCGCCGTTACGACCAAATCCACGCTTCCCGTGTTGGCAGGCATACTGCTGACGGCGCAGGATGAGCAACTTGCACTGGTGGCAACGGACCACGAAATCAGCATTCGCTGCAGTGCGCCTGCGCGGGTCGAGATGCCGGGTTCGATCGTGCTCCCGGCTCGCTACGTGTCTGACATCCTGCGCAAAATCCCGTCGGGTGAGGTCAGTTGTGAGGTTGACGAGGGTACGGCCCGCGCGCTTCTCCTTTGGCAGCGATCGCAATTTGTGATCTATGGGTTCGCCGCTCGTGAGTTTCCCCAGTTGCCGGCTCCCGACGGAGCGCGCAAGCTGGAGATCTCCGGCCGTGCACTGCGGGACCTGATCCGCCGGACCAACTTCGCGGTTTCGCGGGACGATATCCGACCTGTGCTGACTGGAGCGCTGCTGGAGATCAGTCCGCAGCGCGTCGCGGTTTTCGCTACGGATGGCTATCGGATTGCCTACGCCCATGCAGACGGCGATTTCGGAGGACAGGATTCGATGAGCGTGATACTGCCGGGCCGTGCACTGGGCGAGCTGCAGCGGTTGCTGCCGGACGGTGACGAACGGATCGAGGCCCTGATCGGTGGAAATCAGGTCTATTTCCGGGCCGGCGGGGTCGAGTTTACGACTCGGGTGATTGATGGGACATACCCCAACTGCCGTGCGGTAATTCCCCGGGACTACCGGGCGACTCTCCAGGCGGGCACCGAGGATTTTCTCGCAGCCTGCGACCGGGCGAGTCAGATCGCCCGCGAGGGTGTTCAGATGGTGATGCTTAAGCTCGAAGAAGGGCATATCCGCATCAGCTCGGAGACCCCCGAGATAGGCAGCGCCCAAGAGGAAGTCCAGGCGCAGACAACAGGCGAACCGCTCGAAGTAGCCTTCTCCGCCCGGTACCTTATGGAGGCGCTGCGCACAACAGACAGCGACCAGTTCATGCTGGAAATATCGGGTCCGGGAAGTCCGGCGAGATTGCGGCCTGTGGGCAAGGAAGACGCCTATCATATCGTCCTGCCAATCCGCCTTGACTAGACAGGGCGGCGACGGCCCCTGCGGGGGGACGTCGTGCCCCGGTGCCGGCGGAGGAGTGAGCGGCAATGAGGCTTCAGCATCTTGCACTGGTCGATTTCCGCAACTACGCCGCCGCTGAGTGGAGCCCCTCACCAGGCGCCAACGTGTTGCTGGGGTCAAACGGAGCCGGCAAGACCAACCTGCTTGAGGCCATTCACCTCGTGGTAACGGGCGTATCGCCCCGCGCCGGCCGGGAGCGCGATCTCGTGCGTTGGGGCCGTGAGGCCTGCTCGGTACGCGCGCAGGTTGTGCGGGACGAGTTTTCCGGGGCTCTGGACTGCCAGGTCGTCTGGGACCGGCAACAGGGGAAGTCGGTGCGCCGGGGAGGCAAGGCCCTGACCGGCGCCGGGCGGACAGCCGTGCTTGGCGGAGCGGTCCTCTTTTCACCCGGCGATCTTGATCTGGTCAAGGGACCGCCGTCGAGCCGCCGGGACTACCTTGATCTCGCCGCGGCCAAGACCCTTCCGCGTTACCGTGGCCTGCTGCGCCGCTACGGTACTGCACTGGCCCATCGCAACCGCCTGTTGGCTGATGCCGCGTCCGGGCGCAGCCGGCATCTCTCGCTCTCCGAGCTCCAGCCGTGGACGCAGCAGCTGATTACCCTCGGTGGGGAGGTCCTGCGGCACCGGCTCTGGGCCCTCTCGGGCCTGGCGGCCCCGGCCCGGGCAGCCTATGCGCGATTGAGCGATTCCGGCGAGGCCTTGACCCTGACATACGTCCCTGCGGCAGGCCAAGCTGAGCCGGAAACCGCGGGCATGGCGGTCCACCCGGCCAACCCGCCAACTACCGTGCTTCCCGGCTGGGCAGCGGACCACCCGCCGAGCCCGGCCGCCACGGCCGCGCACCTGGCTCAGGCGTTCGCGGAGCGTCAGGCCGACGAACTGGCCCGCGGGCTGACGCTGGTCGGGCCGCACCGGGACGAGTTGATCCTGTCGATCGCGGGCGCACCGGCACGGGTGTTTGGCAGCCAGGGAGAGCAGCGCTCGGTCGCCCTATCGCTGCGCCTGGCGGAAAACGTGTTTCTGCGCCAGGCGCTCCAGGACACTCCGCTGCTGCTGCTCGATGACGTCTTCTCCGAGCTGGACGCCCGGCGCCGGATGGGGCTGCTCGGCCTGCTCCGGGAGGCCGGAGAAGGGCACCAGACCTTTCTCACCGGGACGGATCTGGCCGGCGTGCCCGTTGAGGGCTTTGCGCCGATGGCCCTATTTCGCGTCGCGGAAGGCAGGATTGCTCCCGCCGATGGGCATTAGCGACCTTCGGTCACTGGTCAGAGCCATAACCGGCGCCCTGGAATCCCAGCCGGCCCGGGTCGCATCGCGGCTCTGGCCGGAGGTCGCCGGCGAGCAACTGGCCTCGCGCACGTGGGTCAGTTCGGTTCGGGGCGACACGATGTTCATAGTCGCCGTCAGCTCGGTTTGGGCTCAGCAACTGCAGTTGATGGAGCGCGACCTGCTTTTTCGGTTGAGGGAAGCGGCGGGGCAGGACTGCCCCATCAAGCGCCTGCGGTTTAGAGCGGGCGGTCGGCCGCCGGCCGCCGAGTTGGTATCCGGCCCGGATGATCCGTCGCTCGCCGGCGAGCGGCATCCGGACCGCAAACCCCCGGCGGATGCGGTTGCCGCGGCAGCCACTCAGGCCGCCGCACGGCGCGCCGCGCGCGAGGTGGCAGATGCAGATCTCGCAAGGGCCCTCGAGCGCGCGCTGCGGGCCCAATCCGGAGCGCAGCAGTGGCCGCTCCCCGCAGGCGCGGAACGCCCCGAACCCCCGGCCGCCAGGTAGCGTACAGCCGGATCACGCACACGGAGCAAGCGCCGGCACGCAGGGAGCAGGCAGGTTGAGAGCCGCCAGGCCGCATGCTATAATCTGGGCAGTATCCGGCCGGCCCGCGGGCTCCGGTTGTCCAACCGGAGGCGAGGGCCGGCTATGAGTGAGAGGGTTCATGGAGCGCACCACATCCGATCCGCCAGCCAGATATGACGCCAGCCAGATCCAGGTGCTGGAGGGGCTTGACGCTGTACGTCGCCGGCCCGGGATGTATATTGGGTCCACGGGGCTGCGTGGTCTCCACCAGATTCTCTGGGAGGTAGTGGACAACAGCGTCGACGAGGCCCTCGCCGGCGCCTGCACCGCTATCGTCGTCACCCTGCACGAAGACGGGTCGGCTTCGGTGCGTGACAACGGCCGCGGCATTCCCGTGGACGAGCACCCCAAGCAAAAGCGCCCCGCGGTTGAGGTCGTTATGACGGTGCTCCACGCCGGGGGCAAGTTCGGCGGCGAGGGGTACAAGGTCAGCGGCGGCCTGCATGGAGTCGGCGTCACGGTTACAAACGCCCTCGCGGCCTGGCTTGAGGTCGCGGTCAGGATCAACGGCGGCGTGTACAGGCAGCGCTACGAGCGCGGACGGCCGGTCACAGACGTGGAGCGCATCGGAAGTTCCGACGAAACCGGCACGCTCACGACCTTCCTCCCCGACCCGGAGGTATTCGAGGACACCCGGTTTGACTACGCAACGGTCCTCCAGCGGCTTCGGGAGCTCGCCTTTCTTAACCGCGGCCTGCAGATCACCCTGTTTGACGAGCGGACGGCGGAGAGCATCGTGCTCAAGTACGACGGCGGCATCGTTTCGTTCGTCAAGCACCTCAACCGGGGCAAGGAGCCCCTCTTCCCCGAGCCGCTGTACATCGCCGACAAGCGCGACGGGCTGGACCTGGAAGTCGCCCTGGGATACAACACCGGCTACCTCGAGAGCATCTTCTCGTTTGCCAACACCATCAATACGCGCGAGGGCGGCACCCACGAAGCGGGGCTCAAGACGGGCATCACGCGTGTGGTCAACGAGTATGCGCGCAAACACGGGTTGCTCAAGGAATCGGACTCCAACCTGGCCGGGGAAGACGTGCGCGAGGGCCTCGTCGCCATCATCAGCGTCAAGCTCAAAGAGCCCCAGTTTGAGGGGCAGACGAAAACCAAACTGGGCAACTCCGAGGTCGCGGGCATCGTTAACTCGATAGTCGGCGACAAGCTCACGACCCTGCTCGGGGAAAACCCGGCAACCGGCAGGCAGATAGTCGAGAAGGCGGTGACGGCGTCACGCGCCCGTGAGGCGGCGCGCAAGGCCCGGGAGCTGACCCGCCGCAAGTCCGCGCTGGAAATCACCGCCCTGCCCGGCAAGCTGACGGACTGCACCGTGCGCGATCCGGCCCAGACGGAGCTGTTTCTGGTGGAGGGCGACTCCGCGGGCGGCAACGCCAAGCAGGGGCGCGACCACAGGTACCAGGCCGTGCTGCCGCTGCGAGGAAAGATCCTCAACGTCGAGCGGGCCCGCCTGGACAAGATTCTGGGCAACGAGTCAATCCGGTCGATCATCACCGCGCTCGGGACCGGCATCGAAGAGGAGTTTGACATCGATAAAGCCCGGTACCACCGCGTTATCATCATGGCCGACGCCGATGTGGACGGGGCGCACATCCGGACGCTGCTCCTTACGTTCTTCTACCGCTATATGCGGCCCCTCGTCCAACGGGGCTGGCTGTACATCGCCCAACCGCCGCTCTACCTCGTCAAGAAGGGCAAGTTCGCAAGATACGTCAAGAGCGACGCGGCTCTGGAGGAGACGCTTGTCCAAATCGGCCGCGACGGGGTCACGCTCCAACGGTTCAAGGGGCTCGGCGAGATGAACCACGAGGAATTATGGGAGACAACCATGGATCCTGGACAGCGCACGCTGCTTCAGATGGTCCTGGAGGACGCCATCTACGCGGACGAGATTTTCGGTGTGCTCATGGGCGACGCCGTTGAGCCGCGCCGCGAATTCATAACCACACACGCCAAGGACGTTAGGAATCTCGATACTGTCGGCGACTGAGCCGGCCACCCGGTGGTGCTGATTGGTGTTGCGAGACGACGGTCCACAGGATCCGCCCGAGGAGATGGTCGATCGGGCCGCTCCCGCCGAGGCTCCTCCCCAGGAAGGCGGAGGCGTCGGCAACGTCCTTTCCGTCCGCATAGTACACGAGCTCGAGCGCTCCTATATCGACTATGCGATGAGCACCATCGTGAGCCGGGCGCTGCCCGACGTTCGCGACGGCCTCAAACCCATCCACCGCCGGATCCTCTACGCCATGCGCGAGGCGGGCAACACCCCCGAGCGCGCCTACCGCAAATCCGCCTCGTCGGTCGGCGACGTCATGGGAAGGTACCACCCGCACGGCGACCTGGCGATCTACGACGCGTTGATCCGGATGGCGCAGGATTTCTCGCTCCGGTATCCGCTTATCGATGGGCACGGCAACCTGGGTTCCATCGACGGCGACCCTCCCGCCGCTTCGAGGTACACGGAGGCGAGGCTGGCGCCGCTCGCCATGGAGATGCTCCGCGACATTGACCGGGACACGGTTGACTTCGCCCCAAACTACGACGAAACCCGCAAGGAGCCCACAGTCCTGCCAAGCAGATTCCCAAACCTGCTTGTCAACGGGTCGTCGGGTATCGCGGTCGCCATGGCCACCAACATCCCGCCGCACAACCTGGGTGAGGTGATTGATGGGCTCATGCTGATGATCGATAACCCCGCCGTGACCACACAGGAACTGATGGCGGTGATCCCCGGCCCCGACTTCCCGACCGGCGGCGAGATCCTGGGTCGCGACGGCATCCGGGCCGCGTACGAAACGGGGCGCGGCCTGATTACGGTCCGTGCCAAGGCCGAGCTCGATGTCGCCAAGAACGGCCGGACGCGAATCGTGGTCACCGAGCTGCCGTATCAGGTCAACAAATCACGCCTGATCGAACGCATCGCGGAATTGGTGCGCGACCGGCGCATCGAGGGCATCACCGATCTGCGCGACGAGACCGGCCGCCACGGCATGCGCGTCGTAATGGAGCTGCGGCGGGACGCCATCGGACGGGTGGTGCTCAATCAGCTCTTCAAGTTCACCCAGCTCCAGGAGACTTTCGGCGTGATCATGCTGGCCCTTGTGGACGGAGAGCCGCGGGTCCTCAGCCTGTCCGAGGTCCTTCGCGAGTACCTCGATCACCAACTCGTCGTGGTTACCAGGCGGACAAGGTACGACCTTGAACGGGCCAAAGAGCGCGCACACATCGTCGAGGGCCTCCGCATCGCTCTCGCCCATCTGGACGACGTCATCCGGCTCATCAGGGCCTCCGCCACTCCAGACGACGCAAAGCGCGGGCTGATCGAGACCTTCGGCTTCAGCGACCGGCAAGCGCAGGCGATTCTGGACATGCGGCTTCAACGGCTGACAGGCCTTGAGCGGGACAAAATCGAGGCCGAGTACCGCGAACTGCTGGCAACGATCGAGCACCTCACCACGGTGCTCGCGGATGAGCGGCTGGTCTACGGGATCATCTGCCAGGAGCTCCTGGCGATCAGGGAGCGCTACGGCGACGGCCGGCGCACGACCATCGCCGAGGCGGCCGGGGGTCTGGCCGACGAGGACCTCATACCGGACGAAACCGCGGTGATCACCCTCACCCACCAGGGCTACATCAAGAGGCTGGCCGCGACGACTTACCGCAGCCAGCGGCGCGGCGGGCGCGGGGTCACCGGCATGGGAACCAAGGAAGAGGATTTCGTCGAGAACCTGTTCATCACGACCACACACCACTACCTGCTGTTTTTCTCCACGGCCGGAAAGGTCTACGCGCTCAAGGTCTACGACATTCCCGAAGCCGGCAGGCAAGCCAAGGGAACTGCCATAGTCAACCTCCTCGACCTGGGGGGAGGAGAGCAGGTTGCCGCGATCATCCCTGTGCGCGGTTTCGACAGCGGGGGCTTTTTGCTCTTCGCGACTAAGAACGGTATCTGCAAGCGCACGGCCCTGGAGGAGTACCAGAACATCCGTCGCTCGGGGATCATCGCGTTCGGTCTCGACGAAGGCGACGAGTTGGTCGGTGTCCGTCTGACCCAGGGCGACGAGGAGATCCTGCTCGTAACCAGGTGGGGGCAGAGCATCCGCTTCCGTGAGGACGACGCCCGCCCGATGGGCCGCACCGCCCGCGGGGTCAAGGCGATGGAGTTGGCACAGGGCGACGGCGTGGTCGCCCTTGATAGCGTGTCCGCGGGCACGCACCTCCTGTGCGTGACAAACAAAGGTTACGGAAAACGCGTACCCATGAAACGCTTCCGCCTCCAAAAGCGCGGCGGACTCGGGATTCGCGCCATGAGCCTGCCGCCGCGCGTGGGTGTTGTGGTCGGGGTCCATCTAGTCACCGACAGCGATGAGGTCATGATAATCACCGCCCAAGGGGTTCTGATCCGGATGCGCGTCAAAGAGATACCGGTCGTTGGGCGCAATGCACAGGGCGTCCTCGTGATGCGGCCCAATCCAGGGGACGAGCTCGTCTCCATCGCCCGCATCGCCGGCGAGGAACTGGACGATGAGTCCCCGCCCGCCGGCTCCTGACGCCCCCGCGGGCGGCCCCGAGGGCCATGTCTTCCTTGAGCACACCGCCGACATCCGGCTGCTGGCCTGGGCCCAGAGCCTGCCGGAGGTCATCGCTCAGGCCCTGCTGGCGACGGCCTCGGTGCTCTTCCCCGCGCCAGAGGTGGCGCGGGTGGAGACCCGCATAGTCACGCTTGAGGCCCCTGATCCCGTGAGCCTTGTCGTACAGTCGCTCAACGAACTACTGTTCCTTCTTGACACCGAGGGCTTCTTGCTCGGGCAGGTTTCGGTGGAGGTCAGTGGGCCCGGTCTGGAGCAGCAGAAGCCTGCCCGGAGCGCTCCCGTCCGCGCAACGCTTCGGCTGACGGGAGACAGGCTTGGCTCGTCACAACGCGAGTACCGCGTCATGGCCGGGCTCAAGGCCGCGACGTACAACTGCGCCAGGGTATCCTACGTGCCTGAGCGGCGCCGGTGGGAGGCAACGCTTACACTGGATGTATGAGAGGTATGAGCGGGGGTGCTGTCGTGAGCGGACCTCTATCCGACCTTGTCCGGCTCGATGACTATCGCTGGTTGATCCCCAAGACGCGGCAGCCCGGCATGCGCACCGAGGGTCTCATTTACGCCAGCGCGGCGATGCTGCCGGGGATCGTCCAGGACCGGGCCCACGAACAGGTCGCCAATGTCGCCTGCCTACCGGGGATCGTCGGCCGGTCGCTCGCGATGCCCGACATCCACTGGGGCTACGGGTTTGCGATCGGCGGCGTGGCGGCGACCGAGGTTGACCAAGGCGTGGTTTCGCCAGGCGGGGTCGGCTACGACATCAACTGCGGTGTCCGCATCCTTCGCACCAACCTCAGTGCCGCCGATGTGCGGCCGCGGCTGGCTAAACTGATAGATGCAATCTTTGCCGCCGTTCCCGCCGGGGTCGGAGGCCAGGGCGGTCTGGTGCTAAAGGAGCCCGAGCTCCAGGCGGTCCTGCGGGACGGGGCGGCCTGGGCGGTTGGGCGCGGACTGGGCCGTCCCGCCGACCTCGTGGCGTGCGAGGACGGCGGCAAGATAGGTTCCGCCGATCCGCGCGCCGTCACCGACAAGGCCGCCAAGCGGGGCCTCGGGCAGCTGGGGACGCTCGGCTCGGGCAACCATTTCCTCGAGATCGATGTGGTTGACGAGATCTACGACCAGCAGGCGGCCGAGGTATTCGGATTGCGGCACGGGCAGGTGGTGCTGGGCATCCACGTCGGGTCACGCGGTTTGGGTCATCAGGTCTGCGCCGACAGCCTGGAAACGATGCAAAAAGCGGTGGTCCGGTACGGTATCAGCCTTCCTGACAGGCAACTGGCCTGTGCTCCGGTCAAGTCGCCGGAGGGCAGCCGCTACCTCGGCGCGATGGCCGCCGCCGCCAATTACGCGTGGGCCAATCGCCAGGTCATCACGGATTCGGTGCGGCACGTCCTGGCCGAGGTGTTCGCCCAGTCCAAGGATGCGCTGGGCCTGGAATTGGTCTACGATGTAGCGCACAACATCGCCAAAATCGAGCGCCACAGCGTCGAGGGGCACGAGCGGACGCTGTGCGTTCACCGGAAGGGCGCAACGCGGGCGTTTCCGGCCGGGCATCCGGACGTTCCCGCTCCATACCGCGCAGTCGGCCAGCCGGTTCTGGTTCCCGGCGACATGGGGAGGTACTCTTACGTGCTCGTGGGCACCGCCGAGGCGATGCGCCAGACCTTTGGCTCAACCTGTCACGGCGCGGGACGCCTGATGAGCCGCACCGCCGCCAAGCAGAACACGCGGGGCGACGATGTACAGCGCGACCTGGCGGCCCAGGGCATCATTGTGCGCGGCCGCAGCCGCAGCGGTCTTGCGGAGGAAGCGCCGTCCGCATACAAGGACGTCCAGCAGGTGGTGGACGTTGTCCACGGAGCCGGGATATCGCGCCGGGTGGCCAGGCTGCGGCCGCTGGGTGTCATCAAAGGATAGCACCGCCCTACCGGGGCTTTAGGCTCCGCCCGTTCCTTCACCCGCGCGCGGTGGGTTACCGCACGGGCGGTGCGTTGGGCAGGCCAGGATTAACAGCGGCCAGCACCGAATACTGGCCAGCTTGTCAATAAACCTGGGGGAGGAGAGTGCTCTGGGCCGATTTTTGAACGTGGTGGAGAGGTTCTTCAAGTCCGCTGATCTGAAATACCGTTGCGTCCCGGACAAGCCCATGATCTTCCTGGGCATGAACGGCAAGAACACGTCCCTTGAGTGCATCGTCACCGAAAACGAGAAGATGGAACAGGTAACGATCTACGCGTCGCTGCCCAACCGGGTGCCGGAGGAGTTGCGGGGCAAGGCGGCCGAATACCTGACGCGCGCCAACTGGGGCCTCAGGAACGGCAATTTCGAGATGGACTACAGCGACGGCGAGGTCCGCTACAAGACCTTTGTCGACATCGAGGGCTCGCAGCTGGTGCCCAAGATGGTGCAAAATCTCTTCACCGCAAACATCATGACCGCCGACCGGTATTTCCCCGGGCTGCAGAAGGTCATCTACGGCGGGATGGCTCCCGAGGCCGCTATCACCGAGATCGAGAAGCAGTAGCGGGGACTCGGTCTGCACCGAGCTGCTGACTTGGTGCGCACCGGCACGTACCAACCAACGGCATGTTGTTGCGGCCAGCCGGCGTGAGCCCTTATAATTGCAGCCAATAGCATCTGGCCCGATGAGCGGGCACCGTGCGATGCAGGGCAAAAGAGAACCCGGTGATGTGGTGCGAGCCGGCGCCCGGGGTCACGCGGGGTCCACCCGTGAGGGAACGCGAGCCGCGGCGGCCATCGCGCCGCAAGGTTAAGCGACCGGGTAAGCCCGTTAGAGCTGCAGAGCAGGCCCGCGCGCAGGCTGTGGGCCGGCAGGGTGGCACCGCGGCGTTTTGCCCGCCCCTCCAGGGCGGGATTTATTGTTTTCCCGGCAGTCCGCAAATGAAGGCCCGACACTGTTGAGAGAAGGCGTGGAATTAGTGGCGGATCCCATCAGCCCTGTGCGTTGGGGCGGCGACCATCTGGAGCTGCTTGACCAGCGCCGTTTGCCGGGACGTGCGATATTCGCGCGCATCCCGGACGCGGCGGGGGTCACGGACGCGATCCGGGACATGGTCGTACGCGGCGCTCCGGCGATCGGCCTTGCCGCCGCCTATGGGGTCGTGCTGGCCGCTCTCGAGGCGGACCGGCGGGGGCTGGCGCGAGACGCCTGGATGGCGGCCGTGGCAGACGCGGCCGCGTCTCTTTGCGCGGCCCGTCCGACCGCCGTCAACCTCGGCTGGGCGGTGCAGAGGATGCTGGGCGCCGCCGCGGCCGGCGGGGGCAGCGAGGAGTTGCTGAGCGAGGCGGGGCACATCCTTCAAGAGGACGTTGAGAGCAACCGGTCGCTTGCCGGGCACGGGGCCGCGTTGCTCCCGGACGGCGCCCGCGTGCTCACCCACTGCAACGCAGGAGCTCTGGCAACAGGCGGGTACGGCACGGCGCTGGGAATCATCCGGCTGGCCCATGCGCAAGGCAGGCTGGCCATGGTTTATGCGACAGAGACGCGGCCGCTCTTGCAGGGAGCGCGGCTGACGGCCTGGGAACTGACCCGTGATGGGATTCCGGTGACCCTTTTGGCGGACGGGGCCGCCCCGTGGTTGATCCACCGGGGCGCGGTGGACGCTGTCGTCGTCGGTGCCGACCGGGTCGCGGCCAACGGGGACACCGCCAACAAGATCGGCACGTTCGCGCTGGCCGGGGCCGCAAAAGCGCACCGGATCCCTTTCTACGTGGCGTGTGCCACGAGCACTCTCGACCGCGGCACCGCGTCGGGGGACGCAATCGTGATCGAGGAGCGGAGCGCGGCCGAAATAACCCACTTGCGCGGGCATCGCCTTGCGCCGCGCCGGGTCCGGGTCTGGAACCCCGCCTTTGACATAACCCCCGCGCGGATGGTCAGCGCGCTGGTAACCGAGGCCGGAGTGCTAAGGGCCCCGTATGAAGCCGCAATTGACGCCGCCCTGGAGCGGCGATCTCGATGCGCCGCCTCACCCATGCGGAGCGACACGGATCCGCCGGCACCGGGGACAGAGGCGGCGCAAGCGGGGGTTGCGGCCCAAGGGCCGCCCGGCGAGCACGGATTCAGAAGCCAAGGGGGACCGGGCCATGTTGGACATCAGAGGCATCAGGGCTGACCCGCAAGCGGTCAGAGTTGCCCTCCAAAACAAGAAATTCGAGGCGGATATCCAGGGGCTCCTCGAGCTCGATGAGCGCTGGCGCGCCGTGCTGGGCGAGGTCGAGCAGAAAAGGGCCCGCAAGAACGTTGTGTCCGCGCGCGTTGCCAAAGAAAGGACCTCCGGGCGGGATGGAGCCGAGGACATCGCAGCGATGCGCGAAGTCAACGAGGACATCCGGCGGCTTGAGGCTGAGGTGCGCGAACTCGAAGCGGACATCAGCGCGCGGCTGCTTCAGCTGCCCAACCTCCCCCACCCCGGCGTTCCGGTCGGGCCGGATGAGACGGCAAATCCGGAGATCAGCCGGCACGGAACACCGCCGCAGTTCCGATTTCAGCCGCTCGCGCACTGGGATTTGGGCGTCAGGCTCGGCATCCTCGACTTCGAGCGGGGAGCCAAGGTCGGCGGCGCGCGCGCGGTGATGTACCGGGGGGCGGGCGCGCACCTTGAACGGGCCCTCATCAACCTCATGCTTGACCTCCACGTGCGGGAGCATGGGTACCACGAGATCTACCCGCCGTATCTGGTGACCACCGACTGCATGACCGGGACCGGCCAGTTGCCCAAGTTTGGCCAGGATTCGTTCAGGATCGAGGGCAGCGACCTCTGGCTCAACCCGACCGCCGAGGTCCCGGGAACCAACATGTACCGCGACGAGATCCTCGACGAGGCGCAGTTGCCGCTCAATCACATCGCCTACGCGACGAGCTTCCGGTCGGAGATCGGCTCGTACGGACGTGATACCAAGGGGCTTATCAGGCTGCACCAGTTTAACAAGGTCGAAATGCTCAAATGGACAACCCCCGAGACGTCCTATGCCGAGCTGCAAAACCTCCTCAGCGACGCGGGCGATGTGCTCAAGCGCCTCGGCCTCACTTACCGGATCGTGGAGATGTGCACCGGCGATCTCGGTTTCAGCGCCAGCCAGAAATACGATTTGGAGGTCTGGCTGCCCAGCTACGACCGGTACGTTGAAATATCTTCGTGCAGCAACTTCGAGGACTTTCAAGCGCGGCGGATGAACACCCGCTACCGGCCCGCGGCCGGCGGAAGGGTCCGCTACGTACATACGCTCAACGGGAGCGGACTGGCGGTCGGCCGTACGGTCGCGGCCGTGCTCGAGAACTACCAGCAGGCTGACGGCACCGTGCGCGTCCCCGAGGCGCTCAGGCCGTACATGGGCGGGCTCGAGGTGATCGGCCCGCGCTGATCGGCGGCTGCCCGCGGGCGACGGGGACGGCGCATGCCCACGGGAGCGCTGCCCGGGATGGCACGTTGACGCTGATTTTTGCCGAGTGCTATACTTGGCTCGCGTTTTGCGGACCAAAGCGCGTCCGCGGAGGGGTGTCCGAGCGGTTTATGGAGCTGGTCTTGAAAACCAGTGACCCTGCAAGGGGCCGTGGGTTCGAATCCCACCCCCTCCGCCACTGACCCAGCCCCGGCGCGGGCGTTTGTGGTAGTCAACGTTTTCGTGCTATCATTGCGTTGCCCGCGTATCTTGAATCATTCAGAGGCAGCAACATGCATGTTAAGCCGTTTGCGGAGAGATACCCAAGTCGGCTGAAGGGGACGGTTTGCTAAACCGTTAGTAGGGCGTATGCTCTAGCGAGGGTTCGAATCCCTCTCTCTCCGCCAGGATGGTCGACCCGCCGGTGTTTCCGGCGGGTCTTTTGGCTCAGGAGGCCGCCGGCGTATGCGGCGAGCCGCAAAATGGGCTCTTGACGGCCTCAAAGCCGCGCGGACCGCGCGCTTCACTTTCGAAGCGTGACGTGGTATTATCACAGGCGCGGTTGGGGAAGTTCAGGTTTCGGTGTTCAAGATGGAAAACGCGCCCGTAGCTCAGCTGGATAGAGTGACAGACTACGAATCTGGAGGTCGCAGGTTCGAATCCTGCCGGGCGCGCCACTTTCTCCGTTTCCGCCTGCATTCACCGAGACCGTTCGTGTGCGCCCGTAGCTCAGGTGGATAGAGCAGCGGTTTCCTAAACCGCGTGCCGGTGGTTCGAGTCCTCCCGGGCGCACCATTTTTTTGTTTCCGGGGCCCAGAGGCGCATTGAGGGCTCCCGCGGAAGCCAGGTTGAAAGCATGGTACAGCATACACAGCAGGACCAACTCCGTCACGAGGACGAGCGTTGGATGCGCTTGGCTTTGGACGAGGCGAGGCGCGCGGCGCAGCTCGGGGAGGTACCGGTAGGCGCCGTTGTCACCCGCGGGGGCGAGCTGCTGGCGGCCACCCATAACAGGCGCGAGCTCGATCTGGATCCCACCGCGCATGCCGAGATGCTGGCGATGCGGCTGGCAGCGGGGCGCCTGGGAGCCTGGCGACTGACCGGCTGCGTCCTATATGTTACTATTGAGCCGTGTCCGATGTGCGCCGGTGCCGCTGTGCTGGCCCGGCTGGCCAGGGTGGTCTACGGTGCGTCCGACCCAAAGGCCGGCGCGTGCGGCACCTTGATGGACCTGGTGCGCGATCCACGGCTTAACCACCAGATTGAGGTGGTTCCGGGCGTTCTCGCCGCCGAGTGCGGCGAGGTCATGCGGGAGTTCTTTGATGGGCGGCGTACGGAGCGGAGAGGTGGCTGAGTGGATAAAGGCGCTCGCCTCGAAAGCGAGTAGGCGGTGACCCCGCCTCGCGGGTTCGAATCCCGCCCTCTCCGCCAGTTTTGTTCCTTGCGGTGCCTGCGACGGTAGGACCGCTTGCGTGTCCCGGCAAGCCCCTGGCTTTCGTTGTCGTTGTGCGGAGAGGTGGCTGAGTGGTCTAAGGCGCTCGCCTGGAGAGCGAGTAGGCGGCATATCCGCCTCGCGGGTTCAAATCCCGCCCTCTCCGCCATTTTCGGTTTCGGTCGTGCTAGACGGGGAGCGAGCGGTGCCCTGTACCCGCAATCCGCTATAGCGGGGTCGAATTCCCGCTCCGAGGCTCGTCGCCTCGAGGTCTGCCCGGCGTAAGTAGCGTTGAAGGATGGGTCCCTCGCAACGGGAACCTGTGAACCCCGTCAGGTCCGGAAGGAAGCAGCGGTAAACGGGCTCTCCCGTGTGCCGAGGCCAACCGATCCGGAGCAGACTGCGCCGGTAACGCTCGGGGTGCCGTGTCGACGGCGGGTGCACGACCGATTTATCCATTTTGATCTTGTCGCCCTTGCCCTGCCCTTGAGGCGGGAAGGGACTCCATGAAGCCATGCCGCGGGAGTGGTCGGTATGGAACTGGCGCTGTACCGTGCGTGTCGTCCCCGCCGGTTTGACGAGTTCCTAGGTCAGGAACACGTCACGCGCACCCTTCGAAACGCCCTCGCGCAGGGCCGGCTGGCCCACGCCTACCTTTTCTGCGGCCCACGCGGCACCGGCAAGACGTCGGCCGCGCGCGTCTTGGCCAAAGCCCTGAGCTGCCCCAACACCGTTGATGGCGAGCCGTGCGGAGAGTGCGAGATCTGCGTGCGCATCGGCGCGGGCGAAGGGCTGGACGTTATCGAGATGGACGCGGCCTCGAACCGCGGGATCGACGAGATCCGGAGCCTGCGCGAGCGGATCCGCCTGGCCCCGGTGGCCGGCCGGTACAAGGTCTACGTCATCGACGAAGTTCACATGCTGACCAACGAGGCCTTCAACGCCCTGCTCAAGACCCTGGAAGAGCCCCCCGCCAACGTCCTGTTCGTGCTATGCACCACCGAGGCGTATCGTGTCCCCGCCACCATCCTCTCGCGGTGCCAGCGGTTTGACTTTCAGCGCCTGGGGACGGAACCGATTGCCGCCCACCTCTCCCGGATCGCACGTGAACGTGGGCTGGAGGCCGACCCGGCTGCGCTGCGGATGATTGCGAGGGCGGCAACGGGTTCCGTGCGCGACGCGCTCGGCATACTTGATCAATGTATGGCCTACGCGCCCGCCGGCGTGACCGAACAAGACGCCCGCCGCGTGCTGGGTGCCGTCAATGCCGCCGAACTGGTGGCACTGGCCGACGCGATCCTCCAGGGCGATGTCGCCGCATCCTGGCGCACCCTGGATGACCTGCTCATGCAGGGTCGGGACCCGCGCGAGATCGCCAGGGCGCTCGCCGGCCACTTTCGCGATGTGCTCCTGTTCGCGCTCGCCGGACGCGAGGGCGAGTTCACGGGGCCGGCGGCCGATGACCAGTCCGTCCTGGCCAGGCAGGGCAGCGAGTCCAGCGAGGAACACCTTTACCAGGTGATAGAGGCGCTGGCCGCCGTGGAGGCCGAGATGCGCCTCGCGGCCCAGCCGCGCCTTCTGTTCGAGTCCAGGCTTGTCAGGCTGTGCGGCCGTGCCGGCGCGACGCCCGCGGTCCGCCCGCAGCGGAGGGTCCCGCCACTCCAGGGAGAGATGCGCCAAGAAGAGGCTCTGCCGCAGAAACCGCCCTCTCCGGAGGCGCCGCCCCCCGGCCGCGGGGAGCCCGCGCCTCGTGCGCCCCGGCAGGAGCCGCCGGAGCTGGCGCGCCTTTGGCCGCAGGTGCTCCGCGACGTGGGCGACATCTACGCGGGCTGGCTCGACGGAGCAGAGCCCCGATGGGAGGGCTTATCACTGCGCGTCTTCCTGCCGGCTGGCAGGGAGATCGCGGCTACCCGGCTCGCCGGCGGCGAAGGACAAAAAGCCATCGCCCGGATCATGTCCGGGCTGGCCGGACGGCCCGTCGACATCAGCATTCAGGTGAGGCAGGCTGAAACAGGTCTATTTGCTGATGGTGCGGGCGGCGGCGATGTCGGGAGCGCGGCGCGGCACGGCCGCGGCCGCGGCCGCGAGGTCGCACCGGCTGAGGCGCCGGCTCGGGATGGCGCCGAGGCAGCGCCCGAGTCCGGTGACAGCTTGGCCAGGCAAGCCGAGGCACTGTTTCGTGCCGAGGAAGTCAAGGGAGGCCCGACTGAGAGATGAGTGGTCTAGGCAACCTCAATCAGCTCATGAAGATGGCTCAGAAGATGCAGCAGGACGTGGCCCGCGTCCAGGAAGAGATGGGCGAGAAGACTGTCGAGGTCAGCTCGGGCGGCGGGGCTGTCAAGGTCGTGGTCAACGGACGCAAGGAGGTTGTTTCGCTCACCATCGACCCGCAGGTCCTTGTCCCGGAGGAGGCCGAGATCCTGGAGGAAATGATCATTGCCGCAGTCAACCAGGGCGTCCGGCAGGCCGAGGAGATGATGGCACAGGCCATCGGCAAGCTGACCGGCGGTCTGAAGCTGCCCGGCCTGGTGTGACGGGAGGTTGCCGGGCCGATGACCTACGCCCGCCCCATCGCGCGGCTAATAGACCAGCTCACACGGCTGCCCGGTGTGGGCCCAAAGACCGCCCAGCGCCTCGCGTTTCACATGCTCGGCATGGAGCAGTCCGAAGTCGAGCAGATCGCAAAGAGCATGGTTGATGCCCGCGTCAGCGTCCGCAGGTGCGACGTGTGCGGCGACCTTACCGATCAGCGCATCTGCCCGGTATGCGGCGACCCCGGCCGCGAGCGGAGCATGATCTGCGTGGTCGAGCGCCCGCAGGATGTCGCGGCGATGGAGCGCACGCGCCAGTATCGGGGCCTGTACCACGTGCTGCACGGAGCTATTGCCCCTCTCGACGGCATCGGCCCGGAACAGATCAGGATCCGGGAACTCGTGGCCAGGCTCCAGGAGGGAACGGTTCGCGAGGTGATTGTGGCCACAAACCCGGATGTTGAGGGCGACGCTACGGCGCTCTTCCTGGCGGATCTGCTGCGCCCGCTGGGTGTCGCCGTCACCCGCCTTGCCAGGGGCCTCCCGGTCGGCGGCGACCTCGAATATGCCGATGAAGTGACACTCGGCAAGGCGTTCGAAGGACGCCGCGAGGTGTAGCCGATCCCATCCAGTGATGGTCTGCATATTCGGGCGCGCGGTTGCCGAGACTCCCACTTGCATAGGATGAAGGGCAGTGGGAGGGGCCACGGTGCTTGGAACAACGGGTACGCTGGGCGGATTGATCAGCAAAGTGGCGGGGCACCTGATGCTGGAGCAGCCGGGACTGCACTCCGCTGCACCGCCGGGACTTCGCGATTCCGTCGAACAGGCGAAGCGCGAATGGCTTTGCGCGCGATCGTTCTTTGACCAGGTGACTGACCCCGATCTCGTTGATTACGCAATCTATCAGGTCAAGGCGACTGAGAAACGCTACATGTACCTCCTGCAGCAGGCTCGAAACAACCCGCAACTGCTCGCCGAAAGGTAGCATCCGGCATAGCAGAGTCCCCTGCCCCATACGCTCTCTAGCGACGGGGTGGTTACGTTCCCCGGCACAAAACACGGGGCCGGCGGAAGCCTTGGAGTACCGCGGCTCTGGGGCGGTGTGCTCATGCCCGGAGGAATCGATCTTAGCGTCGTCCTGGCCTACACGGTCGGGCTTATCGTACTCTACCTGCTGTTCCGGCTCATGTGGGTGCCGGCCAAGTTGCTGATGCGCGCGCTATACGCCGTCTGTGCGGGCACGCTGGCCATTCTGGTCTTCAACGTCTTTGGGCGGTACTTCTCCCTGTACATCCCGGTCAATCCGCTAAGCGTGCTCAGCGCGGGGTTCCTGGGTCTCCCCGGCATCTGCCTCATTCTGGCCCTGAAGTCCCTCTTCTAAGAATACGGCACAAAAAACAATATGCGCGCGGGTTAGGGCGCTCCGTTTTCTGTATATTAGGTGTTTACCGGGAGGACTGCCGAGGCACGATAGTTGGTTGTCCCAATAGTGACTTTCCTGCTAAAATGGCCTCGATGAGCTGTACCGACCAAGTTGGCCCCAGGTCCGGCCCAGAGCCCATCGCTCTGGGCTTTTGGGCGTTAATTAGGAGGGAGGGAATCTGTTGGGCAAGCTGACCGAGATACGCTGGCACGGGCGAGGCGGTCAGGGCGCCAAAACCGCGTCCCAACTGCTGGCCGAAGCCGCGTCTGCCGCCGGGATGTACGTTCAGGGCTTTCCGGAGTACGGTCCCGAGCGGATGGGCGCACCTGTGCTGGCCTTCAACCGCCTTAGCGACGGGCCGATCACCCTTCACTGCCATGTTACCGAACCAGACGTTATCATGGTTCTGGACCCGTCGTTGATCGGGCGGTCGGTCACCGCCGGTCTTACCGACCACGCGGTGGTGATCGTCAACACCGGCAAGACGCCTGGCGAGATCCGCGGGCAGATGGGTGTGACGGGTGGCAAGATCTACACCGTCGACGCCAGCCGCATCGCCGTCGAAACCATAGGGCGCGACATCCCCAACACCCCGCTGATGGGCGCTCTCATCAAGGTAACCGCCGTGGTCCCCTACGAGCAGTTCATGACGATCATGCACCAGCAGCTGGAGGACAAGTTCAAAGCCAAGCCGAGCGTTATCCAGGGCAATCTTGAGGCCATCGAGCGTGCCTACCGGGAGGTGCGGGGCGAGTGAACACCGCCGCAAACGGCTGGCGGGATCTGCCGCGGGGCGCGGCGATCCTCAAGGCGGGCAACGCCCGCGAATATCAGACCGGTGATTGGCGTACCGAGCGGCCTGTCTGGAACCCCGAGAAGTGCATTCACTGCCTCTTTTGCTGGGTCTACTGCCCCGATGCCACCATCATAGTCAAAGACGGCAAAATGGTGGGCATCGACTATGAGCACTGCAAAGGCTGTGGGATCTGCGCCGCCGAGTGCCCCAAGCGGGTAACCGCGATTGAGATGATCAAGGAATCCGAGGCCGCCGCGGCAGCAAAACAGGGCCAAGGAGGCGGCTGCTGATGGCAAAGAGGGTCGCTCTCACGGGCAACGAAGCTGTAGCCCTCGCAATGAAGCAGATCAACCCCGATGTCGTCGCTGCCTACCCGATCACTCCGCAGACCGACATCGTCCAGTACTTTGCGTCGTTCGTCGCCGATGGGCAGGTCAGCTCGCAGTTCGTGCGCGTTGAAAGCGAGCACTCGGCCATGAGTGCAACGATCGGCGCTTCCGCCGCCGGCGCACGGGCGATGACCGCGACTTCGTCGCAGGGCCTCGCGTTGATGCACGAGATGCTGCATATCGCCTCCTCTTACCGGCTGCCGATTGTGATGCCGGTGGTCAATAGGGCGCTGTCAGGCCCGATCAACATCCACTGCGATCACAGCGATACAATGAACGCGCGCGACACCGGATGGCTCCACCTCTACTGCGAGGACGTGCAAGAGGCCTATGACAACACGTTTATCGCCATGCGCATCGCGGAGCACCCGGACCTGCTGCTGCCGGTGATGGTCTGCTATGACGGTTTCATCATCAGCCACTCGCTCGAGAACCTTATCATTGAAGACGACGAGGTAGTTCGCAAGTTCGTCGGCGAGTACAAGCCGGACCGCTACCTTCTCGACGCCGCCAACCCGTATACGGTTGGGCCGCTCGCGCTGTACGACTACTTCTTCGAGCATAAACGGCAGCAAGCCGAGGCGATGTTCGGCGCAAAGCGCGTCGTCGCCGAGGTTTCGGAGGCCTATGCGCGCGCCACCGGACGTGGATACGGCTTCCTGGCGCCATACCGGATGGATGACGCCGAAGTCGCCATAGTCGTGATCGGCTCGACCGCGGGGACCGCGAGGACGGCGGTTGATCAGCTGCGGCGCGACGGGATCAAGGCGGGGCTCGTAAAGATCCGTGTCTTCCGTCCCGCGCCCGTCGAAGAGATCGTTGCGGCGTTGAACCCGCTCAAGGCCGTCGCCGTGATGGACCGCGCCGACAGCTTCGCCGGATTCGGCGGCCCGCTGTTCTCGGAGGTCCGTTCGTGGCTCTACGGCAGAACCGGTGTTCCGATGGCCAACTTTATCTACGGCCTGGGTGGCCGCGACGTCGTGGTCAAGGACGTGTTGGCCGTCTACGAGCACCTCGGCAAGCTGGCCGCCGGCAAGGCGGGGCCGGAGATCGTCCACTACCTAGGCGTGCGAGAGTAGGGGGTGGCACCGTGGCAAATCTGAAGCAACTATCCAAGAAAGCAGAAACCCTGACCCAGGGCCACCGCCTCTGCGCGGGCTGCGGGCACGGCACTGTCGTGCGCCAGATCCTGGCCGCCAGCGAGCGTCCCGTGGTTGTCGGAAACGCCACCGGGTGCCTGGAGGTGGCCACCACCATCTACCCATACACAGCCTGGTCCAGCGCTTGGATTCACTCGGCCTTCGAGAACGCCGCGGCGACAGTGAGCGGCGTCGAGGCGGCGTTCGAGGCCCTTCGGGCCCGCGGCAAGGTAGACGAGCAGTTTAACTTCGTGGCTTTCGCCGGCGACGGGGGAACATATGACATCGGTCTCCAGTCGCTGTCCGGGGCCGCCGAGCGCGGCCACCGCATGCTCTATGTGTGCCTGGACAACGGAGCGTACATGAACACGGGCATTCAGCGCTCCAGCGCCACGCCGCTCGGCGCGGACACGACCACAAGCCCGGCCGGGCGCGTTGTGCCGGGCAAGACTGAACACAGCAAGGACCTGACGGCGATCATGGCCGCCCACGACATTGCCTACGTCGCTCAGGTATCGCCGAGCCACTGGAATGATCTCGTCACCAAAGCGGGCAAGGCTTTCGCAGCAGACGGCTTTTCGTTCATCAACGCGCTTTCGCCCTGCCCCCGCGGCTGGCGCATGGACACGTCCGAAACGATCGAGCTGGCACGGCTGGGTGTCGAAACCTGCTACTGGCCGCTCTTCGAGGTCGTCGACGGCGAGTGGCACTTGACTTACCAGCCCAAGGAGAAAAGGCCCGTCGCCGAATGGCTCAAACGCCAGGGGCGCTTCCGGCACCTTTTCACCGAGGCCAACAAGCCGATCATCGATGCTATACAGGCGCGCGTCGATCGCAAGTGGGACGAGATCAAAAGACGCTGCGGCGTGACATAGACTATACGTAAATGAATATGTGCAATCTCGCGGCGGGCCGCCGCGCGCAGCGTACCAAGTGTACAACGCGGCGCGCAAGTCCGACAGCGCGCAAGCCCGATAGCTTGCTAAGCGCGCAACGATTGTGCTAAGCTAGCTTGCGCGCGCCGGACGTGCGGCGACGCGGACTCTCTGGGGAGTCGTCTAGTGGCAGGACGGCAGACTCTGGATCTGCTTGCGGTGGTTCGAATCCATCCTCCCCAGCCAGATGACAGGAGGCCCCATCGTCTAGAGGCCCAGGACACCGCCCTCTCACGGCGGCGGCAGGGGTTCGAATCCCCTTGGGGCTACCAACTATAACAGGGCGGGCGACAAGCCCGCCCCTTCTTGTGACCGGGCTCAAGGGCCCGCACGGAACGGTTGTGAAGCGATGCCAAACGGGCCTCAGATCTGTTGCTCTGCAGGCCAAAGGGCCAGCAACGACGCGCTTTTTGCTTGCTTGACAACCCCCAAGGCCCATGCTAGTATGAACGAGCACCGCAGGGCAGACGTCCTGCGGATACCTTGAAAACTGAACAGTGAGCAGCGGGAGACGGTTCTTTTGAGAAGCACAAAGGACGTCTTTCGGTAACGAAAGCCAGTCTGTCCGGGACGCGCGAGCGTGACGGGCAGGCGCCTTTAGAGCGAAGGACGGACGACGTGAG
>JAUYEG010000026.1 GCA_030691505.1 Bacillota bacterium | reverse complement strand
AATTATTCGCTTTCAAGAGTTCAGTTTGGAAAACCAATTGCTGGCTTCCAGATTACACAAGAAAAACTTGTGCATATCCTCACCGAGATTACAAAGATGCAATTTATGACTTTACAACTCGGACGCTTGAAAGATAAAGGTGAATCTCGGTTTCAACAGGTTTCGTTGGCAAAGCGAAACAATGTGCACCATGCACTTGAAATCGGTCGTGTTGCTCGTGAAATACTCGGCGCCAACGGAATTTTAAATGATTATCCAATAATGCGACACATGGCAAATTTAGAGTCTGTAAAAACTTATGAAGGAACGCACGAAATGCACACTCTGATTGTGGGTGAAGATATTACTGGATTATCAGCGTTCGAATAATTCAATGATTAGATTGACTCATTGTTTAATCGGATCATCGGTTCAATGACTCAATGATACAATGAATAAATGAGTCAATGGATAAATGGATGAAATATGAAAACTAAATTCATAAGTGAAATTAAAAAATTCTTACCCGAAGCATTGACTTTCGATGATGTTCTTCTTCTGCCAAGAAAATCTAAAATACTCCCCCGCGAAGTCGATGTAAATACGAGACTCACACGTTCTTTATCTCTAAACATACCAATCGTATCAGCGTCGATGGATACCGTTACCGAATCGGAACTTGCAATCGCACTTGCACGCGAAGGGGGTATCGGTATTCTGCACAAAAATATGTCGATAGAACAACAAGCTCACCAAGTCGATTTAGTCAAACGTTCGGAAAGCGGAATTATTTTGCAACCCATAACAATGAACGTGAACGGAACTGTTGGTGATGCTCTATTATTGATGAGAAAATATAAAATTTCCGGGATACCTATTCTGAATGAAAATAATCAGCTTGTAGGTATTGTTACCAACCGCGATCTACGTTTCGAAACCGATTTTACACTTCCCATCGCATCTGTAATGACTGTAAAAATTATTACAACCCCCGCAGGAACTACACTCGAACAAGCCGAACGTATTCTGCAAAAATTCAAAATTGAAAAGCTTCCCGTCATCGACCGAAACGGAAAACTTAATGGGTTAATTACAGTAAAAGATATTCAGAAAAAGAAAAAGTACCCGAACGCGTGCAAGGATAATCACGGTCGTTTACGAGTTGGAGCAGGTGTTGGAGTTACTAAAGACACAATCGAAAGAGTTTCGGCTTTAATCGATGCACAGGTGGATGTCATTGTAGTCGATACTGCACACGGACATTCGCTTGGCGTTATGCAAATGGTAAAACAGTTAAAGAAAAAGTTTCCTGATCTTGAACTCATCGCCGGAAATGTTGCAACCTTCGAAGCAACAAAAGATTTAATTAACACCGGTGTTGATGCGGTGAAAGTCGGAATTGGTCCCGGCTCAATTTGCACAACTCGTGTTGTAGCAGGTATTGGAGTTCCGCAAGTTACAGCAATTTATGAATGCTCGAAAGCCGCAGCAAAATCGGGAGTGCCAATAATCGCAGATGGCGGCATTAAACAAACCGGCGACATCGCCAAAGCAATCGCCGCCGGCGCCGATTCTGTTATGCTCGGTGGATTATTCGCAGGGACAGAAGAAAGCCCGGGCGACAAAATCATTTACGAAGGGAGAAGTTACAAAGTTTATCGTGGAATGGGTTCGATTGGTGCAATGGAAAAAGGAAGCAAGGACAGATATTTTCAGGATGCTGAAGAAGGAATACAGAAATTGGTTCCTGAAGGGATTGAAGGACGAGTTCCTTATAAAGGACACCTTGCCGATATAGTTTATCAGATGATTGGTGGATTGCGTTCGGCAATGGGATATTGTGGCGTTAAAAATATTCAAGAATTGAAAAAGGACACTCAATTCGTTCGTATCACCCATGCCGGTTTGCGCGAAAGTCACCCTCACGATATTGATATCACAAAAGAGTCGCCCAATTACAGATTATAAAATGCCATCAAATACGAAAACACAGCACTACAAAACAATTCAGAAAAAAGTATGCAGTCGCCTTTCTGATTTTAAACTCGATTGTTTTCTAATTACTTCGCTTCCCCACGTCCGATACATCAGCGGGTTTTCGGGTTCGGCTGGTTTGTGTTTGGTTTTCAATAATTCAAAATACTTCATTACCGATAAAAGATACACAGAACAAGCGGCGAAAGAAATTTCCGGCTGGAAAATAATCCCATCTAAAAACGACCTCTTCGAAACGATAGCTGAAAATAATTTAATTCCAAATAACTCTCGAATCGGTATCGACGGTAATCACTTAACATTTGCTCAGTATCAAAACTTAAAAAAAATATTTCATAATCATCGGGTTCTTCCAAAAGCCGGATTCATCGAAGAAGTCGCGATCGTTAAAGATGCTTATGAAATTGAACAAATAACCAAAGCCGTTGAGATATCCGATCAAGTCTTTTTAAAAATACTTAATATCATAAAACCGGGTATTCGGGAATTAGATATTTCCGCTGAAATTACTTTTCTTCATAAAAAATGTGGTGCTGAACGCGATGCTTTCGAACCGATTGTCGCAAGCGGCAAAAACAGTGCATTGCCTCACGCTAAAGCTTCAAAAAAAATAATTTGTAAGGGCGATATCGTAACGTTGGATTTTGGATGCGTAGTTAGTGGCTACCACAGCGACTTGACACGCACAATTTTTATCGGTGAACCTAAACGAAAAGCGATAAAAATTTATCAAACCGTTTTAGAGGCAGACAAAATAAGTCAGGAACGTTACCACGGCCATGGTTCTGCTATTGCCCAAATCTATAATCATATAATTATGCCGCTAGCCAATGACCGGGATAAATATACCCAGATCTGCTGGGGTATCAAAGATTTCCAAGCCCGCTTCCGCCGGTACCCCGAGGGAATGTGGCTACCGGAAACAGCGGTCGATTATCGAACCCTGGAAATCATGGCTGATTTGG
>JAUYEG010000176.1 GCA_030691505.1 Bacillota bacterium | reverse complement strand
ATATGAGATGAAAATACGCGAGCAAAACGAGTCTGTTTCGGCACAAAGAAAATCGATGGTAAAAAGTGGAGACCGAAGTGATAAAATTAGAACGTATAATTTCCCGCAGAACAGAGTGACCGACCACAGAATATCACTTACTCTTTATAATCTATCGGAATTTGTCGACGGCAAGATAGACGAGATGATTGAACAGCTAAAATTAGCCGACAAAGCTGACAAGCTCGCAAATGCAGATAACTAACTCACTTCTTTGGGTATAAATTTTAACCGCAAAGAGCGGTGACTTAGATTCTTACTTTTTTATAGCTATTACTATATCTTGATAGCTTTTATAGTTTCTCCGTCCGCACCACGAACCATAGTAGATTGGTTCTTCTACTGTCAACCCTTTATTGACGAATAATTGTTTAATATAGTCTTCTTTATACCCGATTGCACTTTCACTTATGTTTTTATTAATTGTATACGAATTTTCATCTATTTGAAACTTAATGTCCTGACTCGAATCTCCATTTTTAATAAATTCTTCTGATTCTTGGTTAAGCAGGAAAAAAGTAATTAAGCACCTCCCTCCACTTTTCATAACTCGCGATATCTCACCTAAATAATTTTCTACATCTTTTGCATACATATGCGTGAATACTGATGTCAAATATACAAAATCAAAGTAATTACTTTTGTAACTAAAAATATATTCTGATGATATTTCCTTTCCTCTCGGATTATACATTTTATTACATACGTCTGCATGCATAAATATAAATTTCGGGTATTTACTTGTGATGTTTTTTGAACACCAATTAATTCCCTTTTTAACTATATCAAATCCGTGATATTCACCTTCATCAGATAAATATTTTACTAATGGAACCGCCATTCTACCAATTCCACATCCAACATCAAGTACTTTACTGTTAGGTTTTAGCTTACCAAATTCTTTGAAATATTCTAAAAACTCATTACCGATTTTTTCATAATCTCCATCTCCAATAAAAATCATACTACGTGGTGGAACCAAGGGGTTTTTAGAACCTTTAACAATATCATAATAATCTAATATTTTAAATAAAATATTTCTCAATAGATTATAGACTGGTTTTAATAATACTTTCATAGATTTTTTCTTAGATATTTAGAAAATATAAAGGCGCTACAACTAACACTAATTCCCCAGAAACATCGAGAGTCAGAAGTAAAAATTATTGGTTTTATTTTGTGAAAAATAATTTATTACCTTAAAAGAATTGCTTTCTTTATATCTGTAAACAGTTCCCCTGTCTGACTAAATGCGGTCATCTTAACGAAATAAATCCCGCTAGATACAGAGTTCGCATCGGTATTTAGCCCATCCCACGAAGCTTTATAGTTTCCTGCCGGAAGATCTTCGTCCAATAGTTTTGTAACTAATCTTCCCATAACGTCATAGACTTTTATATTTACATTTGAAGAATTCTTTAGTGAGAAGAGAAAATCTGTTGAGGGGTTGAACGGGTTAGGATAATTTTGCTCTAATTTGTATTCTGTCGGCACCCCACCAACTTCTGATACGCCTAATATTGTTTCGGCAAATATACGAACAAAAGTGATGTCGGCGTTGTTCAATACAATGCTATTAGTATTCAACATATTAATTGTTTGAGGTGTAATCGTCTCACTCATCGTTAAAGTTGTGAGTGAAAGATTTGAGATGGGAGCCCAGGAAATGGTTATAGGTAATGTCGCTTGGTCTAAATTGTTTGTGTTAAGTTTAAATGTATCCCTGAGAGTTGTGCCGTTCTGCCATTTCCTTAAATCTAATTCATACAATCCTGTTGCAGGAAAACAACTATCCGGAATACTTGTACGCGGTTTTACAAACCTAATTTCGAACCCTAATGGCGGCGGGGGAGCCTCTTTTTCACCCAATGCTGTGTCCCTACATATAGCTGCATTCAAGTGCCACCCGAATGT
>JAUYEG010000146.1 GCA_030691505.1 Bacillota bacterium | reverse complement strand
AGGTTCATGCCCAGGACGGTGTCCCCGGGCTTCAGGAAGGCGAAGTAGACCGCGGTGTTTGCCGGGGCCCCGGCGTGAGGCTGTACGTTGGCGTGTTCGGCGCCGAAAAGCTCTTTGGCTCGCTGGATCGCGAGGCGTTCCGCGACGTCAACCCACTCGCAGCCTCCGTAGTAGCGGCGCCCAGGGTAGCCTTCAGCATACTTGTTGGTCAACACCGTTCCCTGAGCTTCAAGGACGGCCCGGCTGACGAAATTCTCGGAGGCAATGAGTTCGATTTTGTCGCGCTGGCGGGCGAGTTCACCTGTCAAGGCATCAGCCAGCTCAGGATCGATGCGGCGTACGTGTTCGAGCATATCCACCCTCCGTCTGGGATTCCTCTGTGGCACACGCTGACGCCACGGCTATTGTGCCCGGCTGTCAGGTTTCGACAGGAAAGGCTGATGTCCTATATATCGCGGATAGACTGAGCCTTGCTAAATCCGCGATGCTGAGCAATGGGAAGGATAGACGGGCAGCATGCGGCGAACGGCCGCTCAACGCAGCAGCAGAGCAGGAGAGGTGTATGACCGTGGTGGACGGCTCGTCTGCGGCGGACCAGCCGCAGGAGCACCTGGAAATGCGCCGGGCCCTCACCCGCATGTCTCGTGAGCTGTACCGTCAGGGCCTGTTCACACCCTCCGGCGGAAATCTCAGCGTCCGCCTCGCGGGCGGCGCCGGCATCCTGATCACGCCGAGCGGCCTCTTCAAGGGAAGGCTGCGGGCGGCCGATATGGTGCGCATCGGTCTGGACGGGCAAGTGGTAGGGGCCGCGCTTCCGGGGCGGGTCCCGTCAATCGAGGCCGGCGTGCACGCGACGGTATACAGGGCACGCTCCGATGTGGCGGTGGTGGTGCATGGACATCCCCCGCATGCGACGGCTGTGGCCACGAAGGGACTTACGCTGGACGGCGTGACGGTTGAGGGCCGGGAATTCGGTGGCGTGCCGCGCGTGCCGTTCCTGCCACCCGGTTCCGCAGAGCTCGCGGAAGCTGTGGCGGGTGCTCTTACCGCCCACGACGCCGTCTTACTGGAGGGCCACGGTGTGTTCGCGGCGGGGGCTTCGCTTCGGGCGGCGGCAGACCTGCTGATGGAGGTCGAGCACGCCTGCCGGGTGATGCTGCTCATGAACAATCTGGGCGTCAGGGCCCAGTGCGTGCCGCGGGATTGTGTGCCAGCGCCCAATCCCCCGGCGGAGGTTGAGCCCTGCCGCCAAATCGCTAGCGGGACCCCGCCGGCGGCTGCAGCAAAACACACGCAAAGGCCGCCTCAGCCATAACCGCCAGAGGACAACCTTAGCTGTCGCCGAATCGCACTTTAACTGGCCCGGCGGCAACCCACGAGACCAGGCCCAAAAAGGAGATGTCCACGACGCCCGCCGTATCCTCCTCAAGCTCCGTCGCCGCGGAAACCCGCCGCGCCCCGAGAACCGGCACAAGGACGCCGCTCACCATCCGGTCCGTCCTATTGCTGACGAGCATCCAGCATGTACTGACCGACGGTCTGCACGCGCTGGTCTACCCGCTGCTGCCGGTGATCGCTTCGGAGTTGCACCTCAGTTATGCCCAGGCGAGCCTCATCCGCGGTGTGTTCAACACCGCGGGGGGAGCGCTGCAGCTGCCGGCGGGCATTCTCGCCGAACGTTTCGGGGAATGGACGCTTCTGGTCCTGGGCAACGCATGGCTGGCGGCCGGCGTGCTGGGCATGGGACTCGTCGGGTCGTTCTACGCGCTGCTTTCGGTGGTGCTGCTCGGCGGCATCGGGGCCAACGTGCAGCACCCGGTGGGGACCGGGCTGATTTCGCGGGCGTACGACGGTCCCGGGCGCGCGCGGGCCATAGGCACGCTGAACTTCAGCGGCGACCTCGGCAAGCTCATCGCCCCCGCGATCGCAGGGTCGATTGCGGTGGTCTGGGGCTGGCGGTATGCCCTGCTTTGCTCGGGGGCAGTCGCGCTGCTTCTCATCGTGAGCAGCTGGGTCTGGACGCGGGGCAGGGGGTTTGACCGGGCAAGCGGGCACGCTGCCACCGTTGCTGCCGCTGGCCGGGCCCAGCCGGATCCGGCCCGGTCTGCTCCCGGTGTTGCTGCAGATGCCCTAGCGCCGACGCCGGCACCGGCGCCGACGACTGCGCAGGGGCGAGGGCAGGGGCGGGCGCGGGGGTGGGGGATCAAGGCCCCATGGGCCCTGGCGGCGCTGGTGTCGATCGGCGTGCTCGACTCAAGTGTACGGGGTGCAACCCTCACCCTGCTCCCGTTTGTGCTAACCGCCCAGGGGCTCGGGACGGGGGCGATCAGCGCGCTGTACACCGTCATCTTCGCGGGCGGAGCCGCGGGCAAGTTCGTGTGCGGGGCGGTGGCGGACCGCTTCGGCACGCTGCCGATGATCTGGGCTACCGAGGCCCTGACAGCACTGTCCGCCGTCGCTTTTCTGGTGACGCCGCGCTGGCTGCTGGTACCGCTGGCGTTGGTGTTCGGTTTCGCGCTCAACGGCACATCGAGTGTGCTATACGCCGCGGTAGCCCCGATGGTCGACGCCGACCGGCGCTCGCGGGTCTACGGGATCTACTACACCGCCACCATCTGCGCGTCGGCCCTGGCCCCGGTCATGTACGGCGCACTCGGCGACCACTTTGGCCTGGCCCCCGCGTTCGGGCTCGCGGCCCTCGTCACCCTGCTCATCCTGCCCCTGTCGCTGTCCAACAGGCGATATCTGAAGTAGGAAGGCGCACGACTGCCAGCGCTTCGTAGGCCTGCCCGTTGACATACCGGCGCGCATTGGTGTTCACGTGGCGGGGTTGCAGGTCAATTCCGTGCCGCGTCCCGCCAAAGGCCGCATCGGTGAGCGGGCGCGTACCGGCGAAGTCGGGCCAGCCGTACCAGGCACCTTCCTTGGCCCGCACCGTTGCCGGGTCGATGCGCAGCACCGCCCCGACCGTCCGCAGGTCCAAATCAGAGTAGTTGCGCCCGGTCAGTCCGAACCGACAACCCCCGCGTTCGTCGCCGTTCCCTGTCCCAGATAGAGCATCCCATCCGGCCCAAAGACCAGCTCGTTGTTGTGTTCTCCTAGCGGTTTCTCCAAGGCGGGCTTTGGATGCGCCGGCGGGCACGAAAGAACCGGTCTATCCGTCCGCCGGGACGCTCCCCGCGGCGGGACCGGGCGCTAGTCCACCCTTTCGACGACGATCGTAAGCCGGGCCACGAGCGCCGCGATGGCCCCGAGGGCGGCCCAGACCGGGAGCAGCACCGCCCCGATGACGCCGAGCGTAAGCGGCACCTCGATCAGGACCCGGCCCTGCTCGTCCTTGATCGTGATTCGCCTGATGTTGCCCTCGTGCAGCAGTTCCTTGACCTTGCTCACCAGGGCGTCACCGCTGATCTGATACTCGGTAGTACGAAATCCCTTGTCGCCCATCAACTGCGCCTCACTTCCTGGTCCTGGCCCACTCTTTAATAGCATTCACGTCTGCATCTACTGACTCCATGATACCGTAGCGACTTTCGGCCTGCCGCCTCTCCCTGCGATGTCTGCAACACCTGCCAGCGCAGCGGCAAATGCGCCAAGAATGACGGGATGCAGGGCCTATACGCCAAGATGCTGTGGGCCGACGCGATGGTGATCGGCACGCCCGTCTACTGGTGGGGGCCGAGCGCGCAGACCAAGCTGTTCGTGGACCGCTGGTACGCCTTCGACAACAAGCGCGAGGCCTTTCACGGCAAGCCTTTCGCCGTGCTCACTCCCAGCGGCTCCGGATCGTCGAGCATGGCCGACTACGTTTTCGGCATGTTCCGGTCAATCGCTTCGTACCTGGGGATGCCCCTTATCGGCACCCAGTGGGCCGCGGGACGACCGCTCGGCCGCATGGCCTCGGACAGCCGCAGCGCCGAACAGGCCTTTGAACTGGAACGGCGCGTCGCCGCCGTCTGCCGGAGCCGCGCGCACAAGGGCGAAGGGACGTCTTACAAAGGGGCCGGAAGGCTTACCCCCCGTAGCGCATGGTTGGGGGACTACCGGGCGTCCTCCGACATTCTGCGATTGCCCCAGGAATCCGCCGCCCAGCGTCCAAATTGATGGCCGGGGGTGGTCCTATGTCAAGACACGTCCTTCTCGGTCTCACTGCCCTGGACTACGAGCATCCGTTTGACGCCCGCGCCCACAGGGCACTTGAGAGCAACTCGGCGCTCGGCATGACCCTCAGCAAGCTCAACCAGTACGGGATCGAGCGGATTATCCGTACGCAGTACACGGGGAGCAACCTGCGGGCGACCCGCCGGAGCTTTGCCGAGGTGTGCGACGCCATCGAGGAAACCTGCCGCACTCTTGACCACGTGGGAAAGCCGCCCGAGATCTACGTTGAGTGGGACGAGAAACCCGTCGCGATCACGGTCGGCGCCGAGCGGCCGGTCATCGTGGTCAACTCCGGACTGCTCGACATGCTCTCCTACGACGAACTGCTGTTTGCGCTCGGCCACGAGATCGGCCACATCAAGAGCAGGCAGGTCATGTACGGTCAAGTGGCCATGGTCCTTCCGGTCGTCGGTGAAATCATCAAGTCGGCGACCTTGGGCATCGGCGGTCTCGTATCCGGCGGCATCCAGCTCTCGCTGGTCAACTGGCAGCGGATGGCGGACTTCAGCGCGGACCGGGCCGGGCTCCTTGCCTGCCAGAGCGTCGAGACCGCCGCCAAGGCGCTCATCAAGCTCGGGGGCATACCGGAAAACATGGTCTCCGGCATCGATGTTGACGGGTTCATCGAACAGGCGAGGGAGTTCAGCGGGTACGATTTCGACACCCTCGATAAGCTCGCCCGCGTGGTCAGCGCAATGTGGCCTGACCAGACGTGGGAGGTCATGCGGGCGGCCGAGCTGATCAAATGGGTCGATTCCGGGCGCTACGCAGAGGTGATCAAACGGCGGCTGGGGCAGGCGGTGCCCCCGCCAGCGGGGCAGGAGGTACATCGATGAAGAGCGGCGAGACCAAGGTGATTCCGTCCGACCGGATCATGCTCGGCGATCCCTACCACGTCTGCCTTGTTGTCAGGGATGTCGAGAAGACGGCGGCCGTCTACTCCTCGTTGTTTGGGGTGGGGCCGTTCACGATCCGGCAGGTTCACTCCGAGGCGAGCCAGGCGACGGTTCACGGAGAGCCCACAGCCTACACCCTCAAGTTTGGCTACGCCCGGACGGGGACGATAATCCTGGAGTTGGTTGAGACCGTCGAGGGCCACACCATCTACGAGGAATTCCTGGCCCAACACGGCGAGGGGCTGCACCACCTGGGCTTCCGGGCCCCGCCGCCTCTCGACGACGAACTGGTCCGTTGGCGCGCCCAGGGCATCGAGCCGCTCCAGGTCAACCGGCGCGACGACCCCCGCTACGGCTGGGCCTACATGGACACCCAGGCTCTGGCCGGTTGTCTGGTGGAAATCGTCTGCGATCCGCCGCTTGGCTGGTGGGAGAGCCTGGCGTTGGCCAAGGACCTCAAGGGGCCGCTGGGCCGGGCATAGGAACACCAACGCTGTGGCAGGATCGGATCGGGATAGCGGGTTGCACCTACCCCGCTCCGGGCTCACACCACCCGGTTTTTGCCGCCCTGCTTGGCCTGGCTGTTGGCCATGGTTGCGAGCCCGAGCAAATTGGCCGCGTCCTCGCCGTCCTCCGGGCAAGCGGCCACTCCGATCGAGACAGTCACCGGCAGCGGCCAGCCCTGGGATGCCGCCGCGACCTCACGACGCAGGCGCTCGGCGATGCTCAGGGCGACTTCGCGGTCGGCGCCGGGAAGGATGACGAGGAATTCGTCGCCCGACAGCCACCGGCAGACAGAATCCCCAGCCCGGATGCTGCTGCTCAGCAGGGCGCTCAGCTGGCGGATCATCTGATTGCCGCCCTCGTAGCCCAGGGTGTCGTTGTAGCCCTTGAGGTTGTCCCCGTCGACAAACAGCACGGAGAAGGGCTCTCTGTCCCGGGCGAACTGGGCTACCATCCGATCGAGCACTGCTTCACCCGCCCGGTGGTTGGCAAGGCCCGAAATGCCGTCCGTCAAGGCGAGGTGGCGTGCCAGACGCAGCTCGTGCACGGTTTCCGCAAGCCTCTCGATAAACCACCCCAGCAGCGACTCGACCCATGACGACGGGGCACCCGCCACGGCCGCCGGCGCATTGCCCGTATGGTACAGCTCCAGGTGGAACTTGCTGCACAGCTGAGCAAGGGTCGTGCCGTCCTCGGGGTAGGCCGCCACGGAGTACCGCAGGTCGACCCCGGGGAGTCCCTCCGCGTGCAGGCCTTCCGCGAACCGCCGCCGGCAGGCCTCTGCCATCTGCTGCGCGGCGGGACGGTCAATGTCCTCGAGGAGGAGCACAAACTCGTCGCCGCCACAGCGAAAGGCGCGCGCCGTTCCGGCCTGAGATGTGCAGACCGAGGCAAGGCTGTCGGCAAGGGCCTTGATGACCCTGTCTCCGACCGCCATGCCGTGTTCCTGGTTTACCGCCCCGAGTCCCTCGATGTCCATGCCCACGAACGCCCCGTGGCCCGCGGGCAGTTCCCTCAGTTCATCAACCATCCCGATGAGGTTGGGCAAGCCCGTCAGGGCATCCAATGACAGGTCAAGCATTTGCTTGGCCCCCTCCGCTCAGTCTGCCAGCCGCGCTGCCGGGACGCGGCTCAGAAACGCAGCACCTTGCCGGACCGGGCTCCGGTGCACACACCGCAGTCCCAGGCGACCGCTCCGTTGACAAGGACCCACTCGATGCCCCGGCTGTACGTCAGGGGCTGGTCGGGCGTCGCCGTATCGATTACCGTGCTTGGGTCAAAGACCGTGATATCCGCGTACTTGCCGGCCTTAAGCAGTCCGCGTTCGGCGGCCCCAACGCGCGCGGCGGGGAGCGACGTTGCCTTGCGGATCGCCTCTTCCAGGCCGAGGGTCCCCGTCTCGCGTACGTACCGGCCAAGGATTCTCGGGTAGGTCCCGTATGCGCGGGGATGAACCGTTCCCTGCGGATCGCGTTGCCCGTCGATGACCCCGGCGTCCGTGCCGAACATGCCGAGCGGGTGACGAAGGATCAATCTAACCTCACCTTCGTCCATCTGCCCGGAGACCTTTACGGCCCCGTCGTTGAGCGCATAGAGCTCCGCCGCCGCCCGGATGAGGCCGCCGATGTACTCCGCCCGCGCGATCTCCCCGTCCGGCACGACGAGTGCGGGCGCGCTGATGTGCCCCAGGGCTGCCGCGACCTCCGCCAGGCACCGTCCGGGGTGTTCCGGCGTCTTGCCGCACAGGAGAATGCCGGTGACCGGCAGCGCCGTCAGTCGAAACCGGTCGGCAAGCACCGCGGGGACCTCGCGCGCCACAATCTCGCCGACGGTCTCCGGCCGCCGCAATTCGGCCGCAGCCTGGGCCGGCCCCATCCCCGCCGGCAGGCCGGCGCCGAACACCCTCCGCAGCGTGCCGATCTGGGAGAAGTGATAGGGGTAGACGTCGAAGAGAACATCCACGCCTTCCTCGCGTGCGGCCTCGATCATGCGCAGCGCCCGGGGCGCCTTGCCGAAATTGGGCTTGCCGTACACCTTGAGGTGCACGATCTGGATGGGCAGGCCGGTCCGCCAGCCGATGCTGAACGCCTCCTCAAGGGCCTCGAACAGCTCGGCCCCCTCGCTCGGCAGGTGCGTGCAGTACAGGCCCCCGGCGGCGGCCACCGGGGCGCATAGCTCGACGATCTCGTCCTCGCCGGCGTGGCGTCCCGGCAGGTAGCTGCGGCCCGTAGACAGCCCCAGGGCCCCGCCGCGCATCGCCAACTCCACCTCGTCCTGCATGAGGGCAAGTTCCCCCGTCGACGGGGCCCGCGCATCGGTGCCCATGACGAAGTTGCGCACGGTGCCCTGGCCGGCGAACAGACCAAAGTTGACCCCAGGGCCGGCCGTTTCGACCTTGGCCAGGAACTCAGCCATGGTGCGCCAGTCGATGTCGGCACGCTCGACCTCGCGCCCGGCTTCCCGGCCTGCCGCCACCAGCCGGTCAACCATCCGGTCGTTGAGCGGCGCCGCCGACCCACCGCAGTTGCCGCCGATGACGGACGTGATCCCTTGAGATAGGCAGTTCTCCGCGCGCGGGTTGGTCAGAATGCCGCGGTCGGCGTGCGAATGGATATCGAAGAAACCCGGCGCCACGACCCTGGCCGCCACGTCGAGCACACGCCTGGCCGCGGCAGGGCCGTCGTCGGGGCTAAGCTCCTGCGGCCACCGGGCAACCGCCGCAATACGCTGGCCTTTGATGCCGACATCGCCGCGAAAACGCGGGCCGCCGGATCCGTCGATGACGGTCCCGTTCCTGATCACAAGGTCAAACAATGGAGTTGCCTCCTCGGTAGGCTTGGTCAGTTCTCGGCTGCATTTCCTTGCTCCGAACCGGGTATCCTCTCGAAGCCCGGCGGGGAGGCAGGATATAACCCGCTCTCCAGAAAAACCCTTGCACGTCGGCAGTCAGGTAGAAAAGGATCATTCCAGTTGGATGGTGAGGCATGTGTTAACCAGACTGGTAGTCCGCAGGTTCAAGCTCTTCGAGGACGTTGAGATTCCGCTTGGAAACCCGGTGGTGTTCATCGGACCCAACAACTCAGGGAAGACCGCAGCACTCCAGGCGCTGTCGCTCTGGGATGCTGGACTCAAGCGGTGGCTAGAGAAACGCGGCGGAAGAAAAACACCCGAGAAGCGCACGGGCGTGGCCATTAACCGCAGGGATTTGGTGTCGGTCCCAGTGCCGGACGCCAAGCTACTATGGCGCGCATTGCGTGTACGCGATCACGATGGAAACTCAGGGACACGAAATATCCGAGTCGAAATCATTGTGGATGGAATTGGCCAGGAGGGGCAATGGACCTGCGGACTCGAGTTTGACTACGCAAACGAGGAGTCTATTTACTGCCGGCCATTGGGGCTCTCAGACACGGGGGGAGATCAGAGCTCAGCGATACCGCCAGAAGCGGCCCAACTCCGTGTGACCTTCCTCCCTCCAATGTCCGGGCTGGCCGCCAACGAGACCAGGCTTGATCCAGGGGCAATCAATGTGCGGCTGGGAGAGGGAAGGACCAACGAGGTGCTTCGCAACATCTGTTATCAGGTTCTGACGGGCGCCGATGGACCCGTGAAGTGGGCGGCGATACGCGAGCGAACTAAGGCACTCTTCGGTGTAGTACTGGATGATCCTGTGTATGTGTCAGATCGAGGCGAGCTCACGATGTCCTATCGAGACAGACGAGGCACCCAGCTCGACTTATCCTCGGCCGGCCGAGGACTTCACCAGACCCTCCTGGTACTAGCGCATATCGCAGCTAACCCGGATTCGGTTCTTCTGCTGGACGAGCCCGACGCACATCTCGAAATCCTCCGGCAGCGCCAGATGTATCATGAGTTAACCCGGGCAGCCGTTGGACAGAAAAGCCAGATCGTCATCGCGAGCCACTCAGAGGTCGTGCTCAACGAGGCGGCCGACCGCGACGTGGTTGTAGCGTTTGTTGGTCACCCACACCGGATCGACGATCGGGGAAGCCACCTTCTCAAGTCCCTGAAGGAGATCGGTTTTGATCAGTACTACCAAGCAGAGCAAGTCGGTTGGGTTCTGTATCTCGAAGGCTCGACTGACCTCGCAATCCTGAAGTCTTTTGCTAGTACGCTGGGGCATAGCGCGATGTCCGCCCTAGAGCGTCCATTCGTATACTACGTCGCGAATCTGCCAACCAAAGCTAGGGAGCATTTCCACGGGCTCCGCGAGGCAAAGGAGAATGTCGTTGGGCTTGCCCTTTTCGACAATGGAGTACGGTTGCAGGAATCCAGGGACCTGGTGGAAAGGATGTGGGGGCGACGTGAGATCGAGAACTACTTGTGCTACCCGGACACGCTCTTGGCCTGGGCTCGAGCGGAAGGGGCCAAGGTACTCGGTCCCATGTTTGCTACCATCTGGGAAGATGCAATGCGCGAGTCGATGAAAGAGGTCGAGAGGGCTGCAACCACGATCCTGCAACGATCCCCGTGGGATCCACAGACTAAGGTCAGTGACGAATTCCTGAGTCCTCTATTCGCCGATTTCTACCGGAGGCTGGGTCTGCCTAATCTCATGCTCAAGAGCGACTACCATATCCTGGCGCAGTTCGTCTCAAGAGACAGAGTTGACGGTGAGGTTACTGCCGTGCTTGACGCCATTTCTGAGGTGGCCGGGCGCGCCCAGCCTGAGCAAGACTAAGACTAAGCCCCATTTCGAGACCACAAAGGAGGACGGAGATGGCAGTCAACCTCAAGGGCAAAGACCTGCTTACGCTGCACGACTGGTCGTCTGAAGAGATCTGGCAGGTGCTCAAGACCGCCGAGCACCTCAAACGGCTGCGGCATATGGGGCAGCGGTTTGAGCCGCTTTCCGGCAAGACCCTGGCGATGATCTTCGCCAAGCCCTCGACCCGCACGCGCGTTTCCTTCGAGGCCGGCGTGACGCAACTGGGCGGACACGCGCTCTACCTTTCGACCAATGATCTGCAGCTCGGCCGGGGCGAGACAATAGCGGACACCGGGCGGGTGCTGTCACGCTTTGTGGATGCGATAATGATCCGCACGTTCAAGCACAGCCATGTGGAGGAGCTGGCCGAGGCGGCCACCGTGCCCGTGATCAACGGCCTGACCGACGACTATCACCCGTGCCAGGTGCTGGCCGACCTGCTGACCATCTACGAGAAGAAGGGCCGGATCGAGGGCCTCAAGCTGGCTTACGTCGGGGACGGCAATAACATGACCCATTCGCTGATGTTGGGCGGTGCCAAGCTGGGCATGAGCGTGGTCTGTGCGAGCCCGGCCGGGCTGAGCCCCAACCCGGCCATCGTCGAAAAGGCCCGCGCCGCCGCGGCGGCGACTGGGGCGGAGATTTCGGTTGTGAATTCGGCGGCGGCGGCGGTCGCCGGGGCCGACATCGTCTATACGGACGTCTTCGTGAGCATGGGCCAGGACGCCGACCGCGAACGCAAGCTGCAGGCCCTGGCCGGCTACCGGATAACCACGGCGCTGATGGCCCAGGCCAAGCCCGATGCGCTCTTCATGCACTGCCTGCCGGCGCACCGCGGCGAGGAGGTCGAGGCGGCGGTGATCGATGGGCCGCAATCGGTTGTCTTCGACGAGGCGGAGAACCGCCTGCACGCTCAAAACGGCCTGATGGTCCTGGTGATGTGACCCCCCGGCAGGCGCGCTCTCGCTTGAGCTGCCGGGCTGGGTTGTCAAGACCGACGCGGAGGCGCGCTCGGGAGAGCGGTTGTACTGGGCCTGGGATCCGACATCGGCTCCGGTTGTGGCCGCCCGTGCGAACTCAATCGAGCTGCACGCCCTGCCTGCGGGCCTGGCCGCGCGGGGTGTGGTAGTTGTTGCCGGCGGCGGCGTCTTGGCCCTCAGGCCCGGCCGCCGGGGCAACAGTCTCAGCCGCTACGGCAACACCCGGCCGGTCGCGCCAGTTCGGGCTACTTGACCCTGGTGATGGTTCCCTCCCAGGTAGATAGTTTTCCCTCGGCTTTGGCAGCCCCGAACCACCTGGTGGTAACGGTCTTGGCCTCGGTGTAGAAAGCCAGCCCGTCGCGCCCCATCACATGAAGGTCGCCCATAAACGAGTTCTTGTGGCCGCAGAACGGGAAGACCGAGATCGGCACCGGTATGCCGACATTGACCCCGACCATGCCCGCATGGGTCCGCCTGGCAAACTCGCGGGCGTAGAGGCCGCTTTCCGTGAAAATGCAACTCCCGTTAGCGTAGGGGCTGGAGTTCATGAGGGTGATGCCCTCCTCGAAGTCGCGCACACGCTTGACGCAGACAACGGGCCCGAAGATCTCGTCGTTGCCGACCGACATCGCGGGGGTCACGTGATCGAGGATTGTCGGGCCGATAAAATACCCGCCCTCAAAACCGGGCACGACGGTGTCCCGGCCGTCGAGCACGAGCCGGGCGCCCTCCGCCGCACCGCGGTCAATCCAGGCCACGACCGACTCTTTGTGCTCCGCCGAAACCACCGGTCCAAGCTCCGTCTGCGGATCATAGGCGCAGCCCATCCTGCGCTCCCTGGCCAACTGCACGAGGAGCGAGACAAACTCGTCCGCAACCGCCTCTTCCACCGTGACCACCGGCAGCGCCATGCACCGCATACCCGCGCAGCCGAAACCGGAGTTGATCACGGTCCGGGCCGCCATCTCGATGTTCGCGTCCCTGAGCACCAGGGCGTGGTTCTTGGCCTCGCCCAGAACCTGGACCCTCTTACCATGGGCCGCCGCGGTGGCGTAGATGTGCCGGCCGACCTTGGTCGAACCGACGTAGGAAATGCCCCTGACTCCAGGATGCTCCAGCAGCAGCCCGGCCTCCTTGCGGCTGCACGTCACGAGGTTGACGACTCCCCTCGGCAGTCCCACTTCGTAGAAAAGCTCCAGGATGCGCATGGCTGTCTGCGGCGTCTGGCTCGAGGCCTTGAGGACAAACGTGTTGCCCGTGGCCACGCACAGGGGGATCATCCAACCAAAGGGGATCATCGCCGGGAAGTTAAACGGCACGATTCCGGCAAACACGCCCACGGGCTCCCGGTACATGACCGTGTCTATTCCGTCCGACACGTTCATCAGCGAGTCGCCCTGCATGGTCACGGGGACAGCAGACGCCAGCTCGACGACCTCGATGGCTTTGATTACGTCGCCCCTGGCTTCATCGAGGTTCTTGCCGAGCTCCATGGAAACGAGGAGTGTGAGCTCCTCGAGATGCTTTTCCAGCACCGCCCTGAAATCGAACATCAGGCGGGAGCGCTTGGTGACAGGCGTCCCCGCCCATCCGGGAAACGCCGCTTCCGCGGCGGCGACCGCCGCATTGACTTCCTCGACGGTGCAGCAGGGGGCCTCGGCCATGATTTCCCCGGTGCTGGAGTTGGTCACGGGCATGCAGGTGGTCGTCAGGGACTCTTTCCACTCTCCATTTACGCAGTACCGGAGCCTCTTGGCCAAGATGCGTCACCTCGTCTTTTCGTTTCAAGTAGTTTCGCTCCAGCTTGCCGCGGCCCCTCCGTGCCCGGGCGGATGCCTGCGACGACGCTGACAAGCGCGCCCGCCGGGAGGGGAACCATATGTCAGGCTTGAACTGACACCCCAAGCCGCCAACAGGCATACTTCGGAGGGATCGCCATGTCCACCCAAGCTCCCGCTCCCAGGCCCAAGGTTACCGTCTTCACGCTCCACGAGAAAATGGCCAAGGGCGAGAAGATCACCATGCTCACCGCATACGACTACCCGCTAGGTCTGCTCGAGGAACGCGCCGGGATTGACATCATCCTCGTGGGCGACTCCATGGGCATGACGGTGCTCGGCTACGAGACGACGCTGCCGGTAACCATGGACGAAATGGTCAACCACGCGGCCGCCGTGCGCCGTGGGGCGCCGTCGGCGTTTCTGATCGGCGACATGCCCTACATGACATATCAGCCGAGCGTCGAGTCGGCTATCCGCAACGCGGGGCGGTTTATGGCCGAGGCCGGTTGCGACTGCGTCAAGTTGGAGGGTGGCTCCAACGTAGTGGACATAATCCATGGCCTGGTCAAGGCGACGATACCCGTCATGGGCCATATCGGACTCACTCCGCAATCGTTGGCCCAGCTAGGGGGCTTCAAGGCCCAGGGCCGCACCGCCGAAACCGCCCTCCAATTGATCAAGGACGCCAAGGCCCTCGAGGAGGCGGGCGTCTGCTCGCTTCTGGTCGAGGCGGTCCCTGAACCGGTCGCTGGAATCATCGCCCAGCGCAGCCAGGTTCCGGTGATCGGGATCGGTTCGGGCGCCCGCTGCCATGGCGTGTGCCTGATCGTCCACGACATGCTGGGTTTCTTCGATCGCTTTACGCCGCGCTTCGTTAAGAAATACGCCGACCTCAACGGCGTCATCGGCGGCGCGCTTCAGGCATTCAAGGACGACGTCGCCGGCGGCGGGTTTCCGGCAAAAGAGCACAACTATGGCATGCCGGCGGCGGAAATGGCCCGCCTGCGAGAGATGATCTGACCGGACTGGAGGCTTGACGCAATGGCCACGTATGACCTGCTTTTGAAGGGCGCCGTGGTAGTAGACCCCGTGGGCCGCGTCGATGGGCCGCTGGATGTGGGCATCGCCGGCGGCAGGGTAGCCGAGGTCGGACCTGGCCTGCCGGGCTCCGCAGCCGCGGAAGTGATCGACCTTACCGGCCACGTTCTCATGCCGGGCGTCATCGACACCCACACTCATATCCAGGGGCCGGCCATGCGCATGATGGCCAGGGCCGGGGTATGCACCGCCCTGGAGATGGCCGACTTCCGTTCGCTGCTCGCCGAGTTCGCGGCACGCGGGTGCGGGCTCAACGTGGCCGGGCTTCAGGCCATCGGCCCGTGGGCAGCGGAAACGCCTGGCCGCGCCGAGGTCGCCGGGCTGATAGACGAGGCGACCGCCGCCGGCGCCATCGGCATCAAGATGATCGGCGGGCACAGGCCCTCGACCCCCGCCGCGACCGAGCTGATGATTGACGCGGCCAACCGAGCAAAGGCCTACGTCGCGTTTCACGTCGGATCCACCGAGACCGGAAGCCACCTCCGCGGGCTGCTCGAGGCGATAGAGCTCGCCGGCGACAACTCGCTGCACATCGCCCACGTCAACAGCTACCTCCGCGGCATGATCAAGGACCCCGCAGCCGAGGTGCTCGAGGGGCTCGCCGCGATCGAGGGCAAGTCCAACCTGGTTTCCGAATCTTACCTGGCGGTGATCAACGGCACCGGCGGCGCGGTCGGTCCTGACGGCCTGCCCGCGAGCCACGTGACGCGCAACTGCCTGCGCATGCGGGGCTACAGCGCGGACGAGGCAGGGCTCGAACAGGCGATCCGCGACGGGTACGGCCTTGTTCACACCGAGGAGGGTGGGGTGACGGTGCCCGTCACCGGTCCGGCCGGCGCGGACATCTGGCGCGCGCGCGGCACCCAGGTGATGATGAGCTTCCCGGTCAACCAGCCCCAGGCCACGTTCCTTTGCGCCGTGCGCAAGGACGGAGCGGGGAGGTTCACAGTCGACGCGATCTCCACCGACGGCGGGTCGATCCCCCGCAACGTCACCGTCGAGTACGGCCTCAGCCTGGTCCGCTACCAGGCCCTGAGCCTCCGGGAGTTTGTCTGGAAGGCCTCGGCGGCCGGCGCTCTGATGCTCGGGCTAAAAGACAAGGGCCACCTCGGCCCGGGCGCCGACGCCGATGTCACGGTGCTGGACCTGGCCAGGGGCAAGGCGGTCATGACCATTGTCGGCGGGCGGGTGGTGATGGCGAACGGAGTTATCTACGGCACCGGCGGCACGATCATCACCACCCCGCGGGGCGAGGCCAACGTCCGGGCCAGCGGACTCGGCTGCAAAGTCGTCCATCCTGAGGAAATGCTGCTGTACACCAAGCGGCGCAGTTGGCCGCGCATGCCGGCGTAACTGGCGTAACTGGCGTAGCGGGCGCAACGGACGTCCAACGAGGAGGTGTCCTTTCCATGGAGGAGATCATCATCTTTCCCGGCATCGGCGTGATGCACGCCCGGGTCAACGCGGGATTCATTGCCGGGCAGGATCTGACCCTCGTGATCGACACGATGAACTCGCCGGCGGACGGACGGGACATCGCGGCTTTCGTGGCCAAGAGCACGCCCGCCCGGATCATGGCCGTGGTCAACACGCACAACCACGCTGATCACACGTTCGGCAATCAGGTCTTCGGCGTGCCCGTGATTGCCAGCGAAAGCTGCCGCAAGCTCATGCAGGAAAACCTCGCCGCATCCTGGTCCCCTGCCGCCATACGCACGGCCCAGGAGTCGCCCGGCGGCGAACGGCTCAAGGGACTGCAGGTGATGCTGCCGCACCTCACTTTCCGGCACGGGCTGACAATCCACCTCGGTCCCGCGCCGGAGAGGGGCGGCCGCGGCGGGCAGTCTGAACGCGTCGCAATCATCGAGCATACCGGCGGACACAGCCCGGGGCACTCCATCGTCCGCGTCCCCGATGCGGGCGTGATCTTTGGGGGCGACCTGTTCTTTGTCGGCCGGTACCCCTTCGTGCGCCAGGCCTACACGCCGCACTGGATAACCGCGCTGCGGCGGATCAAGGATCTTGCGCCGGAGGTCCTGATCCCGGGACATGGGCCGGTCTGCGACACACAGCGCGCGGCCGCCGAGGCCGACCGGCAGATCGCGTACTTCGTCGAAACCAAACAACAACTGGCCGACTACGCAGCCAAGGGTCTGGGGCTCAATGAGATCCTGGCCCGTGCGGATGAGTTTCCCCGAGCTGCGGAAGAGGGCTATCACCGGCTGCACCGGCCCAACCTCGAGACGCTATACAAGGAGTGCCAGAAGGACGGGATCATCGCGGGATGAGAGATGAGCTGGTGATGGTGATCCCACGGGACACTCTTTTCGCCGGGGCGCGGCCGTTTCAGGGGTTTGCGGCGGATGCGGGGCCCTACCTGCGGACGGCCCTCGGCGAGTACCTCTTCATGCCCAGACGGCATGCAGAGCAGGACACCCGCTACAAACAGATCATTCCGTACGTGACCGTCCGCACCTCGCCCGTGCCGGGCCAGGGTCCCCTGTACCTCATGTTCCAGCGGGCGGGCGGGGGCGATCCGCGGCTGGGACGCCTGTACTCCATCGGGCTCGGGGGCCACGTCAACGCGGGCGATGTTCTGCCTTCACCGCTGGTATTTGGGGTAGGCGAGGCACGAAGACGTCTGGCCGGTTCTGCGCCGTCGGCCCGCCCCCCAATGTCGTCAACCCCGGGCCGCGCCGCCCGCCTGGGCGGCCGTGAGGTCCGGCCGGGCGCGGCCAGCCAATCCGGTCAACCGGCCCGCTCCGGTGACCAGCCCCCACGGACCTCGCAGGCCAAGCGGCTCAAGAGGCGGGTGCGCCTGGACAGCTCACTGCGCGAGGCGGTGCGCCCCGCGCCCACCGCGCGCCTGGACGAGCACCCGCTGTTTCGCGGCTTGCGGCGGGAGCTGCGCGAGGAGGTCATGTTCCCGCCGGGGGCGGCCCTATCGCTCCTCGGGGCGATCAACGACGACACAAGCCCGGTGGGGCAGGTGCATTTCGGGCTTGCCTTTCTTCTGGTCGTTCCCGCGGCAGCCGGTCCTGGCGGCCGCGGCTTGCCCGGTCCTGTCGCGCGCCGCCGCCGGCGCCGTCCTGTCGTGCAGGTGGACCTCGCGCGCCGCCGGGCGGGGGTCCGGCTGCGGCGGGAGCCGGGCGGGACGCTGCAAGTAGGTTCGCTTTTCAATCTTGACCAGGTCAGGGCGTACGCTCAGGCTATGGAGACGTGGTCGCTCCTGCTGCTGCAGGCCGGCGTGCTGGACCCGGCCTGAGGCGTCGCGAGGCCAAGGAGGGGGCTGGCGCAATGAGCTCAGGAATCAGGACCGACCAGAGGCATTTCGCGGACGTGCTGTTTCGAGGCGGCAGCGTGTACACGGTTGATGCCCACGACACCGTCGCCGAGGCCTGCGCGGTGCGGGGCTACCGGATTATCGGCGTGGGCAGGCTGGCAGACTTGCTCCACCTCGTCGGCCCGGCCACCCGGATTGTCGATCTCGAGGGTCGCTGCCTCGTGCCGGGGCTGTGCGATGCGCACAGCCACATCGTTGGCCACGGTCTTACCATGCGCTCGGTTGACTGTAAACATGACGTTGCATCGGTGCACGACATCGTCCGCAAAGTGGCGGCGGCGGCCACTGCGGCACCGCCCGGCAAGTGGATCGCCGGCCGGGGCTACAATCAGAACAAGCTGGCGGAGCGGCGGCACCCCAACCGGCACGACCTGGACATCGCGTCGCCGGACCGCCCCGTGGCTCTAACCCGCACGTGCGGCCACATCGTCGCGTGCAACTCCCTCGCGCTGCGGCTGGCCGGCATTGACGCCTCTACTCCCGACCCCACAGGCGGGGAAATCGAGCGCGACGAGGCGGGCGAGCCCACCGGGATTCTCAAGGAAGCCGCGTGCAGGCCGCTGTGGGAGTTCCTTGCCGGCACGCTCGAGACGCACAAGGACGGATACCTCGCCGCTTGCCGCGACTACCTTTCCTACGGGATAACCAGCGCCCACGACGCGAGCGGGGGCGATCCCGTGCAGATCAGGGCGATCATCGAGGCTCACAACGAAGGTCGGGCCAAACTGCGTACCTACATGATGCTGCGGTTCGCCGCGCCGGATGCGCCGGGCGACTCCGCGCTCCGGGCCGGGCTGGTCTCGGGCGCCGGAGGCACCTGGTTGCGGGTGGGGCCGCTCAAGGCGATGGTTGACGGGTCAAGCAGCGGGCCGACGGCGGCCACGCGCGAGCCGTATCACGTCCGGCCGGACACGAGCGGGATCCTGTACTACAACCAGGAGCAGCTCAGCGAGGCGGTGGTGCGCGGCGCGCAGGGCGGGTTCCAGGTCACGGCCCATTGCGTGGGAGACCGTGCGATCGAGATGATGCTGAGCGCAATCGCCCTCACAGGGCCGGAGGCCCCGTCCCGGCGGCACCGCATCGAGCACTGCGCGATGCTCGATCCCGGCCTGATCGCCGAGCTCAAACGTCTCGGCGTCGTCCCGGTGGCCAACCCCGCCTTCCTATGGGAGTTCGGCGACGGCTACGTGCAGGACTACGGGCCTGTGCGCGGCGGCTGGATGTTCCCGCTGCGCGCCCTGTTCGAGGCGGGGATCCCCGCCGCCGCGGGTTCGGACGCGCCGGTGACTTACGTTGACCCGTACCTCGGGATGTACTGCGCCATGACGCGCCGTACGTCGAGCGGGGCCGTCGTCGGTCCCGAGCATGCGGTCACCTGGCCCCAGGCGCTGCGGGCCTATACGATCAACGGCGCCTACGCGAGCCGCGAGGAAGCGGTCAAAGGAAGTATAGAGCCCGGCAAGCTGGCTGATCTGGCCGTGGTTGAGCCCGATCTCGGAGCGGTTCCGGCCGAGGAGGTCCGCGCCGCCCGGGCCGTGCTGACGATGTCCGGCGGCGAAGTGGTCTACGAGCGCTGAACGGGGGCCGTAGCCTGGGCCACGGCTTCGGAGGCGCCCGCATATAGAGCGACGACGTCCCAAAGCACGTGTGCGGCGAGTTCCAGTCCTCGCGGGGACCGAGGCTCGCCGCCTTTGCTGGCCGCATCCGCCCTGCGTCCCGCCGGACGCCCCTCTCCGGAGCGTGGCGCCGCGAAGGTACCGGGGAAGAAACCGTAAACCGGAATCCCGAGCGAGCGCAGGCGCCCCGCTCCCGTGTCAGCCGCGTCCATCACCGGAACCAGCGCGATTCCGGGCCGCCGCCGGCGTAAGGCCCGTTCCATGGCCCGGGTCAGCTCGGTGTGGGGCGGCGATTCCAGAGCCGGCGACTCCCCGGCGGTGACTAGGTCGAGCCAGCAACCGTCGCTTTCGCGCGTCGGGAGCTCGCTGCCCCGCAGCAGCTCCTCAAGCTCTGCTCGCGCCGTCGCCGCGGTCTGGCCCGGAAGCAGCCGGCATTCAATGGTCGCTTCGGCGGAGCCCGGCTGACCCTCCTGGCTGCACAGCGCGCTCAGGCTTGTAGGCCGGAAGGAGTTGCTTGCCTGCGCCATCAGCCGGCCCTTGTTCCGGGGGTCGCGGACAACCCGGGACACGGCTTCGCGGGTCAGAAGCGGATTGAGCAGGCTCCTGACGTACGAGGAAGCAGGAATCGCGTGGGGAGCCGCCAGGGCCTCCACGCACGCCTGGAAGCCCGGCGTCACGTGTACGGGGCACTCCCACCGACCCAGCGCCGCCAGAGCCTTTCCCAGCAGAATGATCGGATGGTTGCCGTCCGGACAGGCATTCCCTGGTCTGCCCCGAGCAATCAGGTAAAACACGGCACGCCCGAGCTCCGCATGCTGATACGCCTGGAAGCTCCTGCCCATGACGCGCAGGGACCAGCCTCCCCCGGTGAGCGCCGCGCCGGCTTTCATTTCCTCGATCTCCCATGCGTGGTCCGCGGGCAGCCGGGCATGACCGGCTGCTCCTCGGTCGGCGCCTCCTCCGGCCGTGAGCGTCAGGATGACATCTCTCCGCAGCTCAAGTCCTGTCCGGCCGATCTGGGCGGCAATGGCGGCGAAGACCGCGGCCGGCGCCCGGCCGTGGGCCCCGGCCCCATCTCGGTCGAGCGCGGCGGTGAGCAGCAGAGGGCCGTCGATAACGGCTGCGTGGCCAAACGCCGGGGTGACCGCCCTGCCGGGGCGGGCTGCCCGAAGCCGGGCCACGAGGCTGATCCGGCCTGCGCCATGCTCATGGATCCGGGCCGCGACGCCGTGTGAACCGAGGTCACGCTCCAGGCAAGCGGCGGCGGCCGCGATGTCAGGCGCAGCCGGGGAGGAGGAACCGGCCGCCGGGGCAGCCAGTTCTCTGAGGTACCTGGCGGCCAGGGCGAGCACATCGGACTGCCTGACCTGCAATGCATGCCCTCCTCGTGATACGGGTCGCTGTCGTGTGTTCTGTGTGTCTTACGGCTGAGTCCTGCCTCCATTCGACGGCCGCGCGGCGGCCGGGGCAGGTAACCTCTTGGGGCTGGACGAATCGCATCCGGAGCATGCAAGTTGCGGTTTTCGCCAGGAGGAATGGTTCATGACCGCCAGCCCGGAGAACGGCACTTCCAGGCCCGCCGGCGCAAGCAGTGCGCTTGTTCGCAGCCTCCGCGCGCTGGTTTCCGCGGAAAGAGTCCTGACGCGGCATCAGGACCTGATTGTCTATTCCTACGACGCGTCTTTTCTCACCAGGCTCAAGCCGGGCCTGCCCGACGTTGTCGTCCAGCCGCAGACAACCGCGGAGGTCGCCGCGGTCGTCGCGGCCGCCGCCGAGCACGGCGTGCCGGTCACACCGCGCGGAGCGGGCACGGCTCAGACCGGCGGCCCCGTGCCTGCGCGCGGCGGCGTCGTCCTCGATCTCTCGCGCATGAACCGCGTGCTCGAGACCGACCTTGACAACCTCCAGGTCATCGTTGAGCCGGGCGTGGTGCACGCCACGCTCAACGCGGCGCTGGAGCCGCAGGGTTTCTTCTTTCCGCCCGATCCGGGATCGAGCCAGATGTGCACCATCGGCGGCATGGTCGCGGGCAACACCAGCGGGATGCGCGCCGTCAAGTACGGGGCGACAGCCGAGTACGTTCTTGGCCTTGAGGTTGTGCTGGCCGACGGGACTGTCATCACCACGGGCGGGCTCCGGTCGCGCGCGCTCAAGAGCGTGTCTGGATACGACCTGACCAGGCTCTTTGTCGGGAGCGAGGGCACGCTCGGCGTCATCACACGAATCCGGCTGAAAGTGATCCCCGTGCCCGAGCGGCGCGGCGTTGTCATGGCCGCCTTTTGCTCCATCGAGGCCGCCGGAGAGACGGTGATCGACGTCTTCCGGGCGCGGCTGCGCCCGGCGGCGATCGAGATAATGGACCGCACGGCGTGCCGGGCGGCGATGCTGCATGTTCCCGGGCTGGTCCTGCCGCAGGGCGAGGGGGTGCTGTTTTTCCAGGTGGATGGGCCGCCTCCCGCTGTCACGTATGAGGCCGAGAAGCTTGCCGCCGTCTGCCGGCGGAGGGCCAATCACGTGGAGTGGGCCGAGGATCCCGCGCGGGTCAATGCGCTGTGGCAGGCGCGGGCCGTGGTCGGCGCCGCGTCGGGGCGCGTTCGCGAGGAAGCCACGCGCGTCTGCGCCGGCGAGGACATCTGTGTCCCGATCATCCAGGTTCCGGCGGCCCTTGCCGCCATCCAGGAGATCTCCCGCCGCCACGGTTTCCCCATCCTGACCTATGGGCACATCGGCGACGGCAACCTGCACGCCGCACCGCTTATCGACATGCGCGATCTTGCCGAGGTGGACCGGGCGCATCAGGCCGCCGACGAAATCCACCGGCTTGCCTTGCGCATCAACGGCACGACGACCGCGGAGCACGGCGTGGGGCTAGTGCGCGCCGCGTACATGGACGAGGAACACGGCCCCGCGCTTGGGGTCATGCGCGCCATCAAGAAAGCGCTTGACCCGGCGGGGATCATGAATCCCGGCAAGATGGGGCTCGGCCGGGAGGGCCGCGGTTGAGCACCGCGAGCGCGGGGGGAGCCGGGCAAGGGCCGTCCGGCGGCCAGGGATGCGGGCAGTACGGCATTGTCGCCAACGTGTTCGAGCGGGTCTCCGCGGTCGCCGGCGAGGATGTGCGTTCCCTGCTCGGTGAGCTGCAAAAGTGCATGCGCTGCGGGCAGTGCCGCGCTTCGTGCCCCGTGTTTGCCGAGTCCGGCCGGGAGACCGACGTTGCCCGCGGCAAGCTCGGGCTGCTGCTCGAAGAGCTCGGCGGTGACCTGCGCCCGGACCGCGAGCTCTACGCCCGCCTGACCCGCTGCGTCAACTGCGGCCGCTGCCGTCTGGAGTGTCCCAGCGGGGCAGACACGGGCTACATGCTGCTTGAGGGGCGATGCCTGCTCCAGCGGCGGATCGGACTGCCGCCGGTCAAGGCGGCGGTCGTTCGCGGCCTTTTTGGCCGGCCTGCCGTGCTGCGGGCCGCGGCCGCGGCGCTTGGGCTGGTCCAAGCGCTGCTCTTCCGCCCGTCGCCCGTGGACCCGCGCCATGTGCGCAGCATCTGGCGCCTGCCGGTATTCGGGCAGCGGATGCTGCTGCCACGGATGAGGAAGAGGCGGCCCGCTACGGCGCCGGCGTTGGCGGCGGGGCGCCGCCAGTATGTTGCGCCGGCGGATGCGCCTGTTGTCATCTACCCGGGGTGTCTGGTCGACCTTGGGTATCCCGAATTGCTGACGGCGGCGCAGGAGGTTTTTGCCCGTCTCGGGAGACGTGTGGTCGTGCCGGAGGGCCTGGTCTGCTGCGGCGCCCCGGCGGCATACGCCGGCGATGCGGACACCGCGAGGCGGCTCGCCGCGGAAAATCTCAAGGCTCTCGCCGGCCATCTGGATTCTCCGGGCTCCAGGCTTGCGTTCCTTTGTCCCTCGTGCGCCGTGGCATTCCGGCACGACTATCCCGCGTACCTTTTCGGCCGGATGAGCGGCGGGACAGAGGCGCTGGCGGCCGCGGGACTGACCATGGATGCGGTGAGCGACGTCGCGGCCAAGTCGGTCGACGCGACCGCGCTGGCCTGGGAACTCGGGATCGGGGAGCACTTGGCGGGCCCGCCGATCAGCGCGTCGGTGACGTACCACGACCCCTGCCACCTGCGCCGCCTGCTCGGCGTCCATTCCCAGCCGCGCGAGGCGTTGCGCGCCTTGGCTGGCGGCGGGTTCCGGGAGGCTCCCCGTCCCGACAGCTGCTGCGGCTTTGGGGGCACGTTCGCCCTCGAGCACGTCGCGGCCAGCGCCCAGATGCTCGACCGCCGGGCGGGCGAATTAGCCTCCACGGGCGCCCAACTGGTGGCCACGGCCTGTCCGGGCTGTATGGCGTGGCTGGCCAACGGCCTCGACCGTGCAGGGGGCGGCCAGCGTACGGTCCACCTCATCGAACTCATCGCGAGAGGACTTGGCGGCGGTGTATGACCTGCGTGTCGAGGTCCAGGAGGTGCGGGGTTTCTGCGACCTGCCGCACCGGCCCGGGGACTACTTTGAGGTCCGGGCGGGCAAGCTGTTCGTCCCCGCGGGCAAATTCGTCTGTATTTGGGCGCTCAGCGCCATGTTGCCGATGCTGGTGGCCAAGGAACGGGAGATCGTCGAGCCCAACGATTGGATGCCGCATACCGATCTGATCACCTGTCCCGACCCCAACGGGCGGGTGGTCTGGCGGGTCCGGAGGGTCCGCGCCGGCGCTGTGGCGGCGGAGCACGCGGACTCGGGGCGCCTGGTCCCGCGCATGCTTGTTGAGGAGGGCCGGTGCGACAGCTGCGGCGCCTGCGTTCAGGCCTGTCCGTCGGTGCCGGCCCTGATCCGCCTGCCCGGGCCGCTCGTGTGCCGGCAGTGCGGCGTGGCCCGTTGCGTGACGGCGTGCCCGCAGGGCGCTCTGAGTCGCCACGAAGCGACGCGGGCCGTATGCGCAGACCACGAGCGGTGCACTGGGTGTGGGGAATGCGCCGGGGTGTGCGCCTTCGGCGGTCCTCTGCTTCTTGAGGGTAAGGCCTGGGTCTGCGACCTGTGCGGCGGCAGCCCCGCGTGCGCGGCTGCGTGCCCGACCGGGGCCCTGATCTGGTCCCGTGGTGGGATTCGCGGGGCCAGGTAAGCCAGCTTGGATTAGCGCTGCAAGGGGAGGGGCTGGCGGCGACCATGGAGACAGGGCAGCCTAAAGGCGTCACAGCCGTCCTTGAGGGGCACATCTCGGTCCGTGCCGTGATCGAGGCGAAAAGCAGGGATATCGAAGCCGTCTACGTTCAGGAGGACACGACCAACCCCGAGGTGCTGGCCGTATCGGCCCTGGCGCAGGTGCGCGGCATCCGTGTCGAGCGGGTCGGCGCCGGCGACATCGCCGCCAAGGCGAGCGGCGCAACCCACGGCGGCATCGTGGCGGTCACCGGGCCGAGAAGGTTCGGCAGCCTGCACGACCTGCCCGGGACGGGCCCGCGGCCGTTTGTGGCGATGCTGGATGGTGTTGAGGACCCGCTTGACTTCGGGGCCGCGGTCCGTGCCCTTTATGCCGCCGGGGCGGACGGGCTGGTCCTCAGGCCCCGCAACTGGATGTCCGCGGGGGGAACCGTCGCCCGGGTCTCGGCCGGCGCCTCCGAGCTGATCGCCGTTGCGGTTGCCCCTACCGCGGCAGATGCCGCCCGCTGTTTCCAAGGGCTCGGCATGCGCGTGGCCTGCACGGGGACCGGTGCGGGAGCCCGGTCGATCTACGAGGCCGACCTCGCGGGACCGCTGTTTCTCGTCATTGGCGGGGAAAAACGGGGCATCACGAGGTCATTCATGAACCAGGCCGACGTAGTGCTGCGCATCCCCTATGGGCGCAGGTTTGCGCAGTCACTCACCATCGCGGATGCCGCTTCGGTGATCGCCTTTGAGGCGCTACGGCAACGGATCGCAGCCCGCAGCCGTGACAGGGATCGCAGCGGTGACAAGGACAGGGGGCGCGATCCCGCCGACCGGCGGCCCGGGCCGCCGGGCAGGGATGATTGCCCCTAAGCTTGAGGGTCCGGGCCGAGCGCCGCCGCGATGTGTTCAATCACAGCCTCCCCGACCACGTCGTGCTTGAGCGCGCCAAGTCCCGAGGCCAGGTCGGTCCAGCCCCAGTCGGCCCCGCCGGGAGGTCCGATGTGCAGAGCGTCCGGCTCACCGGGTGACGGTCCCTCGGCACTCGGGTCTGCCGTGTGTGCGCCGGCGCCGGGCAGGAGGTCCGGGCTGCTGTCGGATGCCGGCCGGCAAACGAAGAATAGGTGCAGCAGCGGCACCTGACGGCCCGTCTCGGGGTCCGGGCCGCGGCGGACCAGGGCATCAAGGCAGCCGCACACCTCTACCCGCAGCGCGCTGCGCTCGGCCACCACGCGGGCAATTGCGCGCTGCGGGCTCTCCCCGGCGCGTATCTCGCCGCCCGGCAGGTGCCACCGGCCCGACGAGGGGGACCGCAGGCCGGGAGAAGAGCGAACGAGCAGCATGTGCCGGCCGCAGAGGACCACCGCGCGGGGGACGACGGTATAGCGCATCAGAAGCAGGCCAGAGGGTCAAAGAGCACGAGTTCGTTGCGGCGCTCTTCGGGGCCGAGCCAGTAGACCCGGCCGCCTGCGCGCTCAAACGATGTGAACTGGGGGTTAGCCGTAAGCAGGATTGCATCCCGCCTCTGCGCGGCCACGGCGGCGGCCGCGTCGGCCAGCTGCAGCGCCCACGCGATCCGGGCGCCGGCGATCGCAAGCGCGGCATCGAGGTCCAGAGGAAGGGCCTTGACGGGGAGTTGCTCGATAGTCGCCCGGAAGTCGTCCATCCTTTCCGGTCCGAGCTCGGGCGCGGCCACCATCAGGGCCTCGCAGTAGCACAGGGTGGGGGAGACGACGGACACGCGTCCTCCGGTGGCGGCGCTGAGAACGCGCTGGACTTTGTCAGCGCCACGTTCGTCACCGAGGTAGATGAGCAGCGCTGAGGAGTCTAGCACGACAAGCTGCGGGTCGGGTAGGATCGGCACCTCAGAGCCCCTCCCTACCGGTCAAAAGATCGGCTGGCCCCGGAAGCCTTATTGCGCCCCGGGGTCGAACAACGTCCGCTGCACGGCGGCGGCCTTGGACTGATCCGCCGCATCACGCCCCCGGCCCTTCCTCGGCTCTCTGCCCGGAGAAGATTGCCTTTCTCGCAAAAGCAGGGAGATCAGCGACTCCTGGCGCCCCGCGCGCAGGAAACCGCGGCCGGCGGCGACAGGATCCTCGGGGAGCGGGTGAAGGGAGATGAACCCCGCAGCCTCGCGCAACTCCAACTCAGTGCCGGTATCGATATTGTACCGGGTGCGCACCTCGACCGGAATGACCACCTGGCCCTTGGAGGATATGCGGACTTTAATCATTGGCGCCACTCCCGGCGAGACGACGTAAGCGGGGGCCCATGTGGAGCTTACCATGCCTGGCACCTTCAGACAACGCCTGTACGGATCCTGGGCGGGTTGCGCTGCCGGAGCGAGCGTTTCCGCGGGGGGCGCTTGACTTGGCCCCGCATGGTATCATGTTCAGGACAGTCGCGTGCTGCCTGCGAGGAGGACTATGTGTTGTCCAGCGAACCAAACCCTGCCGGCTCCCCGCCCGATGCGGGCAAGGAGACGCGCCCTATGCCCACGATGCAGGCCGTTTTGCGCGACATTGCCGGGCTGGGCGCCGGTGTCGCAATCTGGAGCGGGGTGCTCAGCATACCGTGGATGCAGGCCATACTCGACACAGGTCCGTTCTTGCTCTGGCCCCTGATCCCGCTGGTCGTCCTCCTGAGCGGTCTGATTTCGATGATCGCGGTTCGTAACCGGTTTCTCGTTGCCGACCTGTCCTGGGTCGCCGGTCTCATCATCGGCGGGGGACTCGGCAGCGAGGTATTCACCATCGGGCTTGCGGAGGGAGTCCGCGTTCTCCTCTACACAGGCGCCTGGTACGCATTGCTCTACGCCCCGCTCGTGATGATCGGCATCTGGGTGGTCGATCGCTTTCGCGGCCAGGACGCTTGACAGCGTTTAGGCCCGCCGTCGCACCCTCTAAGTCCCCGTCGCAGTAAAAGGCCAGTTAAGTTACAGTTCGCTTCTTTCCCCCATACCATGACACAGAGTTGGTGACCGCTATCGCGTATGGGGGGTGCCCCGTTGAGCGTTGGTTTTCCTCGCCCCATGTCCCGTACGGAGCAGGAAAGGTGCCTAAAACTGGCTGGCTGCGGAGACGCAATAGCCAGGGAAAAGCTCATTGCCCGCAACATGAGGCTGGTGGCCCACAAGACCAAGCACCTACGGGGCAAGGTCCGCGACCTTGAGGACGTGCTGTCTGAAGGCATGATCGGGTTGACCAAGGCTGTGGACCACTACGACCCGGCGCGCCAAACGCCGTTCGCCAATTTTGCCTGCCAGTGCATCGAAAACGAAATACGCATGTTCCTCCGCCGCGACCGGAAGCACCGGCAGGACGTGTCCCTCGACATACCTCTCAGCAGGGATGCCGGCGATCGCACGATGCTTGACTTCCTGGCCGAAAGGGGCGAGGACCTCGCCGTCGACGTCGCCCGCCGGCTGGAGGCCGTGGAAGCCAGGAACCTCGTGGGCAGACTCACGGGACTTGAGCGCGAGATCATCGAACTCCGATACGGCCTCTCAGGGCAACCCCCTCTGACGCAGCGGCAGGTGGCGGGGATCAGGGGCGTGTCCCGGCCCTACATCTCACGCATCGAGCGCAGGGCCCTGCGGCGGCTCGCGCAGTGGCTCAACCAGGGCGTCCCGGCCGATTAGTCCCCAGGGTGAACGCCGGCGGCTCTTGGCCCTTGCCACGCGGCCGTCCGCAGCGCACGCCGCGCAACCGCACCCACCGCACGCCCATATTGTGGCAGGTCCGGGCAGGTAAGGGGGCGTCCTGGCCCGAAGACCAGTCCCCATCCGAAGCTGGTCGGGGAGGTGCGGGGTGGTGAAGGTCTTCATCTCGGCGGACATGGAGGGGGCAACCGGCGTCGCGGTCGGGGCTCATGTGGGTTCTGATTCCTCCGATTACGGCCGGATGCGCAAGCTGCTTACCGCGGACATCAACGCAGCGATACGCGGTGCCATGGCCGGCGGGGCGACCGATTTTGTCGTCACGGACGCTCACGGCAAGATGACCAACATCCTCATAGAGGACCTCGACAGGCACGCCAGGCTGTTCTCGGGCAGCAACAAGCCATTTGCCCAGATGGAGGGCATCGGGCCGGAGTACGCCGCGGCTTTCTTCGTCGCCTACCATGCCCGCGAGGGAACGGAGGACGGTCTGCTCAATCACACCCTGCTCGGCAACACCGTCTATGAGATCCGCTGCAACGGCCGCCCGTTTGGCGAAACCGGCATCAACGCCGCGCTCGCCGGGCACTTCGGAGTGCCCGTGTGCCTCGTCACAGGCGACGACAAGGTCGCCGGCGAAGCCCGGGAGCTGCTTGGCGACATTGAGGCCGCCCAGGTCAAGACCTCCTCCGAGCGCCTGGTCGCCAACCTGCTGCCGCCGGCGGCGAGCAGCGAGCTGATCGCGGCCCGCGCCCAGGCCGCAGTGGAGCGGGCGGGACGCGGCGAAATCAAACCGTTCCAGGTACCCGGCCCCGTCCAATTCGAGATTGACTTCAAGTCCACGGCGGGTGTCAAAATGGCCTGCCTGTTCCCGACGGTCGAGTACCTCGGGAGCAAGTCGCTGCGCGTGCGGGGAGACGACTACCTGGCCGCCTTCAGACAGATGTGGGGCACGTTGATCATGGTCAGGGCCTGCCAGTCAGGTGCCATCTAGGCCCAGGCCCTCACCTCACGGCTGGCTTCCTGCGGGAGCGTATCCACCAGGCCCAAACGGGATCGATCATCCGGGCCGGGCCGCTGACGCTGTTTCCGAGCCGATCTCGCGTGCCAAATCATCCCATTGGCCCCACCTCTCTACACGGGCGGCCAAGGCAGGACCGGACGGCATGGAGTCGAACCTTAGGCAATGCGAGGAAACGGCCACCCCAAGATAGCTCCGATGCAGCCCAATCGCCCCACGCTCCGCGGGTGCCGCCTGCCGAGTGCCGGGCGACGGGCCGTGAGCCAGCCGGCCGGACCTGGCAGAGTGCCGGGCGATGGGAGGGGGGAGACGTCAGCCCAGGAGCTTAGCAGGGTGCCAGGCAGGCCCTGGCTATTTCGGCCGCAGCCGACCAAGAAGAGCTTTGAGACATAGCAAAGGAGGTAACCGCATGAAATTCAGGAAAGTCCTGCCCCTGCTGCTCATCGTAGCGGTGGTGGCGACCATTGCCGTGGCCTGCGCGCCAAAAGAGACGGCGGCCCCGGTCGTAGACCATTTTGCGAGCATCAACGCCATCAAGAAGGCCGGCAAGATCGTCATCGGCACGTCGTCCGGGTATTTCCCATTTGAGATGGTGGACAAGAACGGCAAGCTCATCGGTTTTGACATTGACCTCGGCAACCTCATCGCTAAGGAACTCGGCGTCAAGGCTGAGTGGAAAGATATCGAAGACTTCACGGGATTGGTTCCGGCCCTGCGGGCGGGTCAGCTGGATCTCATCATTGCGGGCATGACCATCAAGGCATCGCGTGCGCTTGAAGTCAACTTCACGACCCCATACTTCGCGACAGGCCAGGCGGTACTGGTCAACAAGGACAAGGTCAAGGGTATGAACATCACCAAGGCTGCGGACCTTGACAAGGCGGGCGTGGTCATCTCCGTGTCCAACGGCACGACCGGTCACTTCGCGGCTGAGCGCCTGTTCAAGAAGGCCACCATCCGGGTCATGGACGGCTCCACGACCGCCGGCCTGGAGGTGCTGTCGGGTAACGCGACCGCCATGGTCTTTGACCTCGACTGGATCGCCATCTACGCGATCGATAATCCCGCCAAGACCTTCGCCCTTCTTGAGCCACTTACGGTCGAGAACCTCGGCATCGCGGTCCGGCCCGGGCAGGCGGATCTCCTGTACTGGCTCAACACCTTCCTCACCGAGTATGTGGGCAATGAGGACTACATGGAGAGGTACGACTACTACTTCGAAGCCATGCCCTGGAAGGCGGACATGCCCAGCGGCTAGTCTGATACGCGCACAGGTCTGATTCAGGGCGGCCCGGCGGGCTTGGCCGGGCCGCCCTAGCACCTCTGGAAAGGCGGAGGGTGATATATGGGAGATATCGGGGCATTTGATCCGCTCAAGTGGCAGCGGACATTCGACTACCTGCCAAACTACATCCAAGGCATACCGATGACCATCGCCATCTCGGGTGCGGCGCTTTTGATCGCAACCCTGCTGGGCATCGTGGCCGGTGTGATGCGTCTTTCCAAACGCAGCTACCTTTCCGGGGTGGCGACGGTGTACGTCGAATTCGTGCGCAACACGCCGTTGCTTGTCCAGCTGTTCGTTGTCTACTTCGGCCTGGCTCCGCTGTGGAGCGGCAACCGCTTTATCCCCATGGCGATCGGTCTGGGGTTATTCGCCGGTGCCTACGTGGCCGAGATCGTCCGGGCCGGGATCCAGTCGATCTCCAAGGGCCAGCTGGAGGCGGCGTTGTCCTGTGGCATGACAGGTACGCAGGCCATGATGCTGGTCATCTTGCCCCAGGCCCTTCGTCGGATCCTGCCGGCCCTGGCCGGTCAGTTCATCAGCCTCATCAAGGACTCGTCACTCATATCCGTTTTCGGCTACACGGAGCTGACCTTCGCGGCCAAGAAGGTGACCGCCGCGACGTTCCTGGGTTTCCACCCCTATGTGTTGGTTGCTGGTTTCTACTTCGTCATCTGCTACCCGTTGTCTCTTGCGGTCCGCGCGTTCGAAAGGAGGACGGCGCGCATTGGTTAAGGTCGAGAACCTCCACAAGTCGTTCGGGTCGCTGAAGGTACTCGACGGTATTGCCTTTGAGGTGGCCAAGGGTGAGGTGCTCGTCATCATCGGCGCCAGCGGCTCAGGCAAGAGCACGCTGCTGCGGTGCGTCAACGCGCTGGAGCCCGTGCAGTCCGGCGAGGTGTACATCAACGGCGAGGCGATCCACAAGTCCAAGGGACGCGACCTCTCCCGTATCCGCACCGAAGTTGGGATGGTGTTTCAGCACTTCGAGCTCTTTAGCCATAAGACGGCAATCGAGAACATCACGCTGGCGCCCATCCATGTCCGCAAGCTCACCCGTGAGCAGGCCAATGAGCGGGCCATGGCACTGCTGGAGCGCGTTGGTTTGCCCGAGAAGGCCAACGCCTACCCATCGGAGCTTTCGGGCGGCCAGAGGCAGCGCGTGGCGATCGCCCGCGCCCTGGCGATGGAACCGATGGTCATGATGTTTGACGAGCCGACTTCGGCGCTGGACCCGGAGATGATCAAGGAAGTCCTGGACGTCATGACCGACCTCGCCAACAGCGGCATGACCATGCTCTGCGTGACGCACGAAATGGGGTTTGCCCGCGAGGTGGCGCGCCGGGTGATGTTCATCGATCACGGCAGGATTGTCGAGCAGGGGGCCCCGGCGGATATATTCAACAACCCGCAGCACCCGCGTACCCAGGCGTTCCTGAGCCAGATCCTGGTGTAGGGTTAGGGTAGGGTCAGGGCCCGAGCCTCTGGCTAGCGTGCGGTCTTGACGCGCCGGGGGCCGGACAGGACACCGCTTGCGCCTTCAAACAGGCCAAGCATGTCCGGGAGCGCAAATGAAACCGCATCCGGCAGGGCGGCCTGGATCTTGACCAGGGCCCGCTTTGCCGCACCCGCCTCATCGCCCGTAACCAGCCGTGTAGCCAGACCGGCGCCGATGGCCAGGGCGACAGCTTCGTCCAGTTCCAGCTGGATCTGGCGTGGACCGGCGTTGCCGTAGATCGCGTAGCCTCCGTTGGGACCCGGAAACGCCGCGAGCGGAAACCCCTGGTCGGCCAGACGCTGCATGTCGCGGTAAACGGTCCTCTCGCTAACGCGAAATCGGCTTGCGAGATCGCAAGCACGGAGCCGCTGTCCTGAGGCCAACATAATCGCAATGCTGGCGAGTCTGCTATCGCGGGCCATGGGGCGTTTATACTCCGCAGGGGCGGTCAGGTTCCTGCTGTCAGTCCAGGTTTCGACAGGATCAGCACCAACTAATTCTGTGGTATGCCTAGGCGTTTCAACGTCAACGTCAACGCGACCGTAGTCGTCAGACAAACGTATTACGTCTTCTAGCTGCGGAGTGGATACCTCGGCGATCAGGGTGTCGGTCAGCGCCGCCAGCCGGTGAGGCGTGCCAGGTGGTATGTGAGCGCTCCGGCCCGGCTCAAGGCCGACGACGCCGCGGCCGACCAGCAGAAGGGCCAGGCCTTCCAGGCAGAGCATGGATTCCTCTTTTTCCGCATGGTATTGCAGGCTGAGCGCGTGCCCAGTCTCAACCCACAGCAGCTTTCCCGCGTATCCACCGGTGCGCGTCCACGTCCACTCGCTGCCCCATGGCTTGCGGCGCCACCCATCCGGCGGCGCGCCGAGCCCTTCGACATAATCCGACACCAAGAACGCCATCACCCGTCTGCCTGCGGTAGTCCTCCCATGGTATGCGGGAGCGCGGGGGCGGGGTGAGGGGCGGGGAGGGCGGCGAGGGCGGCGAGGGCAACCTGCCCAAAAACGTGCAGGTCGGTCGGCAAACCTGCTCACAAATGATCAGGTCCTCAGACGCATCTGTCCAAAAACGTGCAATGGCCCCACAGCAGAACCCAGGGGATGGCGTCCCCCGACCGGGGCGGCCGGCCACCCGGACCAGAATCCGGCGTGACAAGCCTGCGCCAGGCTACTCCTCCACTCCCCCGACACAAGGGAGAAAGCGAAGCACCACCTGCTCACCGTCCGTGATCCTGAGCTCCCAGCCTGCTTTCTCCGCGCGGTCTTCCCACATGGTGCGGAAGATGCTCTCGTAGTCCTCAAGGCTGATCTGGTTGCGGAGATGGCTGGTGCGTGCGTACAACTCCCTGTGCAGCGGCCTGGTGAGACGCAGCACGCCCCCGCCGTGGTCGGCCCGCTCAAGGATAACGGGATTGCCCCGTAGATGGGCTTCACTCCAGGCGGCGAACCAGATGAACGCCACCCGCGGTTCCAGTTGCGGGAGCCAGGCCCTGGCGGCGAGCAGGAACCCCGCACCGTCCCTGAACCAGCCGAGGGCGAAGTCACGCGATGCTGCCCGACAGAGGTGGGCAAACAGCCTGGCTCTTTCCGTAGCCTCGAACTCCGCCCTGATCCAGGCGAGCGTCTCTTCGGTCATTGTGGGCAATGAATCGCCCGGGCAGGGAAGCGACGGCAATTCAGATAGGTCGACCCGGATGGACTCCAGATGCTGGAGGCGCCAGCGGCCTTGGTCCATCGCCACGGTGACCGAGAAGGCTGCCCCCTGGGGTTCCACGTGGAAATGGTAGATCGTACGGCCGGGCAGGGCAATCGCCTGGTCCGGACTTATCCCGCCAACCTGCCTGGACCGCAGCAGCGCTGAGAATTCCTTGAGCACGGACATGACGGCTGTCTCGGAACCCGGAACAAGCGGACGGAGATCGTCTGCGGTCCATTCCCCCGAGACGAGCTTTCTCCACAGACACGGCCATGGGTCTTCCAGCCGCCCCGTCACGGAGCCATCCCCATTCCCACCCTCACCCACCACCGGTCAACTGTCCCTAGTTGCGCTTGCGGTCCAGCACCCGGCGCACGGCCGGGCTTGCGTCGACCGTGCCGTACCACTTGACGCGGCCAAACACCCACTCCACCAGCGAGGCCGGCACGTCGGCCTCGATGATCAGGCTGCCGGTGCCGCTGACGTCCACCTTCTGGCTCTCGCGCGCCATGCGTTCGAGATCCGTCCGGCTGTAGCGGACCACCCCGGCCGACCAGCCCGCGCTGGACGCCGTCTTGGCGGCCAGTACAGCCTCGTGCTGGTCGAGCTCCCTGCGGATCGCGGCGCGGATAAGGTCGCTCCGATTCTGGTAGAAACCCTCTTCGACCAGCACGTCAATCCGTCCCAGGTCGACAGGTGCGATATTGATCGTGATCTTCTCCATGTCTGCCATTGGCCCGACCTCCCGCGTGGTGGATCAAGTTCTCGAGGCGCCGGCTTTTTCCCCAGGGGAGTCTCTGGATGGTGTGTGGCTTCTACATGGAGGGTATGGCAGCGGCGGGCCGACCGTCAATAGCCGCTACGCACCTGGTGAGCGCTCGGCGCGGATGGGAGCCGGCGGTTCCCGCCTCCGGCCTCCCGCCCCGCTCCGCCGCAAAGGCTCGACCTCGGCGACCAACATGCCGGCCAACATCAGCAGCCCGCCCAGCGCGCCGCGCACACCGAGCGACTCCCCGGCCAGGAGATAGGCGAACACCGCCGCAAACACGGGCTCCATGCTGAACAGCAGCGCCGTGTGGGTTGGCGTGGTGTGCCGCTGGGCCAGGTTTTGAACCAGGAAGGCGCCGGCTGTCGCGAATATCGCCGTTGCGATGATAGCCGGCCAGGCCGCATCCGGTATGCCCGTCAGGCCGCCGATGCCCTGCCAGTAGTCCTTTTCGGCGAGGCCGGACGCCAGGGCGGCAAACACTGAAGCGGCCCCGATCTGCACGGTCGCGAGCGCTCCCGCATCCGCCCCCGTGTGCCCGCTGTACTTGCCGACCGCGATGATGTGCAGCGCGAAGCACCCGGCGCAAGCGAGCACGAACAGGTCGCCCCTGCCCGGCACCAGCGAATCCTTGAGCGTGAGCACGGCCAACCCGGCTACCGCGAGCCCCACGCCCACCACGCTGTCACGGCGCGGCGTCTGCTTCAGAAGCGCCACCGACAGCAGGGGCACGATCACCACCGACATCCCGGTGATGAATCCGGTCTTGCCTGCGGTGGTCCACTGCAGGCCCGTCGTCTGAAAGGCATATCCGAGGAAAAGGAAGAGACCGATCATTGTTCCCTGGGCGAGGCACGCGCGGCCTCCGGCAACGACCCGGCGCCCGTAGAAGGGCAGCAGCAGCAGGCAGGCCAGCGCAAAACGAACGGCCAGATAGGCGAGGGGCCTGATCTCCGCCAGCGCCTGTTTGACGATGACGAAGGTCGATCCCCAGACCAGGGCTACCAGCAGCAGCAGCATGTCGGCGACAAGGCGGCGGCGCGCCAGGCGATCGTTCTCCATGCGTTCCATGGTAGCACGAAAACCCGCAGGTCAGCGCCGTCTCATCAACGTGCCGCCACCAGCCGTGCGATGCGCCGGCCATGCCTCACCATGCGCCGCTGCGCCGCCGCGCGCCGCCTTGCCACGCCAGGCCGGCAGCCCAGCGTCTTGCCCGGTCATCGCATATTGCGGGCATAGCTATCTCGGAGCCTGCGCAGCTAGACCGGGGCCGTCTCGGTGAGTTGCGGCGGCTTCGTTTCCGCGCTTTGCCGGGAGGAGCACCTTGCCTGTGACGGCAGGATTTGGTTTATGCACCAATGAATAAAGACCGGACTCTGTCAAACCAACAGGTCAGCCCCGGACTGGCGGCGGCCTGGGGGATGAGGGTTCGGGACGGGGGTTGCGGCGTGCGGGATATTCGCGTGGTCCACTGGGGACTCGGAGCCATGGGCACGGGCATGGCCCACCTTGTGCAGCTAAAACCGCGCCTTAGATCCGTCGGGGCCACGACTTTCGCGCCCGCCCATCCCGGCCAGGACCTGGGCGACGCGCTGGGGCTGGAACGCCGGCTGGGGGTCCCGATAGCCCCAACGTTCAGTGAAGCGCTGCCAACAGACGGAGCCGACGTGGTCCTCATCGCGACCGGCTCGTTTGCCGCCGATCAGGAGCAGGACATCCTCGACGCAATCACCGCGGGCGTCAACGTCATAACGATCGCCGAGGAGATGACCTACCCCTGGCGTCGAAACCCCGAGTTGGCCGCCAGACTCGATAGCGCGGCCCGCAAGCACCGGGTGACGGTTCTCGGCACGGGCATCAACCCGGGGTTTGTTCTCGACACGCTGATCATTGCCCTGACCGGGGTGTGCGGGCAGGTGGATGCGGTCCGTGCCCGGAGGATCAATGACCTGTCCCCGTTCGGCCCGACGGTGCTGCGCACCCAGGGCGTGGGAACCACCCCGGAGGAGTTTCAGCGCGGTCTTGAGCAGGGCACGATTGTCGGGCATGTGGGCTTCCCGGAGTCCATGGCCATGATTGCGGCCGCGCTCGGCTGGACCCTCGACGAGATACGCGAGGAACGCCAGCCGATTATCTCCAAGACCGCACGGTCGTCTCCGTACACCCGGATCAAACCGGGCCAGGTCGCCGGCTGCAGGCACGTCGCCAGAGCGTACCGTGGAGACAAGGCGCTGATCGAGCTTGACCACCCCCAGCAGATACACCCCGAGGCCGAGGGCATCGAGACGGGCGACTACGTGTGGATCGACGGCAGCCCGCCGATCAGCCTGGCGATAAAGCCGGAGATCGCCGGCGGCGCCGGCACGGTCGCCGTGGCGGTCAACATGATCCCGGCCGTGGTGGACGCCGCCCCAGGCCTGACCGACATGAGCAAGTTGCCGATACCCCGCGCCACTATGGGCGATCTGCGGAGTGTGACCAGATAGGGATGAGCGCGATGTCCGGCAAGGTCACTGCAATGCGGGGCGATTGGGTCCAGGTGCACAGCGTCGTTTTGCCCGCCGGCGAACGTGCGCCCCAGGTGCCCGCGGAAACCAAGACCGTGCCGCTCGAGATGCGGGTCAAGGGGTTCCTGCTGACGCAAAGCGCCGGCTTGGGTGACGAGGTCGAAATCCAGACCCTCGCCGCCCGCCGCCTGCGCGGGCGGCTGGTCGCGATCGAGCCCGCATACGGCCACGATTTCGGGCGGCCGGTGCCCGAACTGCTGGCGATCGGTCCCGAGGTCCGGGCCCTGCTCGGTCAGGGCCCCGCCGCCCCAGGCGCGGCCGCGCCCAACGCCGCCCCGCCGGGCCGGGAGGAGGCCGGGCGGAAATGAGCGGGCTGCCCCGTGACTACGCCGCCGTCATGGCCCGCCGCGGCGAGATCGTCCGGCGGGCGGTGGGCATCGACTACAGCGCCTTCGAGCGCGGCCCGCTGTCCTTTGACTACGAGGCGATGATGACCCGGACCGGTTTCAGCATCGATGAGACGCGCCGCATACAGCGCGAAACCGGCGTGGGCGACACCCCGCTGCTCGAACTGCGCAACGTCACCCGGCTTGTCCGGGCCGTGTCCGCGTCAGGCAAGGGGGCGCGCATTTTCGTCAAGGATGAGGCCGCCAACCCCGGCGGCAGCTTCAAGGCGCGGCGCGCGGCGCTCTCCGTCTGCCAGGCGCAGCGGCTCGGGTATCCGGGAGTGGCCGCGGCGACCAGCGGCAACTACGGGGCCGGCCTTGCGTCGCAGGCCTGCATGCGCGGCCTGGCGTGCATCATCGTGCAGGAGGTTTGGGACAGCCGCGGCGTCGGGCAGCCGGAGATCGTCGAGAAGGGACGCAAGTGCGAGGCCTACGGCGCCGAGGTGCTGCAACTGACGGTCGGGCCCGAGCTTTTCTACGTCTTCTTGTTGGTTCTGGAGGATACCGGCTACTTCAACGCTTCGCTCTACACGCCGTTCGGCGTGGCGGGCATCGAGACCATCGGCCTCGAAATCGCCGAGCAGCTCAGGGCCCGCGAGGGCCGCGATCCGGACGTCGTCGTGGTCACGCACGCCGGCGGCGGCAACGTGACCGGCACCGCCAGGGGGCTGCGCAAGGCAGGCTGTACGCGTACGCAGGTGATAGCTGCAAGCGTGGACCTTTCCGGGCTGCACATGGCTAGCGACAGGGATTTCAATCGCAAGTCGTTTACGACCGGTCATACCGGGTTCGGGGTGCCCTTCGCGACCTGGCCCGACCGCGCCGACGTGCCGCGCAACGCGGCCCGGCCGCTCCGGTACATGGACCGCTACGTGACGGTCACCCAGGGCGAGGTCTTTTACGTAACCGAGGTTCTGGCCCAGCTTGAGGGGTTGGAGCGCGGGCCTGCGGGCAACACCTCGCTGGCCGCCGCGATGGCCCTGGCGCGCGAGATGGACGCCGGCCAGATAGTCGTCGTGCAGGAGACGGAGTACACCGGGGCGGGCAAACACCCCACCGCCCAGCTGACCTTCGCCCGCGACAACGGAATCGAGGTGCGCCGCGGCGATCCCGCCGACAACCGTCCAGGTCAGGCCATCGTCATCCCCCTGCATCCCGGCCAGCTACAGGCCAGAGACATTCCGCTCGACGGGCTTCGTGCCTCCCTGATCCGCAACGCGGTGCAGCACAGCGGCGTCAGCCGGGTCGGACCCGCCGAGGTGCAATTCCTGTGCGACGAAACCACGGCCAAGGCAGACTTCGTCACCGGGCAACTCGCCGGGCTGCAGGTTGAGGT